>DMUF01000186.1:1025-7133 GCA_003476445.1 Gammaproteobacteria bacterium | reverse complement strand
CCGGCTCGGGTGCCGGGCGGGTCCTCGGGCGGATCGGCGGTGGCCCTTGCTGCGGGCTTTACGCCGCTGGAGTTTGGGTCTGATATCGGCGGCTCGATTCGTAATCCGGCGCATTTCTGCGGCGTCTATGGTCACAAGCCGACGTGGAATATCGTTCCTGCGCAGGGACATGCGTTACCGGGAATGCTCGCGCCACCGGATATCGCCGTGATGGGGCCACTCGCGCGGACCGCGGAAGATCTCGCCCTCGCGCTCGATCTGGTTGCCGGTCCAGGACCGCTCGCGACGGGCTGGCGACTCGATCTGCCCCGTCCTGCGCGCAAAAGCCTCGCGGATTATCGGGTGGCGATCTGGGCGGACGATCCGCGCTCGCCCGTCGCGCGAGAAATCGCCGATCGCGTGCAGTTGATTGCAGAAGTGCTGGCTCGTGCCGGCGCGACCGTGTCCGATACCGCGCGCCCGGCAATCGACCCGGATCAGAGCTTCGAGACATATCTTTACATGTTGAACGGCGTGATGGCGGCGGGTCTGCCGGATGAGATGTTCCAGAGCCTCTCTGCAGGCGCGGCGACGCTCGATTCAGCGGATCGCAGCGTGGAAGCGATCAATCTTCGTTCAACGGTGCAGCACCATCGCGATTGGATTCGCTTCAATGACGCGCGTGAAGCGCTGCGCATGGCCTGGCGCGCGTTCTTTGGCGAGTGGGACATCCTCATCTGTCCGCAGATGCCGACCACCGCGTTTCCACACGACCAGAGCATGCCAATGACAGCGCGAACCATCCGCATCGACAACGCGGACCATCCCTACTTCCAGCAAATCTACTGGGCGGGTCTGACCACGGTGGCGTACCTGCCGAGCACGGTCTTTCCCACTGGTCCGTCGCGTGAAGGGTTGCCGATCGGGCTGCAGGCTGTGGCAGCAGAATTTGCCGATCACACGTGCATCGACTTCGCGCGTCTGTTGGCGCGTGAGACCGGTGGATTTGTGCCGCCGCCGGCGTTTTCCGCCTGATGGAAGCGCCGGCCATTCTCGTTCGCGATCTGGTGAAGCGCTTCCCCAACCAGGCGCATAACGTGCTGGAGAACGTATCGTTCTCCGTAGCGGCGGGTGAGTGCGTGGCGCTGCTTGGCCCTTCGGGCTGCGGCAAGACAACGCTGCTGCGTCTCTTGATGGGGATTGAAGCTCCCACCAGCGGCACGCTGGTGGTCGAGGAGAGTCTGCGCTCCCGGCTGGCCTATGTGTTCCAGGAGCCCAGGCTCGTCCCCTGGCGCACAACGCTCGAGAACGTGCTGCTGCCCTTCGAGCTGACAGGCTCACTCACGGCGGAAACGCGCGAGCTGGCGGTCGCACGACTGCGAGAGCTGGGTCTTGGTGAGCGCCTCGCCCACTTTCCGCGCGAGCTCTCCGGCGGCATGCAGATGCGTGTGGCGCTCGCCCGTGCCCTGGTAACGCGGCCGCGCGTACTGTTGCTCGATGAACCTTTTGCCGCGCTGGATGAGCGCACCCGGTTCCGACTTGAAGACCTGCTGCTCGAGCTACGGGCGGAATATGACCTGCAATACGTGTTTGTTACCCACTCCATCGCGGAGGCGGTCTATCTCGGCGATCGCGTGCTGCTGCTCAACAATCAGGGTCGTTTGCACGCGGATGAGCGCGTCTCCCTGCCGCCTCGTGACCAGGACCTCAAACTGCAGCCGGAATTCAATCGTTACGTGCGCGCCCTGTCGCAAAGTTTCCATGCGCTCGAGGTGACGGCATGAAGCTGCGTGAGCGACTGCCGGCCTGGATCTTTCTCTTTGTGCTGCTCGTCGTCTGGGAACTCTCCGTGAGTCGCGGGCTGGTGCCGGATTATCTCCTGCCGGCGCCGAGCGGCATCTGGGCGACAGCGGTCGAACTGCGGGCTGAGCTCTGGGTTGCAACGCTGTCGACCTTCTCCTCGATTCTCTGGGGACTGATTGCCAGCGCGGTTATCGGTGTGACCGCAGCCGTGTGCTTCTTTGTCGTGCCCATCCTGCGGCGGGCGATCCTGCCGTTTTGCGTGTTCTTTCAGACGGTCCCGATCATCGCTATCGCGCCGCTGCTCGTGATCTGGTTCGGATTCGGCGAAACCACGGTTCGTGCGTCAGCCTTTATCGTGTCGGTCTTCCCGATACTCGCCAATACGCTCACCGGGCTGGAGGAGACGGACCCGCTGCTGCGCGAGCTGTTCCGTCTCTACCGACCCTCTCGACTGAAGACCATTCTCAAGCTCCAGCTTCCGTCCGCCATTCCCTATGTGCTTGCCGGGCTGCGCATTGCGGTGGGTCTTGCGACGATCGGCGCGATTGTCGGGGAGTTCATTGCTGGCGGTGGTCTTGGCGCGCTCATTGACTCTGCGTTGACACAGCAGCGCACGGATCTGGTGTTTGGTGGTGTGTTGGCTTCGACCCTGCTGGCCCTGGTGCTGGTGATTGGCATCGATCTTCTGAGCCGGTTGCTCATGGGTCGAAGGCCGTACATGAGGAGTAGTTCCCGATGATCAGAATAATCGCGCAGGTTGCGCTCATGCTGCTTGCGTTCGCTGCCCTGCCGATCGAGGCAGATCCGGCGCCGTTACGGCTCGCGCTGAACTGGAAGGCAGAGCCCCAGTTCGGCGGCTTTTATGCGGCCGACGTGGTGGGCCATTTCGCGGCGAACGGGCTTGAGGTCGAGATTATCGAGGGCGGATCCGGTGCGCCAACGATTCAGGTGGTCGGCGCGCAACAGGTGGAATACGCGATCGTCGCTGCAGACGAGATCGTCATCTCCCACGATCGCGGAGCGGGTAATGTGGTGGCGCTGTTCGCGGTCTACCAGATCAATCCGCAGGCGATCATGGTGCACAAGTCGCGCGGCTTCAAAGGCATCGAAGACGTGATGAAGAACGACGGCACGCTGCTCTGGCAGGGCGGCCTCCCGTATGCCCAATTCCTCTCACGCAAGTACGCGCCGGTTCGCGTGCGCACCGCGCCGTACCTCGGTGGCATCGGTAATTTTCAGAATGATCCCACCATCTCGCAGCAGTGCTTTGCGACGAGCGAGCCGCTCACGGCGGCGCGGGCCGGGCTCGAGGTGGATACCTTCATGATCGCCGATAGCGGATACAACCCTTACACAACCGTGCTTGTCACCACGCGCGATCGGCTGGCGTCCCATCCCGACGAAGTGAAGCGCGTGGTCGCTGCGGTGCGGGCGGGTTGGGAGAGCTATCTCGCCGATCCCTCCGCGACCAATGCCGCGATGAGTCAAATCAACAAAGCAATGGACGCGGCCACGTTCCGTGACAGTGCGGCGGTGCAGGTGCCGATGATCCGACCGGAGGGACTTGAACAGCTCGGTCGCATGACCAGCGAGCGCTGGGCGCTCCTGGTGCAGCAGCTCACCGAGCTCAAGGTCATCCGCAAGGCGGTGAACCCAGACGGTTTGTTTGTGAACCTCGAGTAACAGCGATGGCGCAGTACACGGGTCGGGATCTGGCAGCAGGCGCGGTCAGCATGGTCGGCGCGCATGATTTTGACTTCAGACCCGAAGGCGTCAGTCCGCGGCGACTGCCAGCCTGGACCCGAGCCCAACTGCCCACGGTCATGGATCCGATCGTGCGTATGCCCTCGGGCGTGCGACTCGTGTTCATCACTGATTCGTCCCGAATAGCGCTGTCGGCACAGACCACTCGGTTGGTAACGCCCCCAGCGGAGCCTCGACCGGCAGCGTTCGATCTGGTTGTCGACGGTGGATCTCCGAGGACGTGGCAGTCGACGCTTGGCAATACCATCTGGCTCGATCGAAACAATCCCGAGTCGTTCAGGCTTGAGCGCGGTCCCGCCCATACCGTGGTTTGGGAAAATCTGGGCAGCGGGCGCAAGCAGTGCGAGCTTTGGCTGCCCCACAACGCGTTCGTCGAGCTGCGCGGGCTTGAGCTCGATGCGGGGTCTTTACTGGTGCCTGTGCCTGAGCCCACGGCGCGGCGCTGGGCGCATTACGGCAGCTCGATCAGTCATTGCCTCGAGGCAGAATCGCCAACGGGTATCTGGCCCGCGGTGACCGCCAGCGCCCTTGGCCTGCATCTCGTCAACTATGGCTTTGGTGGTCAGTGTCACCTCGATCAGTTCATGGCGCGCACTCTGCGCGACACGCCTGCAGATCTCATCTCGCTCAAGGTTGGCATCAATGTCATCAACGGCGACACGATGCGCGAGCGGGTGTTTGTGCCGGCGGTGCACGGGTTCCTCGATACCTTGCGCGAGGGGCAGCGGGACACGCCGGTCGTGCTGATCTCGCCAATCTTCTGCCCGAGTGCCGAAACGACGCCGGGCCCAACGCTGCCCGGCGCCGATGGACGCTTTCGCACCGAACCCGGGCACGCCCGGCTGCGTCAGGGCTGTCTGACGCTCGAGCGCGTGCGTGAACTCCTCGCTCAGATCGTTGCGGAGCGCCGTGCCGCCGGCGACGGCGGGCTCTACTACGTGGACGGGCTCGAACTCTTTGGAGCGGCGGATGCGGGAGATCTCCCGGACGATCTGCACCCGAACCCCGCCGGCTATCGCCGCATGGGCGAGAGATTCGCCGAGATTCTGGCTCGGCTCGGGCTCGTGACGGCGTGATAGCCGACCGCGCTGTGGCCGAACTCGGTCGGCCGCAGCAGCGCGTGGAGCAGGTTGTCGAGCAGCACCGGCTCGCCGCTCAAAGTCCGATGTTCCGCGCACAGAAACATGGCCGGCGTGCGAGCGAGAGCCGGCGCCAAACCCTGCGCCTGTCCGGTCATCGAGCGGCGGGTGACCACCGTGTCGCCGGGCTCCTGCATCACTGCTGCGTAGTCGATATCGCGTGGTTTACTCGGCGCCCGTTCGAGCGCACGAGGGTAGGACCCACGCGTATCGAGCAGCAAGCGCGCAAGCGTTGGTGAGCAGTCGCCCCCAAAGAGGTAGGTGGGCACCTCGAGCGGCCCTGCCGGCTGCGACAGGGCCCGCATGAAAGCCTGCCCGGCGCGAAGCTGCCGGGCAAAGTAGCGTTCCAGACGTTCCAGATAGTCACGACCGGCGCGACCGCCGCCGTGTTGCGCCACGATCCGGTCCTGCGCCTGGGGCGCGAAAATTGACCAGCGGTAGGTGCGCCAGGTCTCGTCGTCAAAGAGATCGGCAGCCGTTTCGTTGCCCTCGCGGTCGATCAGCCAGCATTCGTCCGGGTGCGGAAAAAGTTGCAACGGGCCTGGGCAGGTGGCCAGGACCTCTGGCGGAATTCGACGCAGCCCGATCTCTTCTCCGCGCAGGTGCGCGAGCACCGGCTGAATGGTCCCCCGCAGCGGTGTCCCCAACAGGAACAGTCTGCCCACCGTGCTCCGGCCAGGGCGCACGGGGATCGTGGCGCCCTGGGCGGCAGGCCGCGCCACTCCGTAGCGCACGAACCAGGCGGCAAGCACGCCCCCGTTGGAGTGGCCGAGCATATCTACCCGAAGCTTCGGCGCACCGTGGTCAAGCCTGATCTGGGCGATCAACTGCTCGAGACCTGGCGTAAGGCTCGGGTTATCGCGACGCCAGTCGTGGGTGTAGACGTACAGCGCGCGCCGCTTCGAGGGCGGCGGGCTGCCCGCTGCGACGAGTTCGTAGCCCCCGATCTGGGTAAGGGCATCGAGCAGTCTGCCGTAGAAATCGAAACCCAATCCCTCGCGCATGACGCCGCTGGGACGCAGCGGCTCCGGAGACGCGGACTCTCCGTTGGCGTCAATCGCCATCGCCAGATCTTCGTAGCGACTGAACAGGAGCTTGAGAGTGGACGATGGCCAGCGCTCGCGGCGACCGTCCTGGAGCGTTGTTCCAAAGGCGCCGGGAATGAAGATAAGCGGCGGTCCGGGTTCATGGTTGCCGCTGAGAGGAGTGGTGCCGTAGATGCGGGCCAGCGGCGGCGTGGCGCCGGGGCCCAGAGCCGCGCAGCCCCCGAGGGTCGCCATGCCAGCGACACTCATGGCCCCCGAGAGAAAGCGCCGACGTGAGAGCGGGGAACCCGATGCTGTAGCCAGAGCAAGCGTCCCCGAGCGGCATTTACCGCAGCCTAGACGCGGGCCCCGCCTGCGACACTCCGGACAACTGCGGA
>DMUF01000186.1:0-718 GCA_003476445.1 Gammaproteobacteria bacterium | reverse complement strand
TGGCAGCTTGTGACGGGCACCCGATTGCCGCACTATTTTGTAATCTGCGGGTCACGAAGAGGGGCATACGTCATGGTGGGATTCACCGACAGGCTGCGGAAGCGCCTGCAGGGGGCGGTTGCCTACGTCCGGCGTGATACCCCGGAGACCTCTCTCGAGACGACTGAGCCACAGCAACCCCGCGGGGTTGATGTTCCGCACCATATCGACGTCAAGGCGATTCGCGCTCGGCTTGCGCTCACTCAGGCACAGTTTGCGCGCCGCTTTGGGTTCAGCGTGCATACCCTGCGTCACTGGGAGCAGGGCCTTCGGCAACCGGAGGGTCCGACGCGCGCCTATCTGCTCGTGATCGAGCGCGATCCGGAGTCTGTCCAGCGCGCGCTGCAGACCTCCTGAGTATCCCGCAGCCGCGCAGAGCTGGGCGGGATAGCGGCTGAGCGGTACCCGTAATACTGGCCTGGCTTTTTTGCAGGCTTAGCCTCCATCGCCTAAAGGTCAATGACTGATGGAGGCGCAGCATGGCGGTATCGCCGCCATCGTGCGCTCACGAGGCGCGCGATTGGAATTTCGGCGTCAGATGGCCGAATTTGGCCTCGTGCAGACGCCGCCGCAAAGGTCAGGCTGGACGAACGACATACAGCATATAGCCGGTCTCGCGCGAGACCGTGCGCCAGTCGGACGCTTCCTTACGTGCTGCGGCGATGGCGGCCGCCACGGA
>DMUF01000092.1 GCA_003476445.1 Gammaproteobacteria bacterium | reverse complement strand
GAGTTGAACACGTGGGCATAACCGCGCGCCAGGTCATGGGAATATACGGTATCAAGCGCGATGCTGATGCGCGGATGATCGAGAATCCGCGCAACCACCGCGGTATAGCCTTGGGTGGGCATGGCCTGAAATGCGTCGCCGGGGAAGTAGTCCTCGTTCAGATCATCACGCACCGGTACACGGTTGAGAATGTCGGGGCTCAGCGCCTCCAGCTCCACACCCCACATCTTGCGCGTATACGGTCGAAAGAACGTGTCGAGCACGTTCGCTTCACCCACGATATCGCGAGTCTCCCGATTCACCGGCAGCGTAACAAGCCGACCATCCGCGAGCGCCGCCTTGACCTTGTGCCGATAGGGTATCCACTCGGTAAAGCGCGAGAGCCACTGCACCACACGCTCGTTATTCGTGTGAAAGATGTGCGGGCCGTAACGATGCACGCGAATGCCGAGCGCATTGATCTCATCGAAGGCATTGCCCGCAATATGTGACCGCCGGTCGATCACCTCGACCCGATACCCCGCGTCAGCAAGCTCCCGCGCCACCGTTGCGCCCGCGAAGCCAGCGCCTACCACCAAGATCGGCTGATCCGCTTGAACCGTTGCCATACTGCTCTTCCTGTTGCCTCACTCTGACCGGACCGCGCCTGCGCCACACTGGCGCAGCAACATACTGGATGCCCTAACCCCCGGCGCCAAGCGCCTGCGCAAGCGGGCGCCGATAACGCTCGCGCAACGCGGCACAGCGTTCAATGGTGTCCTCTGCCTGGCGCAGCACCCGCGGACCGCCAGGCATCGCGTCTAGGCGAGGGGCAAAGAGCGTCGCCAAGCTATCGATACGGCCGCGATCACAGGCACCCGCAGCGAGCGCAATCACACTACCGCGGCGGCGCGAAGGAAAACGCTCGAGCAGCGCATCCAGATTTTCAGGCTCGCTCATCCAGGCCCAGAGAACGTCATCGAGCGCCGGATTGCTCGCCATGCGCCGCGCCAAACGCACCGCTTCGTGGTCATGTAGCTCCGAAGCACCAAGCAAAGCGAACAGGGTTGGCGCACGATCGGACGTCGCGCCCGTTGCGAGCGCGCCCAGCATCCGGCGCCGAAAGCGTGGGTCCTCGTTCTCGACCGCTTGTGCCGCAAGCTCCTCGAACCGCTGCGCATTGCTCGTCGCGAGCTCGACCGCCAGCGCGATCTCCAGGAGTTCGGGATCAATTCCGCGGGGGCTCAGAGCGGGCGCGTCGAGGTAACGACGAGCAAAAGGGCGCAGCCGAGCGCGCCAATCCGGATCAGCACCGTGCAGCGCAACCGCGCGCGCAAGCACGCGCCGATTGAGCGCATGCAGCTCGGGCTCATCGGGTCGCGGCGCCAGTCCAAGGGCGTCCAGCCGCTCGTCGTAGAGCTCGACGATCAAGCGCTTGAGCGCCACGCGCGCGGGCGAAGCATCCGGATAAAACGCCTTGAGCCGGATCATGTTGCCAAGTTGCGCCGTAGCGACCTCCCAATCAGGGTGCTGCGCCGCGCGGCGCATGCCCATGAGCAAGGAGGCCGCACTGACCTCGCCGGCGCGAAAACCCGAGGACAACGAGGCGAAGAGCATGCGCGCTTCCGCCGGAGTCATGGCATCTAGATGCTCGAACGCGGCGTTCCAGCTCTTCGCATCAAGGGTGAACCGGTAGTAACCCATGGCATCGGCATTGGGCAGTATCCAGCCCGGACAGTGACTCGCAGGAAGCGGCACCACGAGCGCCCTCTCGCGCATGCGTTCGCATCGGATCGCGCTGCCACCCGCCGCGGTCGGATAGCGCAGACAGACCGGAAGATCCCAGAGTCCACTGCTCTGCACGCTGACACCCAGAGGCAGGGAGCGTCTCTGCTGAAGTCTTGCTTCGGCCCGACCATCCGCACACACCAGGCGTGTATCGATCAGCGGTGTACCGGGCTGATCGATGAAGCTGCTGATCATCTCGCGAAACCGAGGATCGGCGCTTGCCCGGTCGAGCGAATCCAGAAAATCATCGGTGTCCGCCACACCGCTCGCAAAGCGTCGCAAGTAAAGCCGCAGCGCATCGCGGAATGCCGTCACGCCGACGTCGTGCTCGATCATACGTAGCACCGCCGCGCCCTTGGAGTACGTGATGCTGTCGAACGCGTTGGCAATATCGTGCGGCGTTTCGACCGGCTGTCGCACCTGCCGCGCGCTTGGCAAAGAGTCATCGACCATCACGGCAAGCGCGGCGTCGAGTGTCTCGGTATCGAGCCCCAGGGTTGGAAACACCTGATGCCCGATCCGCGCACCGAGCCAGCTGGCGAATGATTCGTTGAGCCAAAGATCATCCCACCAGCGCGGGCTCACGAGGTTACCGAACCACTGATGCGCGAGCTCGTGAGCATGCACAGAGGCGAAACGGCGCGCAGCCCCCGCTGCGGGGTTCGTGCCGATGAGCAACAGGTCATCGCGATAGGTGACTGCGCCTACATTTTCCATCGCACCCGCAGCAAAGTCAGGAACTGCGATGAGGTCGAGCTTTGGGTACGGCAACGGCAGCTCAAGGTAGCGCTCGAACGCCTCAACCAGCGGCTGCGTGTGGCGCAGCGCATGAGCAAGCTCCGGCCCCCGCCCCCTAACCGCCACCCCACGCAAGGGCACCGACCAGGAGCGCACGCTATTGGCAGGCAGCGGCCGCGCATCAACCACATCGAACGGCCCAACGGCGAAGGCGAGCAGATAGGTGGGCAGCGGGGGGGTGAGCGCAAAGCGCCAACGCATCATCGAGCCGGAGAGGGATCCGCGAACGCGGCGCGTATCGACCTCGCGCGTGGCCGTGATGACATGATGCCCCACGGGCGCTGTAACCTCGATTGCGAATGGCACCTTGAATCCCGGCTCGTCAAACGCTGGAAAGACCCGACGCGCAGCAGACGCCTGGAAATGCGAAAACACGTACGCGTCATCTCCCATACGCACGCGATACAGCCCCTCAGGCGTGCCGCTGAAAGCGGCCCGATAATGCACTTCAAGGCGCGCGGGACCTCGCTCGGGCACACGATCAAGATCGACTCGAGCCACGCCGGCGGCATCGACCTCACGATAACGTCCTGCGATACGCCGACCTTCGGAGACGAGCGTGACCGAAGCAACATCGAGGTCGGCGCCATGGATCCAGATGCGCGACGCAGGCCTGCGAATATCCACGTCGATGGTGGCAACGCCCTCGAACGTCTCGCGTTCGGAATCAATCACCAGAGCGAGGTGATAGCGCGTGGGCACGACGGCATCACCAAGTCGTCCAAGCGGGGGAGCGTCAGCCGGAGGATCCAGCACCGCGTCGGCGGCAGCGGCGGTTGCAACAGCCGCCCACACGACAATCAGCAGACCCGCCCGTACCAGACCCGAGCC
>DMUF01000059.1:554-3917 GCA_003476445.1 Gammaproteobacteria bacterium | reverse complement strand
CGCGCCCTGAGAGAACTGGCGAACCTCCGACCGTGCTCAACCCCGCGCTTCGGGGGGACGAGATCAACGCCGGCGGCGGCGGAGCTCTTCAACGGTACGCTGGCGCGCCATCGCTTCGGCGAGCTGAGCGGCCGCAAGGCTGAACTCCACGTCCGCCGCTCGATCTTCCAATGCGCGACGGGCTGCGTCCTGCGCTTCTGCCGCCGCTGCTTCGTCGATGTCTTCCGCACGCACCGCGGTATCGGCGAGCACCGTCACCACGCTGGGCTGAACCTCGAGAAATCCGCCTGAGGCGAAGAAGACTTGCTCCTCACCGTTATCAAGGCGCAACCGCACCGGCCCCGGGCGAATCGCCGTGATCAGGGGCGCGTGACCCGGCATGACGCCGAGCTCACCCAACGTACCGGTGAGGGTGAGCGACTGTATGCGGCCGGAGAAGATTTCCTCCTCCGCGCTTACGATGTCACAGTGCATGGTCATTGCCACGTGCTTGTTCTCCCGCGCGAGCTTGCGCGCTCAGCTCAACCCTGCAGCCGCTTGGCTTTTTCTGCCGCGTCTTCGATGGTGCCGACCATGTAAAACGCGTCTTCCGGCAGGTGGTCATACTCGCCGTCCAGAATCGCTTTGAAGCTGCGCACCGTATCCGCGCGGCTGACGTAGGTACCCGGATTACCGGTGAATACTTCAGCGACAAAGAACGACTGCGAGAAGAACTTCTGGATCTTCCGCGCACGGTACACGAGCTGCTTGTCCTCTTCGGACAGTTCGTCCATGCCGAGAATCGCAATGATGTCGCGCAGCTCCTGATAGCGCTGCAGAACCTGCTGTACGCCGCGCGCGACTTCGTAGTGCTCCTGACCGACTACCAGCGGGTCGAGCTGACGGCTCGTGGAGTCGAGCGGGTCAACGGCAGGGTAAATACCCAGGTCAGTGATCGCGCGCGACAGCGTTACCGTGGAGTCGAGGTGCGCAAACGTGGTTGCCGGAGACGGGTCGGTCAGGTCGTCCGCCGGAACGTACACGGCCTGCACCGAGGTGATCGACCCAGTCTTGGTCGTTGTGATGCGCTCTTGGAGAACGCCCATCTCTTCTGCGAGCGTCGGCTGGTAACCCACCGCGGACGGCATGCGACCCAACAGCGCAGATACTTCTGTTCCTGCGAGCGTGTAGCGATAAATGTTGTCTACGAAGAGCAGCACGTCTCGGCCCTCGTCGCGGAACTTCTCAGCGAGTGTAAGACCCGTCAGCGCCACGCGCAGGCGGTTGCCCGGCGGCTCGTTCATCTGGCCGAACACAAGCGAGATCTTGTCGAGAACGCCGGACTCTTCCATCTCGTGGTAGAAGTCGTTCCCTTCCCGGGTACGCTCGCCCACGCCCGCGAACACCGAAAGACCGGAGTGTTCCGTCGCGATGTTGCGGATGAGCTCAAGCATAGTCACGGTCTTACCGACACCCGCACCACCGAACAGACCTACCTTACCGCCCTTCGCAAACGGGCAGATGAGGTCGATCACCTTGATACCCGTCTCGAGCAGCTCGTTGCCGCCGCGCTGATCTTCGTAACTCGGCGGGGCGCGGTGAATCGGCATGGATTCACGGGCATTCACCGGGCCTTTCTCGTCGATCGGCTCACCCAGCACGTTCATGATTCGACCGAGGGTCTCTTCCCCGACCGGAATGCTGATCGGCTTACCGGTATTGATCACCGGCAGACCGCGGGCGAGACCGTCCGATGAACCCATGGCGATGGTGCGGACAATGCCGTCACCGAGCTGCTGCTGTACCTCGAGGGTCAGCCCGGCATCGGTGACCGAGAGCGCGTCATAGACGCTCGGGACGTTATCGCGCGGGAACTCCACGTCGATGACTGCACCAATGATCTGGACGATGCGACCACTGCTCATGTTTCACTGCCTCTCTCAAGGGGCCCGTCAACGCGCGCCCGTTCGATTGTTCCTGGGTCCGCGGTCAGACAGCCGCAGCGCCGCCGACGATCTCGGCGATTTCCTGGGTAATAGCCGCCTGACGCGCGTTGTTGTAGATCAACGTGAGCTCGTCGATGAGCTTTGCCGCGTTCTCGGTGGCGTTCTTCATAGCGATCATCTTGGCCGCCTGCTCGCAGGCGTGATTCTCGACCACCGCCTGGTACACCTGGGATTCAACGAAACGCTTGACCAGCCCTTCGATCAGGGGCCGGGCCTCCGGTTCGTACAGATAATCCCAGCGATGCTTGAACGATGTGTCATCGAGCGCATCGAGGGGCAGCAGCTGACGAATCTTCGGAGACTGCGTCATGGTGTTCACGAAATCATTGCTGACGACGTAGAGCCGGTCGATGCGACCCTCCTCGAACGCCGTCAACATCACGCGAATACCGCCAATCAGCTCGTGCACCGTCGGTACTTCGCTGATTCCGCTCAGAGCAGCGACGACATTGCCGCCGACCGAGCGAAAGAACGACGCTGCCTTATTGCCAATCAGCGCGAGGTCAATCTCGACACCCTGGTTGTGCCACTGCGCCATATCCCGCACCAGCGTGCGGAACAGATTCACATTCAGACCACCACACAGACCTTTGTCCGTAGACACGACGATGTAGCCAATGCGACGAACGTCGCGCGCCTGCATGAAGACGTGCTTGTACTCTGGATTGGAGTTCGCGAGGTGACCGATCACCGCGCGAATCTTTTCCGAGTACGGCTTGCCTTCGCGCATCCGCTCCTGCGTGCGACGCATCTTGCTTGCCGCCACCATCTGCATGGCGCTTGTGATCTTCTGCGTGTTCTTCACGCTGCCGATCTTTTTCTTGATTTCCTTGCCGACGGCCATCGGAGACTCCGGTACGGATCAGAAGCTGACGGTCTTCTTGTAGGCCTCAATCGCTCCCCGCATCTGGGAGACGATGCCGTCGTTATACGCCCCGGTTTCGTTCACCGTGCGCATGAAGTCGGCATGCTGTTCGCGCATGTAGGCGAGCAGCCCGCGTTCGAAATCGAGCACCCGGTTCACCGGAACATCGCGCAGGAAACCCTCGTTCGCGGCAAAGAGGCTGACACCCATCTCCGCGACGCTCATCGGCTGATACTGCTTTTGCTTCATCAGCTCGGTGACGCGCTGCCCGTGCTCGAGCTGCCGGCGGGTCGCTTCATCAAGATCGGAAGCGAACTGAGAAAACGCTGCGAGCTCGCGATACTGAGCAAGAGCCAGCTTGATGCCGCCCGAAATCTTCTTCATGAACGGCACCTGCGCGGAGCCGCCGACCCGGGATACGGAGATACCCGGGCTCATCGCCGGGCGCACACCGCTGTTGAACAGGTCAGAGTCGAGGAAGATCTGTCCGTCGGTGATCGAGATCACGTTGGT
>DMUF01000059.1:0-277 GCA_003476445.1 Gammaproteobacteria bacterium | reverse complement strand
TGATCGAGATCACGTTGGTCGGAACGAACGCGGACACGTCGCCCGCCTGCGTTTCAATGATGGGCAGCGCGGTGAGAGAACCGGTCTTACCCTTGACGCGACCCTCAGTGACCTTCTCTACGTATTCGGCATTCACCCGCGCCGCGCGCTCGAGCAGCCGCGAGTGCAGGTAGAACACGTCTCCCGGATACGCCTCGCGACCCGGCGGCCGCTTCAGGAGCAGGGAAATCTGGCGGTAAGCCCATGCCTGCTTGGTCAGGTCGTCATAGATGATCAG
>DMUF01000100.1:16392-16654 GCA_003476445.1 Gammaproteobacteria bacterium | reverse complement strand
GGCGAGCTCGCGCAGTGGATCGAGTTTGGCGCCAGCCCGCGCGGCACCATCGCGCTCGACCAGGCGGCGCGCGCCGTCGCGTGGCTGGACGGGCGCCAATGGGTCACGCCGGAGGACGTGCAGTCGGTCGCGCACGACGCGCTGCGCCACCGCCTGATTCTGACATTCGACGCTCAGGCGCAGGGCATCACCACGGATCGCGCCATTGACCGTCTCCTCGAACAGGTGCCCGTGCCTTGAGCACGCGGGAGGAACGTCCGCT
>DMUF01000100.1:12421-16021 GCA_003476445.1 Gammaproteobacteria bacterium | reverse complement strand
CGGTACCGCGGTCGCGGGCTCGATTTTGCCGAGGTGCGCGCCTATGCACCGGGGGACGATGTTCGCACCATCGACTGGAAGGTGACGGCGCGCAAAGGGCGCGTCCATACCAAGGTATTCCGCGAAGAGCGCGAGCGCGTATGCATGATCTTCGTCGACCAGACGCAGTCGATGTTTTTTGGCAGCCGCCTGCGGCTCAAATCAGTCGCGGCCGCCGAAGTCGCCGCACGCCTCGCGTGGCGTGCCCTGGCTGAGCAAGATCGCGTCGGTGGCGTGGTCGTTGGCAATGACAGCCTCGCCGTACATCCGCCCTATCGCGTCGCCAAAACCCTGGCGCGCTATCTCGGCGACGTGAGCCGATACAACCAGCGCCTCGCCCGCGGCGCGCAGCATCCCGGGTCGGCACATATCGCCGCCGCGATCGACCGGCTGTGTCGCCTGGCTCGTCGCGATCAGCGCATCTACCTGATTTCAGACTTTCAGACGCTCTCCTCGTCCGCTCCCGATTCAGGACCCGGATGGACCACGGATCACTGGCGCCGAGGTTTACGAACGCTCGCGCGGCATAATGAAGTGATCGCGATCCGCGTGTGCGATGCGCTCGAGGCCGAGCTGCCGCCGGCAGATCTGTATCGCATCACCGACGGTGCCGCACGCTGGCAGTTCGATGCCGGCGATCCCCGGCTGCGACAGCGCTATCGCGATAACGCAAACAACCATGCGGACGCCTTTGCTCGAGCTTGCAGTGACGCCGGCGTGCGTATGGCGGTGCTCACCACCGACGCCTCCATCGGCGCCACGTTAGCCAGTCTGTGATGGACAGTGACCTGCTTGCACAGCTTCGAGATATCCACGAGCCGCTTGCGCCCGGCTGGTGGCCCCCGGCGCCCGGCTGGTGGCTGCTCGCCCTGCTGTGCATGGTGGTTGCACTGATCCTGATACGGGCATGGCGGCAGCGCCGCCGGCGCTGGCGCCCGCTGCGCGCCGCACGCACGCTGCATGAGCAGCTTGTTAAAGCACGGACGGCCGGAACGCTCGACGCCCACGGCTACGCTCACGCGGCAAACGAGCTGCTGAAACGCGTCTTCGTACACGCACTCGCTCTCGACCACGTCGCGCCGCTCTCGGGGCAGGCGTGGCTCAGATTTCTGGACGACGCCCTTGGCGAGCCGCAGTTCACACGGGGGCGGGGTCAGGCGCTTGGTGCCGCGCGCTTCGATCCTGGCGCAGAGATCGATGCGTCGGCCCTCAGCGCGCTCGTTTCGCGCCTCCTGCGCGAGCTCACGCCGCGGCACGCCCGACGGCTTGGCCCGCGGCCCGGGAGCACGCCGTGATCCAGTTCGTCTGGCCCTGGTTGTTGCTGCTCGCACCCCTGCCGCTGCTCGTGCGCTACCGTTGGTCGCTCTTCGATCTGCCTGTTGCTGCGCTCACCGTCCCGCAGCTCGCTCGCTTCCGCGCTGCTGGGGACGTGACCGCATCGACCCTGCGCAAACCCCGCGGGCACGTGCTGCTGTTGTGGATTGCATGGCTCGCGCTGCTTGCAGCAGCCGCACGCCCACAGTGGATCGGCGAGCCCGTTCAGCTGCCCGTCACCGGTCGCGACGTCATGCTCGCCGTGGATCTGTCCGGCAGCATGGGCACCGAAGACCTCGTGCTTGAGGGGCAGACCACCAACCGTCTCGCCGTCGTGAAACGCGTGCTCGTGGATTTCATCGAGCGGCGACAAGGCGATCGACTTGGCCTGGTGCTGTTCGGCACCAACGCCTACGTGCAGGCTCCGCTTACTCATGACCTCGCCACAGTGGCACGCCTGCTCGACGAAGCGCCCATCGGGATCGCCGGTGGACGCACCGCTATCGGCGACGCGATCGGTCTTGGCGTCAAACTGCTGCGACAGCGACCGGCGGAGCAGCGCGTACTGATCCTGCTGACAGACGGCGCCAGCAACGCGGGCGCAGTGGATCCGCGCAATGCCGCGGAGCTCGCTCGAACCAGCGGGGTGCGCATCTACACGATCGGCGTGGGCGCCTCGACTCTGCGCATGCCCGGACTTTTCGGCATGCTCGGCGGCGTGGTCAACCCTTCCGCCGACATGGATGAGCCCACGCTGACCGCAATTGCCGAGCGCACCGGTGGACAGTATTTCCGCGCCCAGGACACCGAAGCGCTGATGGGCGTGTATGCCGCCATCGATGCGCTGGAGCCGATCACGCTGGATCCCGAACTCTATCGCCCTACCGCCGCGCTGTTTCACTGGCCGCTCGCTCTCGCGTGGTGCGCGATGTTGCTACTGCTCCTGTTGCGTCAGCGGCGTCGGGCATGACACGGCGTCGGCACCATGACTGAGTTGTTGGCTCTACTGCAGGACCTGGCTGCGTTGGTGCCCGGCTTTGGCGCCCTGCATTTCCTGCGGCCGCTCTGGCTGCTCGCACTTCCGATCTGCCTGTTGATCGCCTGGCTCTGGAAGCGGCAGTCACGGGCGGCATCAGGATGGCAGGGACGCATCGATCCCGTGCTGCTCGAGGCGCTGCTCGAACCCGCGCGACGCGGTCCCTCACGGGCACTGCCGGCGGTGCTTGGGCTCGGGCTTGCGGCGGCGGTGATCGGGCTTGCGGGGCCCGCCTGGGAACGCCTGCCGCAACCTGTCGAACAACGGACCGACGCGGTCGTGATCGCCCTCGACCTGTCGCTCTCGATGCTCGCTGAAGATGTCCGACCATCGCGTCTCACCCGCGCGCGGCAGAAAATCGCGGACCTTCTCACCGAGCGCCGCGAGGGCAGTACCGCGCTCATCGTTTACGCCGGCAACGCGCATGTCGTCGTGCCGCTGACCACGGACATACGCACGATCGAGCATCTGCTGCCCGTGCTGCACCCGGCCATGATGCCGGTGTTCGGCAGCGATCTCGGCAGCGCGCTCGACCTCGCGGCGACGCTGCTTGAGAACGCGGGACACACCCAGGGCAGCGTGATCGTGCTGACCGATGGGGTCGATCGCGAGGCTGACGTCACAACCCGGGCGAATCCAAGCATGCCGGTATCGGTTCTCGGGATCGGTACGGAAACCGGCGGCACCATCCCGCTCGACTTCAGCCGCCAACCGGGCCAGGTGCTCCGCACGCAGCAAGGGGAACCCATCCTGGCGCGCCTCGACCCGGAGCGCCTTGCCGCCATTGCCGACGCCTTGCACGGTCGCTATCAGAATCTTTCGCTTGGCAACGAAGATGTGACTCATCTCCTTGCTACCCCGTTGCCGGAGACAGCCAGTCGACGCGCCACCGAGCGTCTGTTCGATCTCTGGGCCGATCGGGGCTACTGGTTTGCCATCGCGCTCCTGCCGCTGCTGCTGCTCGGCTTCCGTCGCGGCGTACTCGCGCTGATTCCGCTCGCCGCCTTGCCCCTCATCACGTTTCCCCCGCCTGTGCAGGCCAACACCTGGGACGATCTCTGGGCACGTCCCGACCAGCAGGCCTGGCAGACGCTGCGCGACGGTGAGCCCGGTCTCGCCGCGCCGGTGTTCGAGAACCATGACTGGCGTGCGACGGCCCTGTACAGAGCAGGCGAATACGACCACGCAGCAGCCCTCTGGGGCGAGAACAC
>DMUF01000100.1:10441-12140 GCA_003476445.1 Gammaproteobacteria bacterium | reverse complement strand
GCCGGCGCCACGGCGCACTACAACCGCGGCAACGCGTTGGCACACGCGGGTGATTATGAGGGCGCCATCGCAGCGTATGACGCAGCGCTTGCGCTGGCACCGCAGGATCCGGATGCCGCCTTCAATCGCGACCTTGTACAACGCATGAAGGAGCGCCGCGAAGCACAGAGCAACGACGAGCAAAAGGATCAGCGCGGCAGCGAGGGCGAGTCCGAGTCGAGCCCCAACGGCGGCAACAACACCGCGGCACCCGGGCAGGAACAGGCCCCGGAGTCCGGGGAGCGTCCCGAAGACGTCGCCCAGGCAGAGACCGAAACGGGCCCCTCGTCCGAGGCGCAGGCTGAAGCGGAACTGGCGGAGCAGCCACTCTCGCCCGACGCGCTCGAGCAGTGGCTGCGTCGGGTGCCGGACGATCCCGGCGGGCTGCTGCGGCGCAAGTTTCAGCACGAGACCAGTCAGCGGCTGCGTCGCGGGGAATATCGAGCGCCCGATCCGGAGAAGATCTGGTGACCGCGGTTCGTGCGATATTCAGCGCCACCCATCGCGCGTGCGACGTTCTGTCAGCCACATGCACCGCGCTGCGCTATGTCGTGCTGCTTGCCCTGACATTCGGGACCGCGAGCACCTTCGCAGCGGTGAGCGCCTCCGTGCATCCGCCCGCCATCGATGAGCTCGAGACGGCGCGACTGTCGCTGCAGGTCACGGGAAACGCCGGGGCGGATCCGGATCTGAGCCCGCTCGAGCAAGACTTCGAGATACTCAGCACGCACACAGCAAGCCGTTTCACGCTCAGCAACGCGGGCAGCGAATCCGCCATGGAGTACACGATCACGCTGCGACCAAAACGCGCGGGCACGCTCACTATTCCGCCGCTCCAGATCGGACAGGAACAGTCCACCGCGCTGACGCTGCGGGTGTCCGGCACGGATCCTGCCCTACGCTCGGCCGTGGAGGGCAGCGTTTTCTTCGAGGTCTCCGTGAGCCGCAACCCGGTTTATACCCAGGGCGAGACCATCCTCACGCGACGCCTTTTCTACTCGGAGCAATCCCAGATCTACAGCGATCTCCCCGGACCTCCGGAACTGTCGGGAGCGGAGGTCTTTGCGGTCGGTGCCACACGCTCCTACACGTCGATTCGTGACGGTGATCGCTTCGAGGTGATCGAGCAGCAGTTCGCCATCTTTCCCAGTGCTCCGGGCCGACTGACCATTCCTTCCATCTCGATCACAACGAGTGTGCGCATCGTGAAGAACGGAGCCATACGCCGCGTGGGCGCACGCGTGGTCAGCCCGACCATCGATATCGAGGCGCTGCCGATCCCAGCCGATTGGCCTGCGGATCTGCCGTGGCTTCCCGCCGAGAGCGTCGATATTAGCGACCGCTGGTCGCCCGCAACCGACACGCTCGCCACCGGTGATCCGCTCGAGCGCGAGGTGATCATCACGGTCGAGGGCAACCTGGCGGCATCGATCACACCGATCGCTGACGACCTTCCCGGAACCGCGCTGCGACAATATCCCGAGCCCCCTGTGCTCGAAGATAACCGGGATGGGACGAGCATCGTGGGCACACGGCGCTCACGCTACACGCTCATGGCGGCTGAACCTGGTATCGCGATCGTGCCCGCACTGCGCGTCACCTGGTGGGATGTGAACGCGCGTCGCATGCGAGTTGCCGAAAGCGGCTCGCGCACGATTAC
>DMUF01000100.1:0-10055 GCA_003476445.1 Gammaproteobacteria bacterium | reverse complement strand
TCCGCTGATAGCGTGGCGCAGCAGGCCGCCTGGCTGCGCCTCGGTGTGATCACCCTCATGTTCCTGCTCGTCGCAGGGGCGTTTGTGATGCTGTTACAGATCACCTGGCGGCGCTATCGCACGGTCCTTCGCCTCCGGCACGGGCGACTCGGGCGATTCGTCCCAACGCTGCGGCTGCGCGGCGCACTGTTTCTGACCCGACGCCGACTCCTGCGTGCGCTTGAACGCGGAGATCTCGGACTCGCCGATGCCGCGCTACGTCGCTATCTCGAACTGCGCTATGAAAGAGCTCACGGAACGCCAGAAGCCTTGTTCCGAGCCGATGGCGGCGCCGAGGTGCTGCGCCTGCTGGCCGGCGCGCGCTTTGGCTCACCGTCACTGCCGCCGCCGACGGCACGACAGATGCAAGCCGTGCTCGACGGGCTCGCCGCTCGACAAAAGACCCAACCGGAGGCGCTACCCCCGCTCTTTCCCGTGTCTGCTCCGCATTGAGATACTGCGCGCCTGTGCGCGCGACCTGAGGTTCCCATGAGTACTCCCTCTCCCTGTGAAGTCCTGATCGTCGGCGCCGGCCCGACCGGACTGACCACCGCGCTCGCACTGACTCTGCAAGGCGTGCGCGTGCGGATCATCGATGAGCAACCCATCCGGCACGCCACGGCCCGCGCGAGCGCGATCCACGCGCGCACGATGGAGCTGTTGGCACCGCTGGGAGTCGCTGATCGCATCGTCGCTTACGCGCAACCCACGCGAACGGCGCGGTTTCTCGATGCGTCCGGAAACGAACTGCTGCGCAGGGAGCTCGGGCGCATCGATTCACCCTATCCACCCGCACAGAATCTGCAGCAGTGGCAGGTGGAGTGGATGCTCGCGGAACAGCTGCTCGCTCACGGTGTTCCTGTCGAAGCCGATACGCGTCTCGTTGCGCTGACGCAGGATAACCACGGTGTCGAAGCTGAGGTTACATCGCCGACGGGCACCCACCGCATTCGCGGGAGCTTTCTCGTCGGGGCGGATGGCGCGCGCAGCCGCGTGCGTCATGCGGTGGGCATGCAAATGGAGGGCAAGGATTATCCGGAGCGCTGGGTGGGGGGCGAGCTCACGATCGATCCGGCACAAAGCGTCACTGAAGCACGTATTTTCTTCGCAACAGGGCGTGTGGCACTCGCCTTTCCTCTCGACTCCGGGATTATGTTCTTCGCCACGCTGCGCGCAGGTGAGTACCCAGACTTCAAACCCGGCGAGTTTTCCGCTGAAGAATTGCACCGACTGTTCGACGCGACGTTTGGCCAGGTCGCAGAACTACGGGCGCAGGTACGGAGCGTGCCCTGGTCCTCCGGGTTTCGCATGCACAGCTGCGCGGTTCCGGACTACCGCTGCGCGCGGGTGTTCCTCGCGGGCGATGCTGCCCACCTGTGTTCCGCCGCGGGCGGCTTCGGCATGAATGCCGGCATTCACGACGGCGTTAATCTGGCCTGGCGCCTGACGGCGCATTTGCGCCTGAACGCTGATGCATCGATTCTCGACGGCTACAACACGGACCGTCGAGAGATGTTCAGCGTGATCGACGCGGCGAGCGATGCGAACCATACGCTATGGACAGCGCTTGATCGCGAGGACCGCGTGCGCGCAATGCGCTCACTTCCCAGCTCCGCGATCGCCGCTGCCGATCGGGACATGGGCGAAGTCACCTTCAGCTATCGCAACGATCGCATGTGGTTCGATCAGGCGCAGCCTGGCGTCATTAACGCGGGTATGCGCATGCCCCCGGGCGCCGACATGTGTAACGGTGACGGCGGACCGAGACCGTGGAGCAGCCTGTATGACGGTCGTAACTGGACGTTCGTGCTCGCGGTTGCCGATCGAACGCAGGCGCAGGCGACCTACCTGCGGCAGCTCGATATGGTCGGTCTCACCTGGCTGAACGCGCGCACGCGCTTTGTGCTGTGCGTAGGCGATGTCTTCGCGTGGAATGCGCCGCGACCCACCCTTTATGTCATCCGACCCGATGGCTATGTGGCTTTTCGTCTGGATGCTGATCCGGACACGCTGCCAGAGATCAGCACGCTTTCCGGCTGGCTCGCCGCCACATTCGGCGGCTCGCTTCTTGCCGCGGCGGGCGGCGAGTCCTGAGTCAATCGACTCAGTCGCCCGCGATTCCCTTGCTCGCCACCTCAAAGAGATCGCGCGACAACCCGTCCCGCGCCGCCACCGCGGCCAGCGCGTCACGCATGACGCTCCGCCGCACGGCGTCATAGCGCCGCCAGCGCGTGAGCGGAACAGCGAGCCGGGCTGCCGCCTGCGGGTTGGTTCTATCGAGATCGACCACGGCGCTCGCGAGGAACCGGTACCCGCTGCCGTCCAGAGCGTGAAAGTGGCGATAGTTCTGCTGCGCAAACGCGCCGTAAAGCGCGCGCAGCTTGTTCGGATTGCGCGCATCAAAGGCAGGATGCCGCGCCAGCTCCGCCACACGCTCGACAGGGCTGCGCACGCTGCTCGCACTGAGCTGAAACCAGTGATTGACGACCAGTGCCTCGTGCTTCCAGCGCTCGAGAAAATCCGCCATGAGTTCGTCGCACAGCGCGGCGGGCAGGCGCAGGTTGCGATTCGCGGCAACCAGCGCAGCGCGTCGATCGGTGAGGTTGTCCGCCGAGCGATACAGGGTCTCGACGGCTGTGGTCGCGATTGTGACGTCAGCCACACGCAGCCAGAACCCAAGCGCCGTATGCGCCAGACTGCGACGGGCCATGCCGAACGGGGTCGGCGCGTAGGCGTCGGCACGTCCAAACCGCGTGTAGAGGGCTGCCCACGCTTCGGCGTGCTCGTGCGCGAGCGCTTCCGCAAGTGATTCCAGCGCAGCGCTGAGAGCGCCGACATCGGCGGGTTGAAACTGCTCGAAGAGATAATTCTCATCCGGCAATCGCAGGGTAATCGCCAACGCAGCCAGGCGCTCGGGATCATCCGGCAGCGAAAGCCCGTGGCGCAACAAGGTGGCAAATGCCGCGCTGACCGCGCCCGGCGCGGCCCGTCCCGCCATACGTTCGCGAAGATCGTCCACGATGAGTGTCTGCAGCGCATCCCAGCGCGCGAAACCATCGGTGTCGTGCGCAGCGATGAGGGCGAGCTCCGCGGCGGGCCGCGGATACTCCATCCGCACGGGTGCGGAAAAACCCCGCAGCAGGCTCGCAACCGGCGCTGCGGGCGCTTCAATCAGCAGTTCACAGGTCGCAGAACGCAGCTCGAGCATGTAGCCGTCCGTGCCCTCGGCACGAAGCGGATCCGTGGACTTGATCGTCACGCCCGCAAGCGGTGTGCCGTTGCGATCAAGCAGCCCGAGGCGAATCGGAATGAGCATGGGCTCCTTGTCGGGCTGACCCGGTGTCGGCGGGCAACGCTGACTGAACGTTAGGCGGTAGCGACCGTCAGCAAATTCAGATGCGACCGAGACCACCGGGGTCCCCGCCTGATCGTACCAGCGCTGAAACTGCGCGAGATCGATCGGGGTAACAGCCTGCATGGCAGCCAGAAAATCATCGGTCGTGACCGCGCTGCCGTCGTGCCGGGCGAAGAAGAGATCGGTACCGGCACGAAACTGCTCCGGCCCGAGCAGGGCATGCAGCATGCCCACCACTTCCGCGCCCTTATCGTAAACCGTGGGCGTGTAGAAGTTGCTGATCTCGAGGTAGCTCTGCGGTCGCACCGGATGCGCGAGCGGACTTGCATCCTCGGCGAACTGCACGGAACGCAGCAGCGACACGGCTTCGATCCGCTTGACCGTAGCGGAATTCATATCAGCCGAAAACTGCTCATCGCGAAAGACCGTGAAGCCCTCCTTCAAGCTCAGCTGAAACCAGTCGCGGCAGGTCACGCGGTTGCCGGACCAGTTGTGAAAATACTCATGGCCGACGATGCCTTCGACCAGGAGGTAACTGGCATCTGTCGCCGTGTCAGCGGACGCGAGCACCGCCGAGGTATTGAAGATGTTGAGACCCTTGTTTTCCATCGCGCCCATGTTGAAGTCATCGACCGCGACGATCATGAAGATATCGAGATCGTACTCCCGACCATAAGCGGTCTCGTCCCAGCGCATGGCGCGCTTCAGGGCCTCCATGGCATAGCCGCACTGACCGATGTTGTGCGGTTCAGAATAGATACGCAGGGCGACACGGCGCCCGGACTGAGTGGTGAACGAATCTTCAAGCAGCGCAAGATCACCTGCCACCAGCGCGAACAGGTACGACGGCTTCGGGAACGGATCTTCCCACGTGACCTGCCGGCGCCCATCCCCGAGGGCCACATCCGCGATCAGATTGCCATTCGACAACAGCACGGGATACCGCGCCGCGTCGGCGATGAGCGTGGTGCGAAAGCGTGCCAGCACGTCCGGGCGATCGAGGTAGTAGGTGATACGCCTGAAACCCTCCGCCTCACACTGGGTGCAGTACATGCTCCCCGATTTGTACAGGCCCTCGAGCGCCGTGTTCGTTTCCGGGTGAATGTCCGTAACCACGGTCACGGTGCAGGCCGCCGGCACATCAAGCAGCGTGAGCGACTCGGCGTCGACCTGAATCTCGTTGGCTTCAAGCCGGCGATCATCCACCGCAACGGACACGAGTTCGAGCGCTTGCCCGTCGAGCACGAGCGGCGTGCCTGGCGCTGTCGATGGGTCGCGTTCGAGCGTGAGCCGACTGGTGACACGCGTGGTGCCATCCGCGAGGTCAAAGGTCAGATCCGTGTGGATGATCCGATAGGCGGGTGAACGGTAATCCGCAAGGCGGACGGCAGCGACATCGGCATCCTTCAGCATGACAAAACTCCATAAGAGCCAGATGACTAGGGTAAGGCGCGTCGCTCCCGCCCCGGCACCGGGCCAAGCAACCCCGCCAGTGCACCGGCGACCAGCCCACCCCAATGCGCGGCGTTAGCCACCGGCATTCCGAACGCATCGGTAATGCCGGTCGAAAACAACACCAGAAAGAACAGCAAACCCATGGCAAGGCCCGCGGGCAGCTGCCAGCGCGGATCCGTTGGCCGCCTGCGACCCAGCGCGAGCAGAAATCCGAGCAGTCCGTAGCCGACGCCCGACAGACCGCCGAACGGCGCATCGGGACCGCTCACAACAGACTGCGCGATATTGCTCAGTACGCCGGTGAACCCCACCAGCAGCAGTAGCCCGATCGTGCTGCCACCTCGCTCAATGCGGCGCCCGAGTTCGATCAGAACCGCTGCATTGAACGCGAGATGCACTACGGAAAAGTGCATGAAGATGGGGGTAATCAGCCGCCAGGGCCCTGGCGGGGTACCCCCCTGCGGCACGAAGAGCAGAAGCGCCGCGAGAGGATTGAGATGCCCTTCCCCCAGCGGCAGGCTGAACGGGAACACGAGCAGCGCCGCGAGCAGAATGAGCGTAAGCCCCGGGAAGCGCAGCAGCGCCCGACCCACGGCGCGCAGCGTCGAACGCCGGACCTTCTGCGGCGCGGCAGGCAACGCGCCGGCACGCCAGGCGTCATAGGCCGCGCGGGCAACCTGAGCGTCAGCCGGATCCGCGATCTCCAGAATCTGGCGGCCGCGCTCCTCGAACACCCGGTGGCCGATGCTGGCCTGCCAGAGCCAGGCGGTGAGCGCCGAAAGGTCGACGTCGGTATCGGTGTCGATCACGCGCATGAAGAGCGACCGGAACGATAGTAGACTGGGCGCGAACTTTCGGAGGTTGCTGCACGAGATGCAAGCCGTCGATCAGGAAGTCCTGCAAACCGTTCGCGACTGGCTCCGCGCCGGCCGCTCCTGCTGGCTGGCAACGGTCATCGAGACCTGGGGATCATCACCGCGCCCCGTGGGTTCGCTGTTTGCATGCGACACAGAGGGCCGCGTGGTCGGATCGCTTTCGGGCGGCTGCGTCGAAGACGACCTTCTCGAAAAACTCACAACCGGGGCGCTCGCGCGCACGGCACCGCAGTATTTCCGCTACGGCATCACCGCCGAAGAAACCGAGAAGTTTGGGCTGCCTTGCGGCGGCTCGCTGCACATCGTCATCGAGCCACTGACTCCGGACGCCCTGACCCAGGCGCATTTCGACGCGGTGGTGGACGCCCTCTCGCGCCGGCAGCGCATCCGCCGCGTGCTGCATCTCGCACAGGGAACCCGGGACGTAGAGCCCGCGGCACGGTTCGAGCCGCTGGACTGGGACCCTGATCAGCAGCTTCTGCGCCACACCTGCGGCCCGCGGCAGCAACTCTTTATCATCGGGGCGGGCATGGTGTCCCGCTACCTGGCCGATCTGGCACAGACGCTCGACTTTGAAGTACGCGTATGTGATCCGCGGCAGCACCTGATCGACGATTTCTCTGTTCCGGGCGTCGAGTGCATCTGTGACATGCCAGACGACGCCATCCGGCGTTGCGCGAGCGACAGCGATTCCGCGATCGTCGCGTTGACCCACGATCCGCGCATCGACGACATGGGGCTTCTCGAGGCACTCGGCACGAATGCCTTCTACGTGGGCGCGATGGGTTCTACGCGCACCTCGGCGAATCGACGCGAACGGCTGCAAGCCCTCGGGCTCGGCACAGAGGCGATCGAGCGTCTCCATGCGCCCATCGGTCTGCCCATTGGCAGCAAGACCCCCCCTGAGATCGCAATTGCCATCATCGCGGAGCTCATCGCCGTCAGACATGCCGCGGCTGCGCGGACCACCAGCGGCGCCGCCTGCCCCGCGAGCGTGTGAACCAGACCATCGGCTGCATTCTGCTTGCCGCGGGGCAGTCGCGCCGCTTCGGCGGCGACAAACGCCATGCTCGCCTAACGAGCGGAACAACGCTGCTCGAGGCGAGCATCGAGCGTTACCGATGCGTTTTCGACGAGCTGATTCTGGTGCTGCGCCCGAATGAGTCCGGGCCGAAGAGTCCTCAGGTGTTCGTGATCCAGGCCAAGGACGCTGCACTCGGTATGGGGCACTCGCTCGCAGCCGGTGCACGCGAAGCACGCATTCGATCGTGGTCCGGCGTCTTCGTCGCACTTGCAGACATGCCATTTGTCAGCGCGACCACCCTCGCGACACTGAAACAAACGTTGCAAGACCGTCTGGAGACCGCGCAGCCGACAGCGATTGTGCAACCCGTCTTCAGAGCATCAGACGGTAGCGATCAGCCGGGCCACCCGGTCGGTTTTTCAGCCGATCTGCTGCCGGAATTCGAAGCGCTGCAAGGCGACAGCGGGGCGCGCGAGGTGGTGCGTCGTCATGCGCATCGCCGTGTGGTCGTGCACGTTGCCGACCCTGGCGTGCTGCTCGATGTGGACCGACCGGATCAGCTGCCGCGCCCGCCTTGACGGCGGCCGCCAAGGCGGGAGCCCCAGTCGAGCTTGCTGCGACAGGATTCGTAAAAGCTGTGTCCTTCCGTATAGACCAGACGCAGCGGCCATTCGTACTTCGAAACGTGCACTTCGTCACCGCGCGCGAGCGCCAGATCTACCTGGCTGTCACAGCTGACAATGGCATCCGCGGGCCCGGCTTCACCGATCACGACGCGGATCATACTGTTGCCCGGCACCACCAGTGGGCGAGACGTGAGCGTGTGCGGAAACATGGGCACGATGGCAATGGCGTCGAGGCTCGGATGCATGATCGGACCGCCCGCCGAAAGCGCGTACGCCGTGCTGCCCGTTGGAGACGCAATGATGAGACCGTCAGAGCGTTGTTCGTACACGAACCCGCCGTCGATCCAGACCGCGAATTCGAGCATTCGGAGCACTGCGCCAAGACGGAGAACCACGTCATTGAGCGCCGTTGAGCGAGCGAGCACGACCCCCGAGCGCACGACGCGTGCCTCAAGCAGGAAGTGGTCCTCAATCAGGTAACGCCCCGCCAGAATCGCGCTCAGCTGTTCCGTGATGCGATCGGGTGCAACATCCGCGAGAAAACCGAGACCGCCGCGATTGACGCCGAGGACCGGGGCACCCCAACGCGCCAGATCACGACCCGTGCCGAGCAGGCTGCCGTCACCGCCAACGACAATGACAAGATCGCAGCGCGCGCCCAGTTCCTCACGCGGCACGCCCGCGTTCGCGGGGCCCAACATGCGCGCGGTCGCGTCTTCCACGAGCACGGTCACCCCATGACGCTCGAGCACATCGCGCACCACATGGACGCTGTCGAGCAGTTCGGGACTGTTGCGCCGGGATATCAGTCCGACATTCCTGAAGGCGGGGCTACGCGCTGGGGCGTCCATCTCGATCCCGGCCAGAGCAAAGTCCGCACACTACACAGGCACGGGTAGCGGGACAATCCTGGGGGTATGCCCGAGCGCATGAACTTGCAAATGAGCCCCAAGGGTTTAGCCTTCCCTCGCCCTGCCCCGCTGGTGGGGAATGGGGGGGACCGCACCGTGCAGCAAACACCGGAACCGCGACATCTGGCGGCTTTCGAATCCGTTCGTACCGACGCGTCACACTCGAAGACCGATGCATTCTGGTCGCTGATGCGCGAAGAAGCAGCCGCCAAGAGCCTCGAGGAACCCATTCTCGGCAGCTACTTCCACGCCACCGTGCTCAATCACCGGACCTTCGGCGCGGCACTGAGTTTCCGGCTTGCGAGCAAGCTTGAGAATCCGATGCTGCCGACCATGCTGATCCGAGACGTGATCAGCGAGGCGCTTGATGATGATCCGCTCATTCTGCGCGCGGCCGCCCTCGACGTGATCGCGGCGTTTACCCGCGATCCGGCGTGCCCCGATCTTTCGACCCCCTTCCTGTTCTTCAAGGGCTTTCACGCCCTGCAGGCACACCGAATCGCGCACTGGCTCTGGGGGCGATCACGCCGCTCACTCGCGCAGCTGTTTCAGAATCAGATCAGCGCAAGCCTCGGCGTAGACATCCATCCCGCAGCCCGGCTGGGTTCCGGTTTGATGCTCGATCACGCCACCGGGATCGTGATCGGTGAGACAGCCGTGGTTGAGGACGACGTGTCGATCCTGCATTCCGTTACCCTGGGTGGGACGGGCAAATCCACGGGCGATCGACACCCCAAGATCCGCCGCGGCGTGCTGCTAGCCGCCGGGTGCAAAGTGATCGGCAATATCGAGGTCGGTGCCGGGGCCAAGGTGGGGGCAGGCAGTGTGGTGCTGGAAGACGTGCCTGCCGGTGCGACGGTCGCAGGGGTTCCCGCGCGGATCGTCGGTCAGGCGGGAAGCACGCCCGCATTGGAAATGGATCAACGACTGCTCTGAGTCAACCCGCAGAGCCCGAGCACAACACCTGGGCATGGGCATTTGGGCGCCCAGGCGACGATGCGTTAACGTGCGCGTCCGAATACACGGAGATCGACATGTCGGCTCGCGGTAACCCCTCGTCACTGCGCCTCTTTTCGCCACTCGGGGTGGCCGTTGCCGCGGCGCTTGGATCGTTCATCGCCGGCGTCGCGCTCGTCTGGTACAACTACCGCGTGCTGGGGTACCCGAAGCTCGCGTGGCGCACCGCCATTGCTGGCGGCATTTTCTACGCAATGGTCATGGTGGCGGCAGCGATGGCACCCAATACTCCAATCGTAGGTGTCGCGGTGCTGATTGGGCAAAGTCTTGTCGCGGCGGCGGCTACGCGGGCGCTGCAAGGCTCCGCAATCGAGTGGCACGTCGCCCACGGCGGCGCCATGCATGGCACCGGAATGGCCGGTCTCGTCGGGTTAGGCGTAGGGATTGGCGCTGCCCTGCTGCTCATTCTCGTGGGCAACCTATTCGGCCTGCCGATCGGTCTTGTTTCCACGCCCTCCGCATGAGGAACGCGGTCAAGTCACACTTCGTAGGCGTCTACCCAGGGGGTTTCATCTTCCGCCAAATCGCAGGTTACGGCTTCGACAGCGCCAACCCCGTGCGTGACCCAATCCGCCAGGACGTCACGTCCTTCAAAAAGATCTTCCAGTTCCATTTCTCTCGGCGCCAACCACGGCGCTTTTTGCCTTTACCTTTGAGTATGGCGCCATAGTCCGGTAACTCTGTGACATATTCGTGAAGGGTTCATCAAGAAATTGTGCGCGGGTTCTCGTTCCCGGACCGCTGTGCCCCCAC
>DMUF01000099.1:22736-29402 GCA_003476445.1 Gammaproteobacteria bacterium | reverse complement strand
TGCATGTGTTAAGCCTGCCGCCAACGTTCAATCTGAGCCATGATCAAACTCTTCAGTTTTTTACTGAAGGGATCGTTGTCACGCCTTTCGGCGCCACAGCGACCACTCGTCGATGCTTTCTACTCAATGAATTAACTTGCTAATGCATGTAAATCACCCGAAAACTTCGTCTCGCGACGCGCTTCCGGCGGTGTCCTACAGGCACCCACACGAATGGCTTGTTCAGTTCAGATTTTTAAGGATCGGCCCCGTTTACTTTCGTCCCCGGGGCGAGGGAGGCGTATTGTACATAGGCTCGAATGCCCTGCAAGCGCTTCTTCCGGTTTTTTTCAGGCGCGTTAGCGAAAAATCGCACCCACTGAAATCACAGTCATTATACCTGCGCAGCTCGAGAAATGAGCGCCCAGTTCTTTTTACCGCGGCGCACCACGTAGTAACGACCATGCAGAGCATCACTCCAATCGAACTGGCGCTCGGCTTGCTCGCACAAGGTGGTGTTGACCCTGATGGCTTTAGATGTGACGAGCTTCCTTGCCGCACTGTTTGATGATGCCAAGCCGGTTCGAACGAGAGCATCAAGCAACCCAAAGCCGGGATCGGCAATGTCGACCGCATCCATTCCATCAAGGGCAAGCTGTGCGAGATCTGTTTCTGAGAGCTCATTCACCTGCCCCTCGAAAAGCACACGACCAATTCGTTCTGCCGCCTCGACCGCGGCTGATCCGTGAACCAGCTCCGTGATCTGGCGGGCGAGACAGCGTTGCCCTTCACGCCGCTCCGGAGATAGCGCGTGCGCCGCGAGAACGGCCTCGATAGCGCTGGGGTCGAGGAAGGTGAAATAGCCCAGAAATTTCCCTACGTCCGCATCGCTCGAGTTCAGAAAGAACTGGTAGAAGGCATAAGGGGAGGTCTTTTGGGGGTCGAGCCACACGGCGCCGGATGCGGTCTTGCCAAACTTCACCCCATCGGAACGCGTGACCAGGGGCAGGGTCAGCGCATAGGACTCACGTCGCAGGATGCGGCGCACCAGGTCCATACCAGAGACGATGTTGCCCCACTGATCACTGCCGCCAATCTGCAGCGAGCAGTCAAATTCCCGGGCAAGGTGCAGGTAGTCCATCGCCTGCAGCAGCATGTAGCTGAATTCGGTGTAGGAAATGCCGTCTCCCTCTCGATCCAGCCTGGTGCGGACCGAGTCCCGCTGAATCATGGCGTTCACCGAAAAGTGCTTGCCGATATCTCGAAGGAACTCGATTAACGGCAAATCCGCCGTCCAATCCAGATTGTTAACTATCTCCGCCGCAGCCGGCCCGTCGAAACTCAAGAAAGGTTCTACCTGCGCGCGGATTCGTGCCACCCAACCGGCAACCGTAGCAGGATCATTCAGCGACCGTTCGTTGCTGCGACCCGAAGGATCACCGATCAACCCTGTCGCGCCGCCCAGAAGAAGAATGGGGCGGTGCCCGGCTTGCTGAAAGCGGCGCAGCGCAAGCAGCGGAACGAGACTTCCAACGTGAAGGCTTTCTGCAGTCGGATCGAAACCGCAATAAACGGTTCGCTGCCCGCTATCCAGGTGATCATGCAGCGCTTCTCGATCTGAAACCTGGGCTATCAGTCCGCGTGCTGCGAGTTCTTCAAGGGGATGCATGGTGCGGCGCCTCCTACCCTGCGCCGTCTGAACAGGCGAGCATCTTAGCGAAATACCGCTGCCGGGTGGCGGAGACCGCAACGTTGGAAGCGTCGCGAGGGTTTCCACCATTCGCGAAATGCATATACTCCCGGAAATGCTACGGACACGGGTTTTCTCCGCCTTGTCCGCGTCTCTTTGAATGCGGGCCTCGGCGGCCTCTGGTAGTAGGACAACCTCAGAACCGTGAGCCTCCGCAACTTCCCACGCTTGCACCTAAAACTCGCCGGAACGCTCGGACTATCGCTCGTTGCGGTGGCAGCGATCCTGCCAGACGCTGATGCGTTGCCCGGATCAAACCCCTTAACCATTCCAGCACCGAGCTTCCCGGACCCAAATCGGCCGGACATCCTCGGCGCCACGTTGTTTGATATCGGTGCGGTGCCGCGCGAGGAATGGTCGCCACCCGAGCTGCCCGCCGAGTTGGCTCGCACGCTTGAACGCTCGCCTTCCGCATCCTCCGGCTTGCCCGACGCTCAAGAGCTCCCGACGCCGATGGTGCGGAAGGCAGAGGTAAAAAGCGGGGACAGTCTTGCCGCCGTCTTCAAGCGCGAGGGCATGTCTGCGCGCGACCTCCACGAGATCGTGCAAAGCAAACCGCACGGCGCCCGGCTGAAGGACATCCGACCCGGAGACCAGCTCACGTTTGAGCTGAGCGCAGAAGGAACGCTGGAAGCACTCGCGTATCAGCAAACTCCGCTTGAGCGTCTGGTCTTCACGCGCGACGAGGACGGCTTTTCCGGCGAAGAGCTGACACGCGAGGCTGATCGCGTGCGCGCGTTCAAAGCCGGTCAGATTCGCGCCAGCCTGTTCGTCGCGGGTCAGGAGGCAGGCTTCAACGACGCGATGACGCTACGTCTCGCGCAGATCTTTCAATGGGACATTGATTTCGTTCTCGACATCCGCCGCGGAGACGAGTTCGCCGCGCTGTTCGAAGAGCTGTACCTCGACGGCAAGTTCATCGGCTATGGCGACATTCTGGCTGCGGAGTTCGTCAACCAGGGGCGAACCTACAAGGCGATCCGCTACACCACACGGGCTGGTGACACGCACTACTTCACGCCCAATGGCGAGCCCATGCGGCAGGCCTTCCTTCGCGCCCCGGTGGAGTTCTCCCGCATCAGCTCCAACTTCAACCTGAATCGCCGACACCCGCTCTTCAATCGCAACATGCCTCATCGCGGCATCGACTACGCCGCCCCCGTGGGCACGCCGATCCTCGCGGCGGGTGACGGACGCGTCATCACTGCTTCACGTACCGCCCCGAACGGCAATTATCTCGTGGTACAGCACGGCACCCAGGTCACCACCAAATACCTGCACTTACACGGGTTCGCTCGCAACATCAAACAAGGTGTTCGCGTCCGACAGGGCCAGGTAATCGGCTATCTCGGCGCGACCGGTTGGGCGACTGGACCTCACCTCCACTACGAGTTTGTGGTGAACGGCGTGCACCAGAACCCCCGCACAGTCAAATTGCCGCGGGGCGAACCCATTCCGCGAGGCGAAATGGCGAGCTTCAAGGCTGCTTCCGGTCCTTTGCTGGCACAGCTCGCGGATCAGCGACAGGAGCGCCAGCTCGCCCTCGCGGACTGAGGCCATGGGCACGGGGCTTCTTTACGTCGGTGCAATCTCTGGAACGAGTGTCGACGGGCTTGATCTTGCACTGCTAGAAGATGGATTTCGGCCGCGTATTGTCACCGGCGAGACCGTCGCTCTACCGCCGGACCTCAGACGCGCCCTGCTTGCGCTCAGTCGGCCTGGCGAGGACGGTCTAGACGCCTGCGGGCTTGCAGATGCTGCGTTGGGCGACTTCATCGGTCGCGCGGTAATCGACTTTCTGCAACGGACCGGGACACCCCCTTCCGCAATTCACGCCATCGGCAGTCACGGTCAGACCGTGCGACATCGGCCCCAGGCAACACCTTCGTTTACCGTTCAGATCGGCGACCCCCATCGAATCGCGGAGATCACGGGCATCCAGACCGTCGCGGACTTCCGACGCCGCGACATGGCTGCCGGAGGACAGGGAGCGCCCCTGGTTCCCCCTTTCCACCGCGCGCTGTTCGGAGAAACGGAAGAGACACGAGCGGTGCTCAACATTGGTGGCATTGCCAACCTGACGCTACTGCCCGAAAACCGCAGCGAGCCGGTACGCGGGTTTGACACGGGACCTGGCAACGGGCTCATGGATGCCTGGATCGCAGAGCAGCGCGGCGACCAGTTCGACGCGGACGGAGACTGGGGCGCGAGCGGCACTCCGGATCCATCGCTGCTGGGTCAATGCCTGGCGGACCCTTACTTTGCGGCGCCGCCGCCGAAAAGCACTGGACGCGAATACTTTCATCTGGCGTGGCTGCGCGCGCGACGATCCCTGGCAGGACTCAGCAGTGCCGACGTTCAGGCGACGTTGCGCTGCCTGACGGCAGAGTCCATCGCATTGGCGCTGGCGGCGTGGTGTCCCGGCGCGAAGCGCGTGATCGTCTGCGGGGGAGGGCGTCGCAATCAGCGCCTGATGCGCGAGCTTGCAGATCGACTGCCATGTCGAGTTGAGACGAGCGAGGCTTTCGGCGTTGATGGTGACTCACTGGAAGCCGCAGCTTTCGCCTGGCTGGCGGCTCGCAGGTTGACGTTCGAGCCGGGTAACGAGCCCGCGGTGACCGGAGCCAGTGGCCTACGCGTTCTTGGCGCGGTCTACCCTGGCGCCTGAGCGTTTCGCGTCGAAGGGTTCGGCTGTATTTCAGACTGCGAAAGAGTTTCCGCAGCCGCAGGTAGAGGACGCGTTGGGGTTTGTTACCACGAACTGCGCTCCCTGCAAGTCTTCCCGGTAATCCACCTCCGCACCGGACAGGTACGGATAGCTGAGTGAATCGATCAGGAGCGTGATGCCCTGATGCTCCACTACCGCGTCATCTTCCGCGGCTTCCTCATCGAACGTGAAACCATAGGACAAACCGCTGCACCCGCCGCCGGTTACGAATACCCGCAACTTGAGCGCGCTATCTGTCTCAGTAGCCAGGAGGGTCTGTACCTTTCGCGCAGCACGCGCTGACAACTGAACGCCCTGACCTACTGCTTGTTCCAGAGACACCTGATCGCCTACCTGCACCGCTTTCTCCAACTGCTCATTCACGCCGTACGCCCCGCGCTCCGATCGGCAACGCGAAACGGCAGGCTGACATCATCTTCGGCATCTATCAGCGAAATTTCTGCATCAACGCGCGGGACGACCGTGTCGTGATGCAAAAGCTGTCCTTCCACGACCGCGCCGAGCTGCATCTCCATCAGCCGATAGCAGACATCCCCTCTGACCGCAGCCTGCGCCCCAAGTTCGACACGCTTTGCCGCCTGGACATTTCCTTCGACGCGCCCGTGGATGACCACGTTAGGCACGGAAATATCGCCAACGACCGAGCCCGTCGCGCTGATAACAATGCGAGCGTCGTCGTCTCCCACCGATTCTACGTCTCCCTCGATGCGGCCGTTCACATACAGCTGATGCGCAAAACTGAGGCTTCCATAGAGCGTAGAGCCCACGGCTACCAGCGTCACCACATCGTCCTGACGGTTTTTGCCAATCATCCGGAGCGCCTCCTGCGCACGAGGTTGCCCTCACTCCGACCCAAGCGGAGCCCAAGGCAACTCGGATCGAACCGGGTCTCGCCTACCTGATTCTCGCAAACGTATCAGGACCCGCGTGGGTTCGAAATCAACGGGCAAGACGAGTTGACCCGACAGACTCTGAAAATACCTGAACCGGAACGGAAGTGGGTAGGCATCCGTCCAGCCCAGTCGCGGCAACGCCACCACACGTGTACGGGCGCGAGGGCGACCTGCTTCTGTGCCCAGGACTTCGAGCTCCACCGTCCCACGCACCAGCTCGTCGGCATCGGCGGGCCCCGACAGCAGAAGGTAAAAACGATAGACCCCAGCCCCCTCGCCAGGACTAATTTCGAGTTCGCTAACCCGCAGACCAGAGGCTCGCCTGGACGTGCTCACCATGTTTCTGAAGAGCGCCGCCTCGTCCCGGGTTGCCGCGATTTCGTCCCGCAGCGACGTGATGGTTTCGCGCAGCGACGCCGCCGCTTCGCGATCTACCGCGCGCGCCAGCTCCGCCTCGACCAGCCGCTGCCGCAACACGGCCAATACCTCCTCTCCCGCCCGGTCTCTCCGGATGAGCGATTGCAGATAGCTCGTATCCAAGGCCGCACGACTTGAACCCAGCCAGTATCCCAAGCCCCCCGCAGCGATCAACGTCATTAAAAGCAGTACTCGGACCAGCCACCACTGTCCCGGATGCTGACTCACCAGACGAAAAGACGCGTTCCTGGCTCCCGCCCGTCCACGCGTGTTCAGCGCTACGAGCAACCGCGTACAATGCTTGAATTGAGCGCTAGGACCTATCGACATGAGCACCGGGTATCTCTGGATCAAGGCGTTCCACATCATTGCGGTCGTATGCTGGTTCGCCGCCCTTTTTTACCTTCCGCGGCTATTCGTATACCACAGTTCCACCGCGGACGACGCCGGGCGAGCGCGTTTCAAAGTGATGGAGCAGAAGCTCTACAACGTCATCATGCGCCCGTCGATGATCGTATCGGTGATCCTCGGTCTCTGGCTGCTGGTGCTTGGTTGGGAATCGATGGCGTCCAGTGGCTGGCTATGGGTCAAGATCGCCGGTGTCATCCTGCTCATCGGCTACCATCATTATTGCGCGCGACTGGTGCGCGCCTTCGCAGTCGATCAGAACCTCCATTCCGAGCGCTTCTATCGCATGTTCAACGAAGCGCCGGCACTGCTGCTCATCCTGATCGTGATCATGGTGGTGGTTAAGCCTTTCTGAGCGCGTCTGAATCTGGAGTTCACCCCATGGCACCCGCAGCTGGCAATCAACGTCCGGTCTCGTCAGCCCTGCTCGAACGCGCGAAGCGAAGCATCCCGGGAGGCGTCAACTCGCCCGTTCGCGCCTTCCGCGGCGT
>DMUF01000099.1:479-22388 GCA_003476445.1 Gammaproteobacteria bacterium | reverse complement strand
GATTACGTGGGGTCGTGGGGCCCCATGATTCTTGGGCACGGTTTTCCTGCCGTGGTCGCCGCGGTTCGGGCCCAAGCCGAACGCGCGCTCGGGTTTGGTGCGCCCACGGAGCTCGAAATTCAGCTGGCCGAGGCGGTAATCGAACGAGTGCCTGGAATTGAACGCGTCCGCATGGTCAATTCCGGGACCGAAGCAACCATGTCCGCGATCCGACTGGCACGAGGCTTCACCGGTCGCGATCTCATCGTCAAATTCACCGGGTGTTACCACGGCCACTCCGACGCTCTACTGGTTAAAGCTGGATCAGGTGTATTGACGCTCGGGTTACCGAATTCCCCCGGGGTTCCGGCGGCAGTAGCCTCGCAAACGCTTACGCTGCCCTTCAATCAGCTTGAGCCCCTGGCCGATGCCTTCAGGCAGTATCCCGATGCCATCGCGGCTGTCATTGTCGAACCGGTCGCGGGCAACATGGGCTGCATTCCTCCCGAGGAGGGTTTTCTGGCGGGGCTTCGGGACCTCACCGAACAAGCCGGCGCTGTGCTCATCTTCGACGAAGTGATGACCGGATTCAGAGTCGCGCGGGGTGGGGCACAGGCGCTGTATGGCGTCACGCCCGATCTCACCACGCTTGGCAAGGTCATCGGAGGCGGTCTGCCGGTGGGAGCGTTCGGGGGGCGAGCCGATATCATGCGCCTGGTTGCGCCCGAGGGTTCTGTTTATCAGGCGGGAACGCTATCCGGGAATCCGCTCGCCATGGTTGCAGGACTGACGATGCTCGAACATCTGACCGACGCGGTCTACGCTCGCCTCAGCACCGCGACGAGCGATCTCGTGAGCGGACTTGAAACCGCAGCGCGCCGACACGGAATCCCCGTGTACGCGACGCAGGTATGTGGAATGTTCTCGATCTTCTTCAGCGAAGAGCGCATCACGAGCTACGACGCGGTGGCTCGCTCCGACGTCGCCCGTTTCAACCAGTTCTTTCATGCCATGCTGGATGAGGGTATCTATCTTGCGCCCTCCGCTTTCGAGGCTGCCTTCGTTTCTGCCGCGCACGATAGCGACATCGTTGCGCAAACGATTGCAGCCGCGGACCGGGCGCTTGCGCAACTTGCGCGCAGCTGACCGAAGATAAGAAGGGAGCAGCGGATGATTTACGACGTCTACGGTGTCGGCAACGCCTTGGTCGATATGGAGTACCGCGTCGACGAGGGCTTCCTTCGCCAGCATGGCATCGACAAGGGACACATGACCCTGGTCGATGAACCGCGCATGGATGCTTTGATCGATGCACTTCGCGAACTCGAACACGAGCGAATCAGCGGAGGTTCTGCAGCAAATACGATTTACGCGGTCCAGGCGTTCGGTGGTCGGGCGTTTTATTCCTGTCGGTTGGCGGACGACGCCACCGGGCAACACTTCCTCTCCGACCTGCGCGAGGCCGGCGTGATGACCAACGCCAATGCGCTGCTGCCCGCAGTGCCGGGGAAATCAGGCCGCTGCCTGGTGCTCGTTACGCCGGACGCGGAGCGCACCATGAACACCTTCCTTGGAATTTCCACCGCGCTCACCCCGGTGGATCTGGATACGGGGGCGTTGCGTGCATCCCGCTATCTTTACCTCGAGGGTTACCTGAGTTCCGGCGCCTCCGCGCTCGACGCCGCGGTAGCCGCGCGCGAGGAAGCCGAGTCGGCGCGGATCAAGACCGCTGTGAGCCTGTCCGATGTCAGCATGGTCCGCTTCTTTCGCGAAGGGCTTACACGGATTCTCGGCAACGGCGTTGAGCAGCTCTTTTGCAACGAAGAAGAGGCTCTCGAGTGGGCGGGCACCGACCGCCTTGATATCGCCGCGCGAGAGCTGCGAGACATCGGGCGGGAGGTCTGCATCACCCTTGGCAAGCATGGCTGCATGGTGGTGGATGCGCATTCGACGCACACCGTACCCGGCTACCCCGCCCAGCCTGTGGATACAAACGGCGCGGGGGATATTTTCGCTGGCAGCGTGCTGTTCGCCCGAGCGAGAGGAAAAGAGCCCGCCGTCGCGGCGGCATTCGGCAACTTTGCGGCTGCGGGACTTGTGACCCAGTACGGGGCGCGCTTCCGACACACGGCCACGTATCGGGCAAAACGCGACGAATTCAATCGAGCAGCACGGGAAGTGGTGTAGTCAACTCGATGCCGGAAGGGGAAAAGTCGCAGCGGCCGGCGAAGATCTCAACCCCTTCCTCCCGCGCCTGCCGCAAAGAGCGGCCATAGACCGGGTCCACCGCGTCGGCGGAGGTGACGCTAACTACGCCGCTGTGTTGTACACAGAAGAACAACACCGCGCGATCGCCCGCCTGAACACAGGCGCGTAACGCATCGAGGTGCCGAAGCGCGCGAACGCTCACCGCATCCGGAAATGCGCCGATACCCCCTGCAGCGCAGAGGGTCACGCTCTTAACCTCCAACCAAGTGCGTTGATCACGCCCCTCGAGACAAAAATCGAACCGGACGGCATGAGTCTCCGGGCGCAGAGTCTGGCAGCTTACTTCTGCACGAACGGAGATGTGTTGAGTAAGCCCCGGCCAGTCTCTCGACTCCAACCGCTCGGCAACGAGCCGATTCGCCCGTGCGGTATTGATGCCGACAAGTCCACGTGGAGTCTGCACGACTTCGAGCGTGCCCGGGTATTTGCGCGCCGGGTTCTTCGACACGCTGAACCAGACCGGCGATCCTGGATCGGAACAACCCGTCATCGCACCCGTGTTTGGGCAATGAAGCGTCATCGAAGTGCCATCGGCGAGCTCCACATCAGCCAGGAATCGCTTGTAACGCCGCAGCAGCACAGCTTTCACCAGCGGCTGATCGAATTTCATGCGAGCCCCCAGCCCTTTAGAGCGCCTCGGATGCGCTCAATGGATTCCTTTATCCGGGCTTCATCCGCCGTGAACGCAAAGCGCACCCAGCGTTCCGGGTTAATCATCCCGAAGTCATCCCCCGGTGTGACAGCTACCGCGTGCTCCTCGAGTAGCCGGGTACAGAACGTCATCGCATCAAGACCGGTCCGACTGATATCGGTGTAGACATAAAAGGCTCCCGCAGGACGCAGCGGTATCCCGAAACCCAGGGATTCAAGACCATTTACGAGAACATCGCGGCGGCGCTCGAACGCCTGACGTCGCAACTCGTGGATCTCGAGCGCCGGTTCGGAAAATGCCGCCAGAGCAGCGTGCTGAGACAAACTTGGCGGTGAAATGAACAGGTTCTGGGCGAGCCGGGCTAGAGGCTCAACGGCAGCCTCCGGCACCACCATCCAGCCTAAGCGCCAGCCCGTCATTCCGAAGTACTTGGAAAAACTGTTCAGCACATACAGATCTTCGGCAACTTCGAGCCCGCTCCGACAAGGTCGCTCGGTTTCGTAAACCAGACCCTGATAGATTTCATCCAGGATCAAGAATCCCTGCCGCTGCCGCACCAGGTCCGCGAGCGACCGCAGTGAATCCGAAGCCAGCATGGCTCCGGTCGGATTGGCGGGCGACGCGAGCAGAAGACCGCGCGTGCGCTCCGACCAATGCGCGTCCACGTCGGCGGCATTCAGCAGAAATTGCCGCTCAGGTCGCAGCGGGATACGCACCGGCGTGCCGTTAGTCAGCCAGACGAATACCTCATTGCAGGGGTATCCCGGATCAGTCAGCAAGAGCTCGTCGTCGGGGCCTATCAACAGCGCCATCAGCAGCAGAAGTCCACCGCTTGCCCCGGAAGTCACGATCACCCGAGACGGCGGCACCCGAATTCCAACCTGTCTTTCGTAGTAGCCGGAAATGGCTTCGCGGAGCGCCGGAATCCCAAGCGCTTGGGTGTACCGAGTCGCCCCCGCCTCCAGCGCGCGATGTGCGGCGGCCACGATCGGCGCTGCGGTTGGAAAATCCGGCTCGCCGACCTCCAGGTGGATCACATCGCGCCCCTGAGCCTCCAGAGCACGAGCGCGCTCGAGAAGTTCAATCACCCGAAACGGCGTAATGGACGCGTTACGCGCCGCGAAATCTCCAACCTGATTGTCAGGCAATTGCCCTCCTTGGAGCCCATCAAACGCTCTCTCGCGGTTCCAGTAACGCGTCTGGTCACGCGTCACTCCTTCTGGTAGCTTACGCGCCCTTCGCAAAGACCGGCGACCCCTCGCGACCTTCGACTGGATACGGGATACAGCAACGAAGAGAGACCGGAACCATGTCAGCAACTGGCTCGAAGAGCACATCTCGCAAGTCTTCAGTAGCGGCCGCGGCCAAGCCGAAAGCGACCGCAGGAACGCCAAAGGCAAAATCCGCTCCCGTTGCTCAAAGCGCGGCGAAGGCGGTGTCTGGGCGAGCGTCTGGCGCCCGAAAACCCGCTGAGAGCTCATCTTCTGCGAAACAGCCTGTCGCCAAGATAGCGAGTGCTGCCGCTGGCAGGAAAGACCCAAAGGTCACGCCAAGGGCTCCGGCCTCCGCTGCGCCCGCCAAATCACGGGTCAAAAATGAAGCGAAGCCAGTCGTGAAAGCCCCTAGAGCGGCCGCCGCGAAAAGCAATGAAACTGCGAGCGTGACCAAGACCCCCGCCGCATCGCGAGTTTCCAGCAAGGCGACTGCACCTGCGGCGAGCAGCCCTGCCGTGAAGGCAGCGACCGCACCCGCCAAAGGAAGCGCCCAGTCCAAGGGAGCGTCCAGCAGCCGGCCCGCGACGCAAAGCTCTGCCGAGGAGACCGTCGCGAAGGCACCTCGAAAGAAGACGCCCTCAGGCATCAACGTCGTTGCGAAACCCGTAACCACGGCTCAGGTCGAGGTTTCGGCCTCATCCCTGCAGCCGTCCCGTGCACCCGCCCGTGCACGGAAGACTTTGCGTCCGACCCTGCCAGGACCGGGCGGCGCCCGTCCAGCCAACTCACCGTTCAGGAATTTCATGCAGTACGAACCGCGTGCAGACGAGCCTTACATGAGCAAGGAGCAGCTCTCCCACTTCCGCAGCATCCTGCTGCGCTGGCGACAGGAGCTGATGGAGGAGGTGGATCGCACCGTGCATCACATGCGCGATGAAGCGGCCAACTTTCCGGATCCCGCCGATCGCGCAACTCAGGAAGAAGAGTTCAGTATTGAACTCCGAACTCGCGACCGAGAGCGCAAACTGATCAAGAAGATCGATCAGACCATCGAGCGACTCGACGCCGGCGACTTCGGCTACTGCGACACCTGCGGGGTAGAGATAGGTCTGCGCCGACTCGAGGCGCGCCCCACGGCTACGCAGTGCGTCGACTGCAAAGCCCTTGACGAGATCAAGGAACGCCAGCTGCACGGCTGAACCATGCCGTACCCCGGTGCCGGTCGTTTCGCGCCGTCACCCACGGGCGCACTGCACCGGGGTTCACTCCTTACCGCCGTAGCATCCTGGTTGGATGCGAGAGCAGCGGGATTGGCGTGGCAGCTCCGCTTCGATGATCTCGATTCGGCACGTAACGTCCCCGGGGCGGAAGCATCGATCTGCCGGGCGCTCGAAGCACACGCGCTGTTCTGGGACGGCGCCATCGTCCGACAGAGCCTGCGAACAGAACAATACGCCCACTCGTTAGCAACCCTTGCCAAGCTGGGTCTGACTTACTGCTGCACCTGCTCGAGGCTCGCGCTCGCTGGGGCGACCGTTTATCCCGGCACCTGCCGCGCTCGCGAACTGGCGGATATCGAGGCCGCCATTCGATTTCGGTGCCCCAACGACATGATCACGTTCGAGGATCAATGCCGGGGACCGCAGCGAATCAATGTCGCCGCAGAAAACGGTGACTTCGTGGTTCGCCGACGCGATGGCGTCTTTGCTTACGCGCTGGCCACCGCGGTGGATGATGGTGCCGCAGAGATCACCCGCGTCGTGCGCGGTCGCGATCTTCTGCAACTTACCGGTATTCAGCTGGCGCTTATGGACGCGCTGGGGCTCAAACGTCCGAGCTACGCTCACCTGCCACTGGTCGTGAACTCAACCGCGCAAAAGCTCTCGAAGCAAACTCACGCGCAGCCGCTGGGTGATAACGAGGCGCTCAGCAATCTGCGCTGGACCCTTCGGGCACTCGGGCAACCGACGGCAGAAACGCCCGTTCGCACACCCGAGGAACTGCTGTCCATCGCCGTATCGCTGTGGAACCCCGACCTGATCCCGGGGTCGGATATCACGCTTGCAAGCACTTGAGCCGTCGCAGTCGGTGAGTCTCACCTGCGCCTTTGTTACCATCCGACCATGACGAAGGCGATCATCCTGCATTCCGATCCTGTGATCCGCACGGCAATCGCCTCTGCTGCGGATTACCAGGGCATTACCGCTCTGGTCGCAGGATCGATCGATGACATCTTTGCGCTCGGTGGTCCGAGCGAGCCCGTTTGCATCATCGCGGACGCGCGCGCAGACAACGATCTCTTGCCAGAGCTGCATCGTCTGCCTCCGGTCATCTTTCTGAGTTCAGACCCTGAGCTGCGCGCTGCGGTGACTGCGATCAAGGCCGGCGCGAGCGACTATCTCTCCTGGCCCTGCGAGCCGCTCGAGCTGATTGCCGCGATCGAGCGCTCCCTCGCGGAGCGTTCGCGCTGGGACAACAGCCCAAGAGCAGCGTGTCCCATCCTCGGAGACAGCCCGACCATGCGCGGACTGCTCGACACCATTCAACGAATCGGTCCTTCCGCTGCGACAGTCCTCATCAGCGGGGAGTCTGGTACGGGCAAGACTTTGATCGCTAACGCGCTGCACGCTGCGAGCCCGCGCGCCGCAGCCCCACTCATCACGCTGAATTGCGGAAGTCTGCCGCCCGGCATGATCGAGACTGAATTGTTTGGCTACGGCAGCGCGGATGAAACTCATGCACGCAGCCGACCCGGTCTGCTGGAAGCTGCCGATGGGGGCACGCTTTTCCTCGACGACATCGACGAGCTCGAACTGCAGACTCAAACCCGACTGCTTCGCGTTCTCGAGTCGGGAGAGCTTCGTCGGATCGGGTCATCGATCTGCAGACCCGTCAGTATCCGCCTCATTACCTCCACCCAGCGCGACCTGCCGCTTCTGGTCGCCAGGCGCAGCTTTCGGGAAGATCTGTACCTCCGCCTGAGCGTGGTAAAGATCACTGTTCCACCTCTGCGCCAGCGTCCCGAGGACATCCTGCTGCTCGCTGAATCCGTGCTCGCCAGGCTCTCGATGCGTCTCGGTCGTGAACCTTCGCGACTCGACGGGGAGGCTCGGAAAGCTCTCCTCGGATATCACTGGCCGGGTAACGTACGCGAACTCGAGAGCGCCATCGAGCGCGCGTTGGTACTCAGCGACAGCCCCGTGATACCAGCCCATTTGCTGTCGCTAAACTCTGCTGAGGGCTTTCCGCCGGCGGCGACACCTGCAGCGAGGCTCGCGTCGGCCGCGCCAGCGGTCAACGCCACTCAGACGACCATTGAGGACTACTTCGTCAGCTTCGTGCTGACCTACCAGGACCAGTTCAGTGAAACCGAGCTCGCAAGCCGGCTCGGCATCAGTCGGAAAAGCCTCTGGGAGCGCAGACAACGACTCAATATCCCGAGAAGCCGCCTGCCTTCACGGCTGACTCCGCTTGGCAACAACCCTTTGCGCGAGGCCTGATCGACCGCTCATGACGCCAACCCCCTCTTCAACCCGCCTGAGCGCTAGACGTCACGGACTGTTCCGGGATCAAGTGCATCAGGATGCCCTCGATACCGTGGAGCAGCTGCGCGACGCAGGTTACGAGGCCTACCTGGTTGGCGGTTGCGTCAGAGATCTACTGCTCGGGCAATCTCCCAAGGATTTCGATGTGGCGACCAATGCCACGCCAGAAGAGGTCAGGGACCTGTTTCGGCGTTCGCGGCTCATTGGTCGGCGCTTTCAGATTGTCCACGTGCGTTACGGGCGCCACATCATCGAGGTATCAACCTTCCGCCGCGGACATTCCGAGGACAGCGAGCAGGAAGACGAACGGCTACATGCCGATTCGGGGCTCATTCTTCGGGACAATGTCTGGGGCTCGCTGGAAGAGGACGCTACGCGCCGCGACTTCACGGTGAACGCCCTTTACTACGATCCCGTGGATGAGGAGATCCGAGATTTCGTCGGCGGGATCAGCGATCTGTCCGCCCGCCGGCTGAAGTTTATCGGGGATACCAGGCTGCGCCTCAGGGAAGACCCCGTACGCCTGCTTCGCGCCGTACGTTTCCGCGCGAAGCTTGGCTTCGAACTCGACCCCGAGATCATGGAGGCGCTACCAGACTGCGCGCGACGACTGCGGGAAATTCCACCCGCGCGACTGTTTGATGAAGTGTGCAAGTTCTTCGAGTCGGGGTTCTCCAGTGCCATCTGGCAGATGCTCGCCACCACGCCGCTGCGAGCCGCCCTGTTTCCAAGCGTTCCCCCGGAAGATCCGCTCGTGATCGCAGCGATGGCAAACACCGACGCGCGAGTCGCCGAAGACAAGCCTGTCACTCCCGGGTTTCTGCTCGCGGTCTTGCTCTGGCGCGATTACGCTGCCCGGCTCGAGGCGGGCGATACACGTCGAAGTGGGAGTGAAGCCGCCGCGGCTGCCGCCTCCGCCGCGCTCGCGATGGAGCACGAGATCATCACCATTCCTCGTCGCTTCAGCCAGTTCGTGCGCGATGTCTGGCATCTGCAGCCTCGCCTTGAGGCTTTGCGTCCCAAGTCCGCGAGACTCGCGCTCGAGCATCCTCGATTCCGAGCTGGCTACGACTTTCTCGTGCTACGCGCAGCAACGGGAGAGCCTGTCGAGGAAGCGGCCGCCTGGTGGACCAGCCTGCAGACGCTGGGACAGGAGGGTCGCGCAGAAGCAATCGAGGCGCTGAACGCAGGCGTTGATCCGGCGCGCAAGAAGCGGCGCAAGCGCAAGCGCAAGACGCGCGGCGCTGGGTACGCGGCAACCGGCGGCGAATCGGATCACGGTTGATCGGCATCTCACCGCCCGCCATCATTGCGCCCGCCTCCGCCGGACACGAAGACCCATCCCATGGAAGCCGATCAAACCCGGCCGGAAATCGACAGCAATCGCAGTCTGCCACGGCACATCGTGGTGGAGGGTCCGATCGGGGTCGGCAAAACCACGCTGGCGCGCCGGATTGCCACCGCGCTCCACTATCCGTTGTTGCTTGAGCCCGCGGCGGAGAATCCGTTTCTCGAGCGCTTTTATCTGCAAGGGCGCAGGCATGCGCTGCCAACCCAGCTCTTTTTTCTGCTGCACCGGACGCGACAGCTTTCTGATCTGGACCGTGATGATTTGCTGGGGACCAATCTTGTCAGCGATTTCATGCTGGAGAAGGACGATCTGTTCGCCCGCCTGACCCTCGACGAGCATGAATACAGCCTCTACGGGCAGATCCGCGACGCGCTGGCCATTCGTGCACCCACGCCGGATCTCGTCATCTACCTGCAGGCACCGGTCAACATTCTGCTGCAGCGGATTCGCCGGCGCGGGATCAATGCAGAGCGCGAAATACAGTTCGACTATCTGGAACGACTGAATCGGACCTACACCGAATTCTTTCACTACTACAGCGACGCGCCGGTCCTCGTGGTAAACGCAGCGGAGATCGACTTCGCTCACAACGAAGCCCACTTCACAGCGCTGCTGCAACAGGCGCTCGTAATGGACGGCATGCGACAGTATTTCAACGCCCAACCGACCTTGCTCTGACACCCATCACCGGAGCCGAACATGCCTGGACCAGAGCGCTTTCCCGCCTGGAATGAACTGAGCGCACTCGCGCGTGTGCCGCAAACTGACACCGCGCCGGCGGCGCCGTGGATGATCAGTGCAGCGGGGTTAACGGTCGATTTCACCAAGCAGCTGCTCGATGAGAGCGTGGTCAGAGCCCTGCTGGCACTGGCTCATGAGGCCGGAATCGGGAGCGCCCGAGAGCAACTTTTCGGCGGGGCGGAGATCAACAACACCGAGCGCCGCGCCGTCCTGCACACCGCTCTGCGCGGAGACGATGGGGCGCCGTTCGCGGACGTGGTCAGCGCTACCCGAGCGCGCCTGACGCGCTTCGCCGACGAGGTACGCACCGGGGTTTACCGCGGCTACTCCGGCAAGAGTATTCGCAACATAGTGCACATCGGGATCGGCGGATCCCATCTTGGACCCGAGCTGGCCGTAGAAGCGCTGGCGTCTTCTGCTCTCGCGCCGCGCTGCCACTTCGTTGCCAACATCGACGGTCACGCGCTGGCACGGGTTCTGGCGGAATGTCAGCCCGAAACCACTCTGTTCGTGGTCGTCTCCAAGTCTTTCAGTACCCTTGAGACCCACGTAAACGCGAACTCGGCTCGCACCTGGTTCATCGAACGGGTGGGAGACCGAGCAGCCGTCGCACGACACTTCGTTGCCGTGAGCGCGAACGTCGCGGCAGCAGAAGCCTTTGGCATTGATCCCGCGCAGATCTATCCGCTCTGGGATTGGGTGGGTGGCCGCTTCTCACTCTGGTCCGCCGTTGGATTACCGATTCTGTTCAGCGCGGGACCGAGCGCTTTTGATGAGCTGCTGGCAGGCGCCCGCGCGATGGATGAGCACTTTCGCGCAAGCGACTCTGCGCAGAATCTGCCTTTGCTCATGGCGCTGGTGGGCTTCTGGAACTACCTCTTTCGAGGGGCTGAGAGCCTCGCAATCCTGCCGTATGACCAGCGCCTGCGCCTGTTACCGTCTTACCTGCAGCAGCTGGAGATGGAGAGCAACGGCAAATCGGTTCACCGGGATGGCACCCCGTGCCAGATCCCCACGATGCCGATCGTCTGGGGTGGCGAGGGGACCAACGGACAGCACGCGTTTCACCAACTTCTGCACCAGGGCACGCGCCGTTTTACCGCGGATTTCATCGCTGTCGCAGCACCCAGCCACGCGCTCGAGGTGCATCATCGCTGGCTTCTGGCGAACGCGCTGGCCCAGAGTCAGGCCATGCTGCTCGGTCACGAATCCGACGATCCGCATCGCGCCGTCTCCGGTCGGAAACCTAGCACCCTTATTCTGCTGGACGCGCTGACACCCGCTCGACTGGGCGCTCTGCTCGCGCTGTATGAGCACAAGGTCTTTTGCCAGGGGGTGCTGTGGAACATAAACTCCTTCGACCAATGGGGCGTTGAGATCGGCAAGAGGCTCGCTTTGCCGATCTTCGACCAGCTGGCAGGGGCTTCGACCGAGGGACAGGACGCGTCCACGCACGCACTGATCGCCGCGCTGCGCACGCCTCCGGCGTAAACACTGAATTAGCCCCGCGGGCTTTGATAAGCCTCCGCCGGCAGCACCTGAATTGAGAAAACCTGGAACTCGAACAGAGCAAACGCCATGACCGACACCCTTTATCCCGTCTCTCCAGCCACCCAGGCCCGCAGCCACATCGACGCAGCCACCTACGACACCCTGTACCAACGTTCGATCCAGGATCCGGCGGGCTTTTGGGGCGAGCAGGCTGCGCAGTTCCTTACCTGGGACCGTCCATGGGACCGGGTTTTCGAACAGGACATGCGGAACGGCCGGGTAAGCTGGTTTGCGGGTGGCAAGCTCAACATCAGCGTCAACTGCATCGACAGGCATCTGCCGGCGCGGGCTCAACAAACGGCGATCATTTGGGAAGGTGATGATCCCAGCCAGCAGGCGCACATCACGTATCAGGCCCTGCACGATGCGGTTTGCCGACTGGCGAACGCGCTCAGGTCGCGCGGAGTGCGCAAGGGCGATCGAGTCTGCATCTACATGCCGATGATCCCCGAGGCCGCATACGCCATGCTTGCCTGCATGCGCGTCGGTGCCGTGCACTCCGTTGTCTTTGGCGGGTTCTCGCCAAACTCGCTGCGCGACCGCATTCTCGACTCGGACTGCCAATGTCTGATTACCGCCGATCAAGGGCTGCGCGGCGGCAAGACCGTTCCACTGAAGGAAAACGCAGAGATTGCGCTGGCCGAATGCCCGAACGTACACACCGTTATTACGGTACAGCGAACCGGGGCGCCAGTGTCCTGGAACCCTGCCCGCGATGTCTGGTATCACGACGTCACGAGCAGCCAGCCGACACACTGTGAGCCTGAGTCCATGGACGCGGAGGATCCCTCCTTCATCCTCTACACATCTGGATCCACTGGCAAACCAAAGGGCGTTCAGCACGGTACGGCGGGCTACCTGCTGCAGGCTGCCATGACCCATCGATATGTCTTCGACTACCACGAGGGCGATATCTACTGGTGTACCGCCGACGTGGGCTGGGTGACGGGGCATTCCTATATCGTGTACGGACCGCTTGCGAACGGGGCCACCACGCTGATGTTCGAGGGTATCCCCACCTGGCCCGATGCATCGCGATGCTGGCAGGTCATCGACAAACACAACGTGAACATCTTCTACACCGCACCGACCGCTATTCGTCAGCTCATGAGCCAGGGCGATGAGCCAGTGCGACGTACCTCGCGGCGATCATTGCGCCTGCTGGGCAGCGTCGGCGAACCGATCAATCCGGAAGCGTGGGAGTGGTACTACAGGGTCGTGGGCGACAGTCGCTGCCCCATCGTGGATACCTGGTGGCAGACGGAAACCGGCGGGATCATGATCACTCCACTGCCTGGTGCGACGCCGCTGAAACCGGGTTCGGCAACGCGCCCGTTCTTCGGCGTACAGCCCGCGTTGGTCGATGAGCACGGCAAGGTAATCGAGAGCATCGAAGCACGGGGCAATCTCGTCATTACCCACACATGGCCAGGACAGATCCGGACTGTCTACGGCGATCATCAGCGCGTAATCGACACCTATTACGCCATGTACCCTGGGTTCTATTTCACCGGTGACGGCGCGCGCCGTGACGCCGACGGGTACTACTGGATCACTGGGCGGGTCGATGACGTGCTGAATGTTTCCGGCCATCGGATAGGTACCGCGGAGGTGGAAAGCGCGTTGGTTCTGCATCCGGCTGTGGCGGAGGCGGCCGTGGTCGGCTATCCCCACGCGATCAAGGGCGAGGGCATCTATGCCTATGTGACACCGATGACGGGGGCTGCCATCGCGCCAGATACACTGCGTCAGGAGCTCGCGGAACTGGTTCGGCGCGAGATCGGCCCCATCGCCAAACCGGATGTGATTCAGCTGGCGCCCGGGCTGCCCAAAACCCGCTCAGGGAAGATCATGCGACGTATCCTGCGCAAGATCGCGGCCAACGAACTGGAAAATCTCGGCGACACAACGACCCTCGCGGATCCCGCGGTCGTTGAGGACTTGGTGAGAAACCGGGAAGCTCCTCTCGCTTAAGAGAGGATGGGGCGCGGACCCGCGCCGCGCCCCAAAAGACCGTTACGCGTTAGCCGCGTAATTCGGCACTTCCTTCATCGACAGCTTGATGCGGCCACGCTGATCCACGTCCAGCACCACAACATCGACCATCTGGCCTTCGCTGAGGAAATCCGAGACGTTCTCGACGCGCTGGTCGGCGATCTGCGAAATGTGCAGCAGACCGTCCTTGCCCGGCAGGATGTTCACGAAGGCCCCGAAATCCACAATGCGCTCAACGCGCCCGTGATAGATCTTGCCAACCTCTGCCTCGGCCGTGATCGACATGATCCGCGCGACCGCGGCTTCCATGGCTGACGCATCGGCAGCATAGATCCGCACGCTGCCATCATCCTGGATGTCGATGTCCGCACCCGTCTCTTCGACAATACCGCGGATCGTCGCACCGCCCTTGCCGATGATGTCGCGGATCTTGTCCGTCGGCACCTGCAGAACCTTCATGGCCGGAGCATTGTCCGAAATGTTGGCCCGCGGCTTGTCGAGGACCTTGGCCATCTCACCCAGGATATGCAGGCGTCCGTCGAGCGCCTGGTTGAGCGCGGCTTCCATGATCTCTTCGGTAATGCCCGCGATCTTGATGTCCATCTGCAGAGCCGTGACTCCGCGCGCGGTTCCGGCCACCTTGAAATCCATGTCCCCAAGGTGATCTTCATCGCCAAGGATGTCGGTCAGCACCGCATAGCGGTTCCCTTCCTTGACCAGACCCATGGCAACACCCGCCACCGGCGCCTTTACCGGCACACCGGCGTCCATCAGCGCCAATGATGATCCGCAAACGGACGCCATCGAGCTCGAGCCATTGGACTCGGTGATCTCCGAGACCACCCGAAGGGTGTACGGGAAATCGTCGACGCTGGGAAGCACCGCCTGCACACCGCGACGGGCAAGACGTCCGTGACCAACTTCGCGACGCTTGGGGCTGCCCATCATGCCCGTCTCGCCGACGGAGAACGGTGGGAAGTTGTAGTGCAGCAGGAAATTGTCCTTGTAGGAGCCTTCCAGCGCATCAATCGTTGCGGCATCACGCAGAGTACCGAGCGTAGCTACCACAATCGCCTGCGTTTCACCGCGGGTGAAGAGCGCGGAGCCATGGGTCTTCGGCAGCACGCCCACTTCGATAGTAATGGGACGCACGGTACGCAGGTCGCGTCCATCGATGCGTGGTTCGCCGTTCAGCACACGCTGACGTACGATCGACTTCTCAACCTTAGCGAAGCCTTCCTCCACTTCATCGGCGCGGAACTGGGGCGCATCGCCACCAGCCAGCTGCTCGATCGCCTGCCGACGCAGTTCGCCCACGCGACTCTGCCGCTGCACCTTATCGCTGATGCGATAGGCCTCGCCCAGGTCAGCACGGATCGCCGCTGTGACCGCGTCTTTGAGTGCATCATTACCGGCAGCAGGCTGCCAGTCCCAACGCGGCTTGCCCGCTTCTTGGGCCAGCGCCTCGATGGCACTGATAGCGGACTGCATTTCCTGATGCCCAAACAGCACCGCACCGAGCATCTCGTCTTCAGTGAGCTCCTCGGCTTCCGATTCGACCATCAGCACTGCGTCACGCGTGCCTGCCACTACCATGAGCAGCTGCGAATCCTTGAGCGCTGCATAGCCAGGATTCAGCATGTACTGACCATCACGATATCCCACGCGCGCGGCGGCTACGGGGCCGTCGAAAGGAATGCCGGACACGGCCAGGGCAGCCGAAGCGCCGATCAAGGAAGCGATATCCGGATCCTCATCCCGATCCGCCGACATCACCGTGCAGACGACCTGCACCTCATTCATGAAGCCTTTCGGGAACAGCGGGCGCAGCGGACGGTCGATGAGGCGCGAAGTCAGCGTCTCTTTCTCCGATGGCCGACCTTCGCGACGGAAGAAGCCGCCGGGAATCTTGCCCGCGGCATACGCCTTTTCCTGATAGTTCACAGTGAGGGGGAAAAACGACTGCCCCGGCTTCATGCTCTTCATGCCCACCACTGTGCTCAGCACCACGGTATTACCCATGGTCACGAGAACAGATCCGGTGGCCTGTTTGGCTATGCGGCCGGTCTCCAGAGTGACCTGCCGATCACCAAACTGAAAGGTTTTGGTAACGATATTCAAATGGAATTCCTCCAGTGGGTGCGCTTAACGGCGCAGGCCGAGCCGGCCAAGCAGTGCCGCGTAGCGATTTGCATCTTTCCGCTTCAGGTAATCGAGGAGCGTTCGACGCTGGTTCACCATACGAATGAGTCCGCGACGCGAATGATGGTCCTGCTTGTGCGTCTTGAAATGTTCCTGCAGCGCGTTGATGTTGCGCGTCAGCAATGCGACCTGAACCTCGGGTGAGCCCGTGTCAGTGGGATCGGTCTGGAAATCCTTGATGATCTCAGCTTTTTCTGCGGCGGAAAGTGCCATGATGTTTGCTCCAATATGCTCTATTTTACTAACAGAGATCACCGCGCATATTTGCAGTGAACTCAGCCTGCGACGACAAGCCGCCTCGGGGCGACCCGACCGTCATCCAGAATTTCGCCCACGCCCATAAAGCGCGAACGACCCTGTTCAGAAACCGCGGACAGGCGCACCAGTCCGCTACGCGGCGCATGGGCGACGATCACCGCCTGCCCCTGGCGCATATAGTACGCGCTATCTTCGTTCAGTCTCACCTCGGGCCACGCGGCCACCGCGGAATCAATCGACAACAGCAGGCTGTCGAGTGCCGCGTCAGAACCACAGGCATCGAGCGTTTCGAAGGTAACGCTGTCACTTGCAAGGTAAGGCCCGGCTGAGAGCCGGCGCAGCGCGATCACGTGCGCCCCACAACCGAGCGCACGACCAAGATCCTCAGCAATGGTGCGGATGTAGGTGCCCTTGCTGCAGTGAATCTCGAGCTCGATATCGTCGCCCTCGCGCGCGACCAGACGGTTTTCGTAGACGACCACGCGCCGCGCCTCACGATCGATCTCGATACCCTGGCGTGCAAGCTTGTACAGCGGCTGTCCCTGATGCTTGATCGCCGAGAACATGGATGGAACCTGGGCAATCTCGCCGCGGAACTGATCGAGCGCAGCCTCGATATCGGCTGTCGAGAACTGCGGGACCGGGCGCCTTTCAACCACTTCGCCCTCGGCATCGCCGGTCGTGGTCGCAACACCCAGACGAACGCGGGTCCAGTAACGTTTGTCGGAATCGAGTAGAAACTGCGAGAACTTGGTGGCTTCACCAAAACAGAGCGGAAGCACCCCGGTCGCCAGTGGATCGAGAGCGCCGGTGTGTCCTACCTTCTCTGCACGGAACAACCGTTTGACCGCCTGGACCGCGTCGTTCGAGGTCATTCCCACCGGCTTGTCGAGCACGAGCACGCCGCTCAAATCACGTCCTCGTCTACGCCGCATCGTCAGCCCCCCCGTCGACCGCAGAAGTCGGCTTGGACTTTGCCGCGTCATCGTGAAGCGCCCGATCGATGAGCGCATCGAGGTGCCGACCCCGTTCTGGCATCTCATCGTAATGAAACCGGATTCGCGGTGTTGTTCGCAGCGTGTGGCGCTTTGCCAGCTCGCTGCGGAAAAACCCTGCCGCGTGATTCAGCACCCCGAGCAGCGCGAGACGTGCTTCAGCGGAGTCGACGCCCAGTGCAGACACATAGACATCGGCATACGAGAGATCACGACTGACACGAACGTCATGCACGCCTACCAGCCCCACGCGCGGGTCACGCAATCCACGCCGCAGAATGTCGGCAATCTCATCGCGCAGGAAATCCGCGATCCGCAGCGTTCTTCCGCCGTCACGGTTCGCCATCACAACTGCCGAGCCAGTACCTTGGTGTCGTAGACTTCGATCAGATCACCCGGACGCACATCGTTGTAGTTACGCACACCGATGCCGCACTCCATGCCGGAGCGGACCTCGCTGACGTCATCCTTGAAGCGGCGCAGGGACTCAAGCTCGCCCTGAAAGATCACCACGTTATCACGGAGCACCCTGATCGGCTTGTTACGGAAGACCTGACCTTCCACCACCATGCACCCCGCAACCTGGCCGTAGCGTGGTGAACGGAACACATCGCGCACCTCGGCAACGCCCAGAATTTCCTCGCGGATCTCGGGGGACAGCATGCCCGACAGCACGCTCTTAACGTCATCGAGGAGCTCATAAATGATGCTGTAGTAGCGCAGGTCGATGCCTTCGCGCTCGATGATCGCTTTCGCTGCGCTATCGGCGCGCACGTTGAACCCGAACACCGCCGCGCCGTACGTGGCCGCCATGTTCACATCCGTTTCGGTGATTCCGCCCACACCCGATCCCAGCACGCTGACCGAAACCTCGTCATTGCCGAGTTCGGAGAGCGCGTGGGAAATCGCTTCGAGGCTGCCACGTACGTCGGACTTGAGCACGATCTTGAGCACCCGCTTCTCGCCTTCGCCAAAATTCGCGAAGAGATTTTCGAGCTTGCTTGCTTGTTGCGCGGCAAGACGGGTTTCCTGGCTGCGATCCTTGCGGTACTCGGCAAGTTCTCGCGCCGTCTTCTCGTCCGCGGCGGCAGAGAATTCGTCGCCGGCGCCTGGCGTACCCGAAAGCCCCAGAACCTCCACCGGTACTGACGGACCGGCAGATTTCACCATGGCACCCTGTTCATCGAACATGGCGCGAACACGACCGTAGAACTCACCGGCGATCAGCACGTCGCCCTGATGCAGGGTACCGTTCTGCACCAGCAAGGTCGCGACCGGACCTCGGCCACGATCGAGCCGCGACTCAATAACCACACCCCGACCCGGCGCTTCCGCGACCGCGCGCAGTTCGAGAATCTCCGACTGCAACAGCAGAGACTCGAGCAGTTCGTCGATACCAGCGCCGGTCATGGCGGAGACCTTCACGAACTGCGTGTCACCGCCCAGCGCTTCTGGTACCACACTTTGCGCGAGCAGCTCATTGGTAACCCGATCCGGGTCCGCGCCCGGCAAGTCCATCTTGTTAATGGCGACAACCAACGGCACGCCCGCGGCGCGCGCATGCTGGATCGCTTCCGCCGTCTGCGGCATCACACCATCATCCGCCGCCACCACCAGAATCACGATATCTGTGACACGAGCTCCGCGCGCACGCATGGCCGTAAAGGCTGCGTGGCCAGGCGTGTCAATGAAGGTAATGCGCCCTGCCGGCGTTTCCACGCTGTAAGCACCAATGTGCTGCGTGATGCCGCCTGCCTCGCCCGCGGTGACGCGGGTCTTGCGAATGTAGTCGAGCAGGGAGGTCTTGCCATGGTCGACGTGACCCATCACGGTGACCACCGGCGGGCGCGGGACGCCCTCGCCAACGATCTTGAGCGATCGCTCTAGCGCCTGCTCGACCGCGTCCGCATGAATAATGTTGGGTCGATGACCGAGCTCTTCGACCACCAGCACCGCCGTTTCCTGGTCGATGGCCTGATTGATCGTAGCCATGATGCCCATGCCCATGAGCGACTTGATCAGGTCCCCCGCCTTGATCGTCATACGCGATGCCAGCTCGCCGACGGTGACGAATTCGGGAATGTCCACCGCGCGGGAAATGAATTCGGTCGGCTTGAACTCGCCGCCCTGCTGATCAACGCGAAGCGGGCCCGAGCCTGGTCGCCGCTTGCCGCGGCGCTCCATCTTGAGCGACAGCTCGCGTCGACGACCGAACCGGTCATCGCCATCTCCGCCGCCCTCTCGACCACGCTCACGACCCTTGCCACCCCGTTTGCTGGGGGCTGCCTTGTCACCGGGCTTAGCCGCGGCGGGGGCTGCTGCTGCGGGGCGTTCAGCGGCGCGGGCGCGCTCTTCCTCGGCTTTGCGCTCGAGAGCAGCACGCTCCGCTTCTTCCTTCAGCCGCTGCTCCTCGCGGCGCTGCTCTTCCTCAGCGCGACGCTCGGCTTCTTTGCGGCGCTGCTCTTCCTCCGCCTGAATGCGCGCCTGCTCTTCCTCGCGAATACGCTGCGCTTCGAGCTCGGTATGCGTGGCCAAAGGCTCTTCGGCGGCAGCAGCTTCGGCGCCAGTCTCCTCTACATCCTCGCGCTTCACATAGGTGCGCTTGCGCCTGACCTCAACCGTCACCGCACGCCCGGTGCGGCCCTGCCCGGTCTTGATGGTGCCAACGGTCTTGCGAGTGAGCGTGATCTTGCGGGGGCCTTCGTCCCCGGTGCCGCGCACGCGCTTCAGGAAATCGAGCAATTTCTGCTTCTGTTCTTCCGAAACCTCGGCATCGGGAGAGTCGTGCGACAAGCCGGCCTCCTGCATCTGCTTGAGCAGACGCTCGACCGGGGCTCCCACCTGCTCTGCCAGCTGTTTGACTGTCACGTCAGACATCACTCGTCCCCTTTCGTCGCCCGATTACTGGGCCGCCTCGAACCACGGTGCACGCGCCGTCATGATCATCGCCGCCGCCTGCTCCTCGGAGAGTTCCGCAGCGATTTCGAGGAGATCAGGCACGGCCAGTTCCGCCAGATCTTCCATGGTGACCACACCCTGTCCTGCAAGGCGGAACGCCAGCGCGCGATCCATCCCGTCCATGCCCAGCAGATCTTCTGCGGGCTCTACATCACCGATCGCCTCTTCGCTCGCGATCGCTTTAGTCAGAAGCGCATCTTTGGCGCGATTGCGCAGCTCGAGCACGATTTCCTCGTCGAAACCTTCGATCGAAGTCATCTCATCAATCGGCACGTAGGCGATCTCTTCCAGCGTGGTAAACCCTTCCTCGACGAGCACGGTTGCTACGTCTTCGTCCAGGTCGAGCGCTTCCATGAACTCATTGATGATGCGGTTCGCTTCCTCGACCTGACGCGCCTCTGCTTCTTCCTTGGTCATGATGTTGAGCGTCCAGCCGGTGAGCTCACTCGCCAGCCGCACGTTCTGACCACCACGCCCAATGGCCTGAGCAAGATTCTGCTCAGCGACGGCGATATCCATCGCGTGGGCATCCTCGTCAAGAACGATGGATTCAACCTCGGCAGGCGCCATCGCGTTGATGACCAGCTGCGCAGGGTTATCGTCCCAGGGCACGATGTCGATTCGCTCTCCCGCCAACTCGCCCGAAACCGCCTGTACGCGGGAACCGCGCATTCCGACACACGCGCCCACCGGGTCGATGCGCCCGTCATTGGTGCGCACGGCAATTTTTGCGCGCGACCCCGGATCACGCGCGGCGCCGCGAATCTCGATCACCTGCTCAGCGATCTCCGGCACTTCGATCTTGAACAGCTCAGTCAGCATGCGCGGCGAAGTGCGCGTAAGAATCAGCTGGGGTCCGCGGTTTTCCGGGCGAATCTCGAGCAGCAGCGAACGCACCCGATCGCCGATGCGGAAGGTCTCGCGCGGGATCAGGTGTTCTCGCGTCAATAAACCCTCTGCGTTGTTGCCGAGGTCAATAATGACGTTGTCGCGGCCGAGCTTCTTGACCGTGCCGTTCACAAGCTCGCCCACGCGGGGCTGATAGGCCTGCACGATCTGTGCGCGCTCAGCCTCGCGCACTTTCTGCACGATGACCTGTTTTGCGGTCTGCGCCGCAATACGCCCGAACTCGACCGAAGGCACCGGCTCTTCGATGGTCGAACCCAGCTCTGCATCCGACCGCCGCGCACGACCCTCTTCGAGCGTGAGCTGTGCTTCGGGGTTCCATTCTTCCTCGACTGCCTCGGGATCTGCGACGACCCAAACCCGAAAGGTGTCGTAAGTGCCGCTGTCTCGGTTGATGTGCACACGAAACTCGGCTTGTTCGCCGTATTTCTTTTTCGTCGCCATCGCCAGTGCGGCTTCGAGCGCACCGAAGATCACCTCTTTCGGAACACCCTTCTCATGGGAGACGGAATCGACGACCAGGAGCACTTCCTTACTCATAGCTGCTTGGTTCCTTGTTCTGATCTACCCGCGTCAAACTGCGGCACAAGCCGCGCGCGCTGGATATTTTCGAGCGGCAGGACATATTCCTGATCTTCCACCTGCACGAGGACCTCTTCATCTTCGATACCCGCGAGCACACCGATCACCCGCTTTGAGCCCTCGAAGGGATAATGCAACCGGACGTCAACAATCGCCCCAACGTTGCGCTCGTAATGGACGGGCTTGAACAGAATCCGATCCATGCCCGGGGACGACACCTCGAGCGTATACGCTGTCGAAATGACGTCCTCAACATCAAGCACATCGCTCGCAGCCCGGCTGACGCGCTCACAGTCCTCGACCGTGATGCGCTCTTCTACCCGCTCGATAAAAATCCGCAGGCGCGAGTGTCTGCCCTGAGCGGCAAACTCGATGCCCCAGAGTTCGCATCCGAGCCCTTCGACTACCGGCGTGAGCAGAACCTCGATGTCGTGTTCCCGTGTGTTCACTTTGCCTGACCCAGCACGAACGAAGACTCAAGGTGCGTCAGGTGTTCGCGGGATTAAGAGAAAGCGGGACCTGCAGCATAGACGCAGGCGCGCCAGACATATCCCACGGCACCCTCCACCGACACGGAGGCCACCGACAGGATCTGAAAAATCGTTGGAGGTCGCGCGGAGAGCGCTGGCTGCCTACGAATAAGGCCCCGGTTGGGGCCCTATCGAATCCTTTGGTAGCGGGGGCAGGATTCGAACCTACGACCTTCGGGTTA
>DMUF01000099.1:0-160 GCA_003476445.1 Gammaproteobacteria bacterium | reverse complement strand
CAGACTGCTCCACCCCGCATCAGGGACCGCAAATTCTAGAGAGGCTTAACCGGTATTGCAATGGGCTGATCGTTTCAAACAGCCCTGAGCAGTTTCGGAAAGACTATTTCTTCTGTCTGCACTGCTGGCGTCAGAGACAGCGCACCGCCGGACAAATGCC
>DMUF01000238.1:3473-3692 GCA_003476445.1 Gammaproteobacteria bacterium | reverse complement strand
AAGCGTAAGCGTCAGCTGCGCGGTCTCGAGGTCGTAGCGAAGGGCGATGCCCCTGGTCTCGATCGGATGTTGCCGACCAAGGCACGATAAGGAGTAGCACAACATGCCAAGAGTTAAGCGTGGTGTCGCGTCTCGTGCCCGGCGCAAAAAGGTTCTAGACGCGGCCAAAGGCTATTACGGTGCCCGCAGCCGCTCGTTCAAGGTCGCCAAGCAGGCCGT
>DMUF01000238.1:1481-3160 GCA_003476445.1 Gammaproteobacteria bacterium | reverse complement strand
CAATATGCCTATCGCGACCGTCGGCAACGCAAGCGTCAGTTCCGCGCGCTGTGGATCATCCGCATCAACGCGGCTGCCAATGAGCTCGGTCTCTCCTACAGCCGCCTGATCAATGGGCTGCATCGGGCGGGCATCGAAGTCGACCGCAAGGTGCTGGCAGATCTCGCAATGCATGAGAAGGAAGCATTCGCAGCACTGGTCGCTCAGGCGAAGGCAGCGCTCGAAGGGGAAGTCGCCGCCGCAGCCTGAAGGCGGCGCCGCGGCGTGAGCGCCGGGGCGAGGGGGGGTTCCACACGATGACCGCAAGCCTCACTGGGGATCTCTCCGCACTGATGCATCTGGCGCGCGCGGCGGTAGCCGCAGCGCCGGATGAACGCGCCCTCGACGATGTACGCGTTCAATATCTCGGCAAAAAGGGCGAGCTTACCGCGTTGCTCAAGACGCTCGGCGCGCTTTCCGCAGAAGAACGCCCGGCTGCGGGCGCAGCCATCAATGTAGCGAAGGACGAGTTACAAGCGCTCCTTGCTGACCGCCGCGATGTGCTCGGCGCAGCGGAACTTGCAGCGGCGCTCGCCGCGGATCGCGTCGATGTTACATTGCCCGGTCGCCGTCAGAGTGGCGGCGGGCTGCACCCCGTAACGCAGGTCCTTGAGCGCATCGAGCGCATTTTTGCCGGTGCGGGTTATACCGTGGTCAGCGGTCCCGAAGTTGAGGACGACTGGCACAACTTCGGCGCCCTGAATATCCCTGACCATCATCCGGCCCGTGCGATGCACGATACGTTCTATTTCCCGGATGGTCGTCTGCTGCGCACGCACACGTCGCCGACCCAGATTCACGTGATGGAGCGACAGGCCCCGCCCATTCGCGTCATCTGTCCTGGTCGCGTGTATCGCCGCGATAGCGATCTCACGCACAGCCCCATGTTTCAGCAGGTCGAAGGCCTGGTCGTGGACCGGCATGTCAGCTTCGCCGACCTCAAGGGAACGATTGCCGAATTTCTCAATCAGTTCTTCGAGAAGTCGCTCGAAGTTCGGTTTCGTCCGTCCTATTTCCCCTTTACCGAGCCTTCCGCCGAGGTGGACGTGCAGTGTGTTCACTGCCTTGGTAGCGGATGTCGGGTCTGCAGTCAGACTGGATGGCTCGAGGTGATGGGTTGCGGCATGGTGCACCCGAACGTGCTTGAGATGTCAGGAATCGACAGCGAAACGTTTAGCGGCTTTGCGTTTGGCATGGGTGCTGATCGGCTCGCCATGCTCCTTTTTCAGGTCGACGATCTGCGACTGTTCTACGAAAACGATCTGCGCTTCCTGCGCCAGTTTAACTGAGGCGTCGAGATGAAGTTCAGCGAAGCCTGGCTCCGCGAATGGGTCAATCCGTCCATCGATCGCGCGGACCTGTCTGCGCAGCTCACCATGGCAGGCCTCGAGATCGAGGGGGAAACGCCGGTGGCCGGACAGTTCTCCGGTGTCGTGGTCGGCGAGGTCCGTGCGGTCGCCCGTCACCCCGATGCGGACAAGCTGTCGGTGTGCGAAGTCAGCGACGGAGCCGCGACGGTGCAGGTCGTGTGCGGCGCACCGAATGTTCGCGTCGGACTGAAGACCGCCTTTGCTCGGGTCGGCGCTGAGCTGCCGGGTGATCTCAAGATCCGCAAGGCGAAGCTGCGCGGCGTGGAAAGC
>DMUF01000238.1:0-1100 GCA_003476445.1 Gammaproteobacteria bacterium | reverse complement strand
GCTGCCCTCGCGCTGGACGACGTGGTGCTCGAGGTCAACCTGACACCAAATCGCGGCGACTGTCTGTCGATCCGCGGATTGGCCCGCGAGGTGGCGGTCCTGAATGGGCTTGCCGTGTCGCCGCCATCGATCGCCCCGGTTGCTCCTGTCATTCCCGATCAATTCTCCGTCACCGTTCGTGACCCGGGCGGCTGCCCGCGCTATCTCGGGCGTGTGCTGCGCGGTGTGGATCTGCGCCGGCCGTCGCCGGGTTGGCTGCGTGACAAGCTCGAACGCGCGGGATTGCGCAGTATCGACGCGGTGGTAGACATCACCAACTACGTCCTCCTCGAGCTGGGTCAACCGATGCACGCGTTCGACCTGAATCAGCTTGCAGACGGCATTGAGGTGCGTCGCGCGGTACCGGGCGAACAGCTCAAGCTCCTCGATGGCCGTGACGTGGCGCTCGACGCGGCGACGCTCGTCATCGCCGATGCGCGCGGCCCGGTCGCCATCGCCGGTGTCATGGGCGGCGATCGCAGCGGTGTGGGCGCGTCGACGACCGATATTTTTCTCGAGTGCGCCTTCTTTGCTCCGCTCACCCTTGCAGGTACCGCGCGCCGTTATGGATTGCATACGGAAGCCTCACATCGCTACGAACGCGGCGTCGATTTCGAGCTGCAGCCGCTGGCGCTGGAGCGCGCCACGGCGCTGCTCATGGAGGTTGTCGGCGGAACGCCGGGCCCGGTCGTTGAAGCGCTCGATCAGGCCGCACTGCCGACGCGTCAGCCCGTGCGTCTGCGCGAGCGGCGGTTAGCTGCGCTCGTAGGTGCCGCCATTCCTGCAGAAGACGTGGATGCCGCGTTTGCGCGGCTCGATTTCACGCTGCTAGACCGCGAAGCGACGCCTCGCGATGGCATCGTGTGGACGGTTCGTCCCCCAAGCCATCGGTTTGATATCGAGCGCGAGGCCGATCTCGTCGAAGAGGTCTGCCGGATCTATGGCTACAACCGCATTCCGGCGCGACGCCCGGTGGCGGAGCTGCCGCTGGCCGCAGTTCCGATTCGCCAGAACGCAGAACATGAGCTGCGTCGATTCCTCGCAGGCCTTGGGCTGCAGGA
>DMUF01000037.1:685-35783 GCA_003476445.1 Gammaproteobacteria bacterium | reverse complement strand
AGCAGAATGGGGTTGAAGAGTTTCGGCATGTAGTCGTCTGCGCCCATTTCGATGCAGCGCGCGACGCTCTCGATGGAATCCACCGATGTGATCATGATGACCGCAATCTCGCGCAGCGCCGGGTCAGCCTTAAGACGCTCAAGGGTCGTGTAGCCGTCCATCACCGGCATGTTGATATCGAGCAGGATGAGATCGACGGGGTGATTGGCCAGGTAGTCGAGTGCCTGCTGGCCATCACCCACATCCGCGACTTCCGTGAACCCAGCCTGCTTCAGATGCCGCAGCATGAGCACCCGCATCATGTTGGTATCTTCAACCACCAGCACTCGTGCCGAGGTGTCCAGGGCTACGTTAGTCACGACACACTGCCATCGCTGGTTTCAAGAACACTGAGCCACGCTGACTCATCCTTCACAATCTTGGCCACGGGGGTGGTGTGGGGGGCAGTTTCGATCATGAAGGGTGCGACCGCTGCCTCGTTCGCGACTTTACGGAAGCTGTCGATCATGAGATCGAGCGCCGCCTTGCTCTCGGTTTCGGTGGGCTCTATCAGCATGGCAGTGCGATAGTCGGGACCGAAGTGCACGCAGCCGGCGCCCACCAGGGTCGGCGGATGAATGCCGAAATCGATGAGGCGCTTCACGAAATCGGCTGCGTCGACGCTGAGTGACCCGCCGGATAAGAGGCACTCATGCATGCAGTGCTGTTCGAACAGCGGCGGCAGCAGATCCGCGAGCCTGGCCTTCAGATAGTTGGCGTTCAGTACTGCTGTTTCCGTCGCGTACCGCAGGCCGCTGCCCCCCAGCGTGCGAATGTAGGCCCACGCTCGCAGCAGCACTTCGACGTGACCGTAGAAGGATTTGACCTTGCCGACCGAATGCGGGGCATCCCAGTCTGGGAATGCTTTTCCGGCTGCGTCGCGACGAATGTGAGGGGCCGGGAGATAGGGCGCCAGAAACGATTTCACTCCGCAGGGACCACTGCCTGGGCCGCCACCGCCGTGGGGCGTAGACAGCGTCTTGTGCGTGTTCACGTGGATGACGTCGAAGCCCATGTCACCGGGTCGGACGATGCCCATCAGTGCGTTCAGGTTCGCACCGTCGTAGTAGAGCAGCGCGCCCGCGTCATGCACCGCAGCGGCAATTTCTTCAATTTGCTCCTCGAACAGGCCCAGCGTGGAGGGATTTGTCAGCATCAGTCCGGCGGTATCCGGTCCGAGCAGGCTGCGGAAGGTTTCCATGTCGAGCAGCCCGCGCGACGTGGTGGGAATCAGCCGGCACTGGAAACCGACCATTGCCGCGCTGGCGGGGTTCGTGCCATGAGCAGAGTCCGGAATCAGGATGGTGCGTCGATCTTCGCCGCGATCGGCGAAGTAGCGCTGGATTGTTAGCAGGCCGGTGAATTCCCCGTGTGCGCCCGCCGCGGGTTGCAGCGTGAACGCATCCATCCCCGTGATCTCGGCCAGGGCGTCCTGCAGGTCGGCGAACGTATCCCACAGACCTTGCAGCGTTGCGGGCGGCTGCAGTGGGTGCGCGTAGCGAAACCCGTCGAGCTGCGCCATACGGTCGTTGCGCTTCGGGTTGTATTTCATGGTGCAGGATCCCAGCGGATAACTGCCGGTATCGACGCCGTGGGATTCGTGGCTTTGTCGGGTGAAGTGTCTGATCACATCGATCTCTGAGACTTCGGGTAACCCGAGGTCTCCAAGCCGTGCCTCACCCTCCGGCATCCACGCAGCCGTATTCAGCGCGTCGATCGGGAAGTCGGGATCAACGATTCCGGTGCCGCTGACGCCTGCGCGGTGCAGGGAATAAATGCTCTGTGTCTTGGTCATGCTGCTTCGGTCTCCAGAGCATTGGCAATTGCCCGTGCGTAGGCGCTCTTTGCGCGATCCATATCCTGTTTTGAGTGCATCTCCGTGACCGCAACAAGAACGCAGTCACCGAGACTCGGATCGAGTCGACCGCCGTCGATACCGCCGAAGATGCCCTCATTCTCGAGGGCCTTCAGCACTGCGACGGCGTTGCACGGAAGTCGTAAGAGGCTCTCGTTGAAATACGGTCCAATATGCGCGCGCGAAACACCGGGCAGCGTGCAGAGTGCGTCAACAAACGCGTGCGCCTTGGTGGCGTTGAGGGTTGCTACCCGGCGTAGCCCCTGCTCGCCGAGCAGTGACAGGTGCAGCACGACGCGCAGCGCCAGAAGCGCCTGATTGGAGCAGATATGGCTGGTCGCTCGATCACGGGAGACATGTTGCTCGCGTTCCTCGTGAACCAGCGCAAGTGCCGGCTCGCCTTTCAGATCCATCACCTCGCCGACGATGCGCCCCGGCAGGAATCCGCGATACTCGCTGCGGGTCGCAACGGCGCCAAGATAGGGTCCGCCCGCATTCAAGGGAATGCCAAGGGGCTGCGCTTCCGCGCATACGATGTCGGCACCGGCAGCCCCGGCAGTTCGGGCGATGCCTGCCAGCAGCGGATTTACCGAGACGTTGGCGAGCGCATCATGGCGATGCGCCGCGGCGCACAGCTCGCCGAGCGACTCGAGCACACCAAACCGGTTCGGGCTCTGAACGATGAGAGCGGCACAGTCGCCGGCGGACAGTGCGAGTTCGAGGGCGTTCGGGTCGATGGTGCCTGAGCTTGGATCGCTTGCCACGTCAACGATGGCGACACCGCGGCCAGCAAGATAGGTATCGAGCACCGCGCGATAGTCGGGCAGGATCGAGCGCGCAACTGCGACCGTGCGCTTGTTGCGAATCACGCACGCCATCCAGGCCATTTCCGCCATGGCAGTCGCGCCGTCATAGACAGAGCAGTTCACCGCCGGCAATCCGAGGACTTTGCTCATCAACTTCTGGAAATCGTGCAGAACCTGCAGCAGGCCCTGGCTCATTTCCGGCTGGTAGGGTGTATAGGCGGTCAAAAACTCGCCGCGGTTTGCGATCGCGTCGACGGCGGCGGGTATGTAGTGGTCATAGGCGCCGCCGCCCAGGAAGGAGAGATGCGTTCGCGTGGTAGCGTTGCGCGCAGCGCGCTGACGGAACTCGCGCTCGAGCGCCCATTCGGACAGTGGGCCCGGCAGTGCGAGCTCGCGATCGAGTCGAATGGCTTTCGGGATCGCCGAAAACAGGTCTTCGACCGTCGCAACGCCGATCGCATCAAGCATGGCGGCCCGATCGGCGTCCGGCTGCAGGTCGTAACCCATGTGGACGTTGTCGTGCATGTTATAGGCGTCCCGTTTGGCTGTGCGAACACAGGGTTCAGAATGATTGGGCGTTCATCGTGCCCGCGTTTTGTGTGACGCTCGTGACGGAAGTCATCGCCCGAGGCGATTCACGCGACACGAAAGGCGAACTCCTTTCCTGCTTCGAGTCGATGGCAGTTGTCCACCGCTATCGCCAGGCTACGCATCAGAGTCTCTCCCGTGAGCCACGCCACATGGGGCGCAAGCACCACGTTTGGCAGCTGCGCCAGTTGGTGTGGTATCGACAGCGGCTCTGCGGCAAAGACATCGAGCCCTGCTCCCGCCAGGCGGCCGCTTGCGAGCGCCGCAAGCAGCGCTTCCTCGTCGACCAGCCCGCCTCGCGCGGTATTGATGAGGATGCTGCCCGGTCGCATCTGGGCGAAGGCGCTGCGATCCAGCAGGCGCTCGGTGAGCGGAGTCAGCGGAACGTGCAGCGACAGTATATCGGATTCCGCAAGCAGCGCCGGAAATGAACGCCATTCGGCGTTGGCGGTGGGGTGTTGCGTTCGCGCGGTATAGAGCACCCGTGCGCCCAGTGCATGTAGTACCGGCGCCAGTAGCGCAGGAACAGCGCCGAAGCCGACAAGCCCAACGGTGCGACCACCGATCTCTCCGAGCCCGTCCTGGCGATCGGAGTCCCAGGACCAGCCCGCCCCCATGCGCACGTCGTGATCGAAGCGCGGCACCTGCCGCAGGACCGCGAGCATGAGCGCGAGCGCATGCTCGGAGACGGCGCGGCTGTTGCTTCCCGGCATGTTGCAGACCGCGATGCCGCGTCGGCGCGCGTCCTCGAGATCGATCGTGTTCACGCCGACCCCAATCTTCTGTACCAGACGCAGACGAGGCGCCTGGGCCAGCAGCTCGGCATTGACCGGCCGCAGGCAGTGCCAGAGCACATCGGCATCGGCGAGAAGCTGAAAGAGGCGCGCGTCATCGTGCTCGGGGCAGACTTCGACGTGCAGTCCTTCGTTCGCGAGCGCGTTCAATCGCGCACGCAGTGTCGGCGCAGCGTCGTAGTTCCAGATGACCTTCAGCATGGATTTCACGCCGCCGGTACGACCTGGCGAAACGGACGAATCGTGACCTTGCCAAACAGGCCTGCCAACGTATAAGGATCGCGCGCGTTAAAAGCCCGCGCGGCCTCGATGTCATCTGCCTCGATGATGAACACGGAGCCAACCATTTTCTCGCCGTCGTCGGAGAGCATGGGCCCTGCAAGTCTGACCTGCGCACGCACCGTGTCGATGAAAGCGAGGTGGGCTGCGCGCGTGGCCATGCGCAGATCGAGGCTGTCAGGTCGATCTTCACAGATCATGATGCAGAGCATGTGTGTTCTCCTGCTAGATGCGATTGTCGAGCCAGCGCTCGAGGAACTGTTCGACGGTGACTGCAATGGGCGATGCCAGCAGCGCGGACGCCTGATCGCGGAGGCGATCCTGTTGTGCTGAGGTCAGATAGTCGACCGGTGATTTGCCGTCGATGCGTGCCAGCACCATGGCGAGAATGATATCGATAACTCTCCCATCGGCTGGCATGGTCTTTTCGGGTATGCGCCCGAGCCGGTCGCGGAAGTGCTGCCAAAAGTTGAGCACGGCGGCGGCGAGTGCCTGCTGTGACGCGAGCGCGTGGTCCGACACTTGCGCGCCTTCCCACACGCGCGCGTGCTTCAGCAGCAGGTGCGCGGTGAGGTAGCCCGGGTCAAACGCGGCGGCCCCGAACGTGGCGGTTTCGGCGTCCAGGATGCGGATCGCGCCGTCGCGATCAACCAGCACATTTTTCGGGCTGAAATCCCCATGCACCAGGGTCTCCCGCGCGGTAACAAGATGTTCCACGACATCGGGCATACGCGCATAGCGGTGGGCGATGTGTCTGAAGAAGGGGTCGACGCGCAGCGCATCGAACAGCTCGTGGTTGGCAAATTCGGTCGCCATTGCTGGCGTACGCGCGGCCAGCGTGTTGAGCGAGCCCAGCGCCTCACCAAGCGCGGCGGCTACCCGAGCATCTACATTTCCCGCAAGCAGCGCTTCCTTCCAGTTGCGCCACTGTTCCGGGGGATACCATTCGAGAAGAGCGACGCCGGCGTCGGGGTCGTGTGCGATCACGTGTCCGGCCTGCTCGCCAATGCATGTGCGCGCGATTGTCAGCCAGCGCACCTCTTCGGCATTGCGGCGGACGGGGGCCTCCCATAGCGCCTTGACCCGCAATCGCGGCAGGGCGCGTTTGGCGCAGACCGTACGACCTGCGTAATCGACCCGCCAGATATCGCTCGACACACCACCGGTCAGGGGAGCGAACGCGAGATCTTCAGGTTGAACGCGCAGCAGTCGTGCGACCACGCCCTGAAAATCGGGGTCGGGCGTGGTGTGCACCATCGTGTGGATCAGGTCAGGCGGACAGCGCGGATCGAACCTGGTCGCAGATCCACCCAAATGCGCTGCGACTTGATTCGAACACTTGCGCGGTGGCGCAGAAGTCGTGCACCAGGCCGTCGAACCGCTTGATCTCCACACGGTTGCCGGCGGCGGCGAGTGCGCGCCCATAGGCCTCGCCCTCGTCGCGCAGCGGATCGAATTCCGCGGTGACCACGAGCGCGGGAGGCAGGTTGGCAAGATTGGTCGCGCGGATCGGCGATGCGCGCGGATCCAGTCGCTGCGCGGGGTCGGGGCAGTAGGTATCCCAGAACCACTGCATCGTGTCTCGTTCGAGCAGGTAGCCCTTGCCATTCTCCAGGTAGGAGGCGCGCGTCAGATCGGCATCGGTAACCGGGTAGAGCAGCAGCTGCAGATCAATGTGCGGCTCGCCCGCGTCACGAGCGAGCTGGCTTATGACGGCGGCGAGGTTGCCCCCCGCGCTCTCGCCCCCAACGGCAAGGCGCCCGTTGCCGTTAAGCGCGCTCGCCTCGCGCGCTGCCCATCGGGTGGCTGCGAGGCAGTCGTCCACAGCCGCGGGGAACAGGTGCTCCGGCGCCATACGATAGTCGACCGATATCACGATGCAGGCGGCACGCTGACAAAAATCGCGCGCGAAGGCATCGGAGGTATCGAGATCACCGATGACCCAACCGCCACCGTGGAAGTTGACGAGGATCGGAAAGGGTCCTTTCCCCTCGGGGTGGTAGATCCGCACCGGAATATCGCCATGGGGTCCAGGGATTTGCCGGTCCTCCACCCGCCCCACGGCAAGCGCGGGATTGGCGGGGCGCATCATGCGGTACATTTCCCTGCCCGCGGCTGCCGGCAGGCTGGACAGCGGCGGTGCAGCCTGAGCAGCGGCTTGCGCCAGCATTGCCTGGTATTCCGGTGCTAACGGCATTTTTGTCCCCCACGTGTAGAATGCGTGAACAGTCCAGGGACACGTTACAGCGCCAATAAGGGCGTCACGGTCACCAGACGATCAGTAGCCCAAGGCCCCCGCTTGCGCACAAATGCGGGGGCTTTTGGCTAGAGTAAGACAACCCTCAGGGAATTTGGAGTGATCGATGATCAAGCTCGAAGGCGGTGAAGAGAAGACCGACGCACCCCGGGCGTTCAGCTTCCTGGACAAGACGCTGTTCGAGCGGCGCACGCTCACGCTGTTTGGCGAGATCGATATGGATGTGGCCCAACGCACGGCGGAGAAACTGCTGGCGCTTGCCTATGCATCGGATGAGCCGATCACGCTGTTTATCGGATCGCCCGGCGGTCACGTCGAATCCGGCGATACCATTTTCGACATGATCCGCTTCATCAAGCCGACCGTTCGCGTCGTGGGCACAGGCTGGGTGGGCAGCATTGCCACGCACATTTACCTCGCTCCCGATCGCGAGCAGCGGTTCTGTCTGCCGAACACCCGCTTCCTCATTCACCAGCCGGCGGGCGGTATGGGCGGCACGGCAAGCGACGTGGAGATTCATGCTCGCGAAATTCTTAAGACGCGCGCCCGAATCAACGGTGTGATTGCGGAACAGACCGGTCAGCCGATCGAGCGGGTCGAAAAAGATACCGATCGCGATTATTGGATGTCCGCCGAAGAAGCGCTGGACTACGGTCTGGTCGGCAAGATCATCACGCGCATCGACCAGCTGGTCTGATTGCTCTCGCCGGGGGCTCGCCCCCGTGTGGGCTGACCCCCGCGCGATGGCACGTGTTTTGCTGGGTATAGTTGGGCACGCTCCGCGCTGGGTCGCGGAGGTGCCCAGCCCCTCGCAAGGGGTCCAAATCCTGCACAGCGACGCGATAGCCCGCACCGAGATTGGGCGTAACGCGCGGTTGCGGGGCAGAATCGGGTCAGAGCATGGAGAGCAGTATGCGCCACGCCAGCAATCTCGAAAGAATGGGTCTTGCTCCTTTCCTTTTCATCTATCAGGTCGAAGAGGCCCAGTCTGGCGCTCAGCGCTTCTGCACGGTGCTCGCCTACGGGCGCAATCTTCGTGCGGCAGAGCTGGTCGCTATCAACCGTGTGCACCAGCAGGGCCTGCATATCGAGCGCACGGACACCGCAACGCGTGCTGCCTGGCTCGATCCGGAGACAGATGAAGGCTATATCGCCGAGCTGGAACGGTTCGGATCAGCGCTTCAGGTAGCCTGACCGCGCGCGGTCAGCCGCCAAAGCGTTTCAAGCGCTCAGCCATGTCGGGCCCGCGCCCTGGGCTGTTCTCGCGCTCGAATTCGAGCCCCGCACTCAGGGTGTAATCAAGCCCGCGGTTCACCAGCATTTTGTCGGCGCGCAGGGTAAACCACGAATTCTCGAGAAAGCCGCGTGCCATGGCGATGGTGGTCGACATCAGATCGGCGTCCGGCACGCAGCGGTTGGCGAGCCCCATACTGGCTGCTTCAGAACCGCTCACCACGCGTCCGCTGAACATCATTTCCTTGGCAGGAAGCAAGCCGATGCGACGCGGCAGGCGTTGGCTCATGCCCCAGGTCGGTGACATCCCCCATTTGCCGTGCGTGTCGGCGAATTTGGCGCTGTCGGACGCCACCATGAGATCGCAGGCGAGGGCGAGTTCCAGGGATCCGGTGTAGCAGTGGCCTTGAACCGCCGCGATGACAGGCTGCGGCAGCTGCTCGATGGCATCGAGCGTCTCGGCCTGAAAATGACGGCTGGGAGCCACGTCGCCTGACTGGATGGCTTTGAGATCGTTACCGGCGGAAAAGGATCGACCTTTGCCGCACAGGATGACGCAGCCGATGCTGTCTGTGCTGGCTGCAATCGCATCGATGTGCGCGCGCAGCTCGACGAAGAGCGCGGGGCTCAGCGCGTTCAGGGCTTCGGGCCGATTCAGCGTGAGGATGGCAAGGCCGTTATCGTCTTCCCGAATCACGAGTGGCGCCATGAACGTATTCTCCCGTTAGCGTGTGGTCATGATAATGCAGCCGGTAACCGTTTCGGGATGACAGAGCGGAGAAACCATGGCTGAGCACAGCAGCACACCTCGAATCGTCGTAATCGGCGGCGGCATTGCCGGTCTGTCCTGCGCCGCTGCGATAAGTGCTCAGGCCTCGGTGACTGTGCTCGAAGCCGAGCCCCAGCCGGGCTACCACGCGTCGGGACGTTCGGCTGCGGTGTATATCGAGCCGTACATCAACGCGACTGTGCATGCGCTGACCTGCGCGAGTCTGGAGCATCATCTGGCGCACGGTGCGAGCTCCATCGGAGATTGGATGATCGCCGATGAGGAGCATGCTCATCTGCTCGATGATTACCTGGAAACCTGGCGCCCGCTCTGTCCTGATCTGGTGGAGGTCGACCCGGTCTGGGTTCGGAGCACGGTTCCGATCCTGCGCCAGGAGAATGTCGCCAGAGTGGTATCCGACCCCCATACCCGTGCGCTCGATGTCCATCGCCTGCTGGAAGGCTATCGCCGGCGGCTGCTCGCCAATGGGGGTGTGCTGCGGGGTAATGCGCGGGTAGATCGTATAGAGCGAGGAGCTGGACACTGGGAGGTCAGCTTCGGATCGGAAACCCTCACTGCCGACATCGTTGTCAATGCAGCGGGCGCCTGGGGCGATGAGATCGGCCAGCTTGCGGGGGCGGCTCCGCTCGGGCTTACCCCGTATCGACGCACGGCGGTGCTCATCGATCCCGGACAGCCCGTGGCCGGATGGCCCATGGTGCATCGGATTGAGGGCGGGCTCTATTTCAAGCCAGACGCCGGCATGCTGATGGTGTCTCTGGCGGATGCGACCCCAAGCCCGCCTTGCGATGCCCAGCCGGACGAGCTCGACCTTGCTGTTCTGATTGACCGCTTCGAGTCCGCAACCACCGTCAGCGTTCGACAGCCCGGTCGCGCCTGGGCGGGGCTGCGCACCTTCTTACCTGATGAGGCGCCGGCTGTTGGCTTCGATGCCCGATTGCCCGGGTTCTTCTGGCTGGTGGGACAGGGTGGTTTCGGGGTTCAGACGGCCCCTGCAGTAGCCGCCATTGCTGCGGCGCTGCTCTTGGGTCGCGAGCACCCTCTCGCGGGCACGCTTGACCCCCGGCGTTATGCAGGCTGACCGAGCAGCGCGCGCGGGCGAGTCCGATCGCGCTGCCTCGACCTGCTGCAATCAGAGACCCAGGACCAGTTTCGCCACGATGTTTTTCTGCACCTCGTTGGTCCCACCCGCGATCGAGCTGGCGCGCAGATTGAAATAACGCGGGAACGCGGCGACGCCCGCGACCGGACCGACCGGCTCCACGTTGCTGCCAACTTCGCGTGCTTCGGGCTGGTGGGGCGTGGCGTACATGCCGAGTGCCTCGACCATGAGCTCGCTGATGTGCTGCCCGAGATCCGCCCCGAGATTCTTCATGATCGAGGATTCTGCGCCCGGGTTCTGCCCCTGGGACAGGGCTGCCATGATGCGAAACTCGGTGTACTGAACGGCCTGCAGGCGCGCGTCAGCCGCATCGAGTTTGCGGCGAAAGTCGGGGTCCTCCGCGAGGCTGCCCGCGTCAGTCGTGATGCTGGCGGCAAGGTTGCGGAGCTTACGCAGCGCAGTCTGCTGTGCCGCCGTGCCGCCACCGCCGCGCTCGAATTCGAGCAGGTACTTCGCGACGGTCCACCCCTTGTCCTCTACGCCCACCCGATTCGCTTTCGGGACGCGCACGTTGTCGAAGAACACCTGGTTGACTTCGTGGGTGCCGGAGGCAAAGAGGATCGGCTCGACCGTGATGCCTGGGCTGTCCATGTCGAGCAGCAGAAACGTGATGCCTTCTTGCGCTTTGCCCGTGTCCCGCGTGCGGACCAGACAGAACATGCGATTCGCGAAGTGCGCGTGCGTTGTCCAGATCTTGCTGCCGTTCAGCACGTAGTGATCGCCGTCACTGTCTGCGCGCAGCTTGAGCGAGGCCAGGTCTGAGCCCGACGCGGGTTCGGAATAACCCTGACACCAGTAATCCTCTCCGGAGAGGATGCGCGGCAGGTAATAGGACTTCTGTTCCTCTGTGCCGTGCCCGATCAGCATCGGCCCGCACATGCCAAGACCCATGGGCGCGAGGCTCGGCGCTCCGGCAAGCGTCGTTTCGGTTGACCAGATGTAACGCTCGGTCAGATCCCAGCCGGTGCCGCCGTAAGCCTTGGGCCACGAAGGTGCCACCCAACCCTGGCGGTAGAGAATCCGGTGCCAGACGATGTTGTGCTCGTAATCCAAAAAGATGCCGGGACAGTAGCGCTGAGCATCTCTGAGCTCGTCGGTGAGCGCGCTATCCAGAAAGCGACGGACCTCGTCGCGAAACGCTTCGTGGCGTGGACTGAACGAAATGTTCATGCAAGACCTCTCGAAATTTCGAATGCCTCTCGCGTGCGGGCCTGCAGTGCTGGCGAGCAGAGAAATTCGGCTGCAGTGAGCGCGAGTGCGCGCGCGCCGTCAAGCACTGCCCGGTCGCCCATGTCGGAGGCGGCCCAGCGTGCGAAATCGGGATGATGAATCACCACGTTCGGCGGCGCACAGGCAAGCATGGGGTGGATGGATGGCACCCGGTGGCTGACATTACCCATGTCCGTGCTGCCCGCTCCGCCAAGAGCCGCGGGTTCCAGGAACTGGCGACCTAGCGCTTCGCCGTGGGTGCGGAATACCTCTGCGAGCGGTGCGTTGCTCTTGAGATCGAGATAGTCCACGTCGCTCCAGTTCACCTCGACCTTCGCGCCTGCGCCGAGGGCTCCGGCCTCGAAACACGCCTGTACCCGCGGCTTCAGCGCGGCCAGCGCGCGCGCGTTGGCGGCACGAACGAAAAAGCGACCTGCCGCCCGCTCAGGCACGATGTTGGGCGCCTGCCCGCCGTCGGTGACGATGCCGTGGATGCGCTCGGTGGGACGGATGTGCTGCCGCAGGTTGGAGATGGACTGATAGGCGAGCAGCAGCGCATCGAGCGCGTTGATACCGCGGTGAGGCATGGCGGCGGCGTGGGCAGCGCGCCCGTGGTAGACGACGTCGACCTCGGCCACGCAGATGCAGGGCATCGCCGTCAGATCGACGCCCGCCGGATGAATCATCAGCGCAGCATCGATGCCTTCGAACGCGCCCGCGCGCGCCATGAGCTCCTTGCCGCCGCCGCGCTCTTCTGCCGGTGTGCCGAGCAGTCGCACTTGTCCAGGCAGTGCATCGGCCACTCGACTAAGCCCGATGGCCGCGCCGAGCGCACTGGTGGCGATGATGTTATGACCGCAGGCGTGACCGATACCGGGCAGGGCGTCGTATTCAGCTAACACCGCCACGGTAGGGCCGTGAGATTGGCCGAAGCGTGCCTCGAACGCGGTAGCAAGCGTGTAGACGCCGCGGGCGGGCTGCATACCGTGCCGCTCGGCAGTTCGGCACAGGAGATCCGCGGCGAAGTGTTCCTCGAACGCGAGTTCCGGGTTGCCATGGATCTCATGGGAAACCCGGATCAGCTCATCGGCAGCCGTGTCGATGGCTGCATTGATGGCTTGCGCGACACCCTCTGGCAGAGCGGTCATGGGCAGAACCCGCGTGGGATGAGGTACGCGAGTCTACCGCGATCCGCTCTGCCGAGGAGTGCTTGAGCTCAGTGTTGCGGCATCAGCTCACATCATTTTCGGCTCTTGCTCCCGGCGACGGAGAAGCTGCCGTCGCTGCCGCACGTCGCGCACAGGGCGCTCGCGGGATTCGATGTTCCCACGGCGTTAAACGCCCGGACTCGATACCGATAAGTCCCCGATGCGAGGCTCGCGGTCAGCGAGGTGGTGTCCGCGGCTACCCGCGTCGTCGTGGCTGACCACAGGTTCTTGCGGCTGTTCCAGGTTTCGCGGATCACGTCGTAACCGGTTTCGTTCGCGACGTTGGTCCATTGAATGACGGCGAGAGACCCGGGTGCCACGCTGGCGGGAGCCGGCGCGACGGGCGCGTACAGCACCGGTGCGTCGGTGCGGAATCCGGCGACCGCGGCTGCCGTCGCAGTCATGGATCGAGCATTGTCCGCGGCGTTCGCGGGGTCGGTCTCGTAGTCGATCCCCATGGCTGCGCCGTTGAACAGGACACGCGGGTTGGAGAAGTAATTGATCCGCGGAACCGAGCCGCAGCTGTAGCTCATGATTGAGCGGAATGACTGCCCGTTGGTCGGTGCGGTGCCGTCGCAGGTGCGGTAGCCGAACGACCAGGGAAACGAGCCGCCAATCCCGTTCAGCCGATCGTGATCATTGCCCTGGATGTGGCCGATCTCATGCGCAAGCGAGTGATTCGAGAAGCACAGCGGACGCACGACACCAAATGCGGACGGGGCGAAACCCGTGCTCGGTGCGCCCATCATGTAGGCAAGCCCGCACCAGCTCGAATCCTCGCTCGCGAGAATGACGATGTCGGCCTTGAGCCGGTCGCGCAGCGCGTGAATCTCGTCCATGTAACCATCTTGAGTCCCGGAGAGTCGCGCGAGCGAGGTGTAGAAATCGCCGTTTTCTGCATAGGGCGTCTCCGCCATGCCGACCAGGTTCAGGCTGAGCGCGATCCCGCTTTGGGAATAGCCCGCGTTGGCGGCTGCCACCGCGTTGCTGATCGCGCCCTGGATTGACGCCTGGCCGCCCGCGTTGGCCGCAGCGCGCGGGGTATAGACCACCAGAAGATCATGCTGGTAGGGCACATCGAGTCCCGCTGATACGGTCGATGTGGTGCTAACAAGGCTGCTGTCCAGTGCGTCCGGCGCCTTCGGCGCCGCCGGTTCCGGCGACTGGATGGTGCCGTTTTCTCCCGCCACCTGTAGCGGTGCCGCCTCCGGCGGTATCTGGGCAGGATCGACGCGATAGATCAGCACCTCGCCTGCCCCCACGGGCTTCACTTCCCAGAGCTCTGAGCTCGTTTGCAGGAAACCTGTTACCTGACCCGCGTGTTCGGTCAGGGCAAAGAAGCTGCCGGGCAGGCCCGCGAAATCGCCAGTGACACTCTTGCCGCCCTGCGCGTTGTCGCGCGACTGACGGCGGATCGCGTGGAACAACCGGCTTTCGGTGAGCGGTACGGACAGGCGCTCGGCGGTGAACAGTGCAGGATCAAGACGCGCGCGCATCGCAGATTCGGGTATCGCGTGCTCTGGCAGCGTGGCCCCATGAGGGAGCTGCACGGTGGAAGAGTCTGCATGCCACGCTGCACTTTCCGCAGCTGCGGGCATTCCTGCTGCGAGGCTGGTACCCGTGCAGAGCAGGAGCAGCGCTGCGATACACGGCAAGGTCACGCGCCGCGTCTTTCGGGATTCACGCCCTCGTGCCTGGAACGGGATCGGGCGGGGTGTGCGTAATAATGTCATGGTGGTGGAGGCCTCCGCGGGATACGACCGGACTGGTCGCGGGGGACACGGTAGGGATTAGCGCGGGTAGAGAACTGTGACCGCGTGCGCAGCTCGGCAGGTCGAGCGCAGTACGTGTCAGAATCGCGCCCGAGACCTGTGCGCTGGATCACATGTTTTGTGTGACGAGATTCCCGCTACCCGGTGGCATACGCGCAGGCATTCAGTGCCGTTTGCAGGGGGGCGCGGCGGCGTAGCGGCACCGTGGGGAGCGATCGCTGTCGTATACAGCAATCCGGCCGCGCAGTAGGCTCGTTAAGCGGCAACCAGCTCGCTCCCAAGTTCCGCGAAGGGAAACCTGAGAGCTTGGGTGGTTCGATAACAGCGGTCAGAGAGGGGGAAGACCATGGCCTATGACTATCAGCGTCTACGCGTCGTGAAGGAAGGACGCCTGGCTACCGTGACCATCAGCAATCCGCCGATCAACATCATCACGCTCGAGCTGTACGCCGAGCTGTCTGCGCTTTCGATCGAATTGAAGAATGATCCGGATCTGACCGTCGTCGTGCTGAAGAGCGCAGACCCGGATTTTTTCCTCGCGCATTTCGATGTGAGCGCGATTCTGCGCTTTCCGACCGATACCGAGCCGCAGCGTGATGCCGAGCTTAATCTCTATCACCAGATGTGCGAGCGCTTCCGGACCATGGACAAGGTGACGATCGCGCAGATCGAAGGCCGCGTGGGCGGGGGTGGCAGTGAACTGGCCGCAAGCCTCGACATGCGCTTTGGTGTACGCGGCAAGACCGTCATCAATCAGATGGAGGTGCCGCTTGGCATTTTGCCGGGGGGCACCGGCACGCAGCGGCTGCCGCGCCTCGTTGGTCGCGGGCGTGCGCTTGAAATCATTCTGGCAGGAGACGACCTCGATGCCGAGACGGCGGAAGCCTGGGGTTATCTGAACCGCATCTTCGAAGCGAACGAGATCAGTTCGTTCGTTGATCGGCTTGCGCGCCGCATCGCGTCGTTTCCGGTCGAAGCTGTGCGCCTCGCCAAAGAGGCGATCCTGGGTGCAGACAAGCCGCTGAACGATGGTCTGGTTGATGAAGCCTATCTGTTCCAGAGGCTGCTGCGGACCGAGGGAGCACAGCGCAATATGGAGCGGTTTCTCGCCATCGGTGGGCAGACTCGCGAAGGGGAGCTTCGGGTTGGCGCGCTTAATGCCGAACTGGGGCGCGACTGATTTGTCACGCGAGGCTGCGTAGCCCCTGTTCGGCGGAGAAGAAGATCTGGCCGGTGAGCTCGCGGGTAACGCCGGCCGATTCGAGCTGTTGCAGAACCGGTCCCTTGATGTCGGACAGGTGCACCTTGATGCCGGCCACCGCCAGATTGCGCGAGAGGCGCGCAATCATCTCTGCCCCCGTGGAGTCGATGCGGTTGATCGAACTGCCGACGAGCAACAGGTGGCGATACCCCGGCTGCCGTGAAATACGTTCCAGGACGCCGTCTTCGATCGGGCCTGCGTTGGCGAAGAACACGTCCTCATCAATGCGCAGCGCGAGCACCTTGGTTGAGGCCTCGATCGGATAGCGATCCACGTTGCGGACCTGGCCGGTGCCTTCCACCGGGCCTACCAGAGTCATGCGCGCGCGGCTCGATTGCCGCAGGAAAAACGCGATCGAAAGCCCGATGCCGACGATGAGACCGGCCTCTACGGAGACCGCCAGCACGACACCGAAGGTGAACAGCTGCGTCAGACTGTCCGCACGATGACCCCGCCAGTGTTGGCGTATCCCGCGTAGATCAATAAGGCTGAATACCGACACGATGATGATTGCTGCCAGCGCAGCCATCGGCACCCGCGCAATCCAGGGGGTGAGAAACAGCAGCGCAGCGACGATCACTGCCGCACAGAAAAGTCCGCTGACCGTCGTGCGCGCGCCGGTCTGAAAGGCGACACCGGAGCGCGAGAAGCTGCCTGCAACGGGGTAGGCGCCGGTCAGCCCCGCGCCAATGTTCGCAGCGCCGAGCGCGATCAGCTCCTGTCCGGCGTCCACCCGTGTGCCGCGCCGGGCGGCGAGCGTCGTGCCGATGGAATAGCTCTCGATATACGCGATGATGGCGACCAGCGCGGCGGTCGGCAGCAGCGCGCGCCATAGCGCGGCATCGAGTGAAGGTAGCGCGAACCCGGGCAATCCTGGGGGAACCGCGCCGACCACGGCAACGCCTGCGGACCTGTTTAGATCGAATACGACCACGCAGAACGTGGCCACGACTGTCACGACAAGCGCGCCGGTGCGCGCAATCCATTGGGCCGCTGTGAGGCCAAGGCCCGCGCGGCGTAGCAGCCTGGGTCCGATCTGTTGCAGCGCAAACAGAAAGAACAGGCTGCCGCCCCCGATCCACGCGGCCGCAGTGTTTGCGTTAGTTAACATGTTCGGAAGCTGCGTCAGATCGAAGATGCGACCCATGCCCAGGGCGCTGCCGATGAGAGGTTGCAGCTGGCTGAGGATGATCAACACCGCGGCGGCACTGACGAATCCGGACATGACCGGGTGGCTCAACAGATTGACCAGGCCGCTCATGCGGATCGCGCGCAGCAGCCAGAGCAGTAGCCCTGCTTCAATGCAGAGCACAGCGGCGACGGAAGCGGGTGCACGACCTTCCGGAACGCCAAACGTGCCGATCGCGGAAGCGACGAGCAGGGCGGTCATGGCGACAGGGCCGACCATGAGGTGCGACGAGGTGCCGAATACGGCATACAGCACAAGCGGCAGAAGACACGCGTAGAGGCCCGCTTCCGGGGGCATGCCCGCCAGCAGCGCATAGGCAACGGCCTGGGGGATGGAGATGATGCCGACAATAATGCCCGCGCTCAGATCAGCCGCCAGATCTGTGCGGCGATAGTTGCGCAGTGTACCCACGAGGGGCACCAGGCCGATCAGATTCGAGACCGGCTTGCGTTGATCGCCTTGCCTCAATGCCATTCTCCCGCCGTGGCGCTCATTGTAACTGCTATTGCTTTTCCTCGATGACTCGCTAGCCTCGGTGCCTCGCCCATCGGGAGTCCTTCATGAAAACACGCGCCGCCGTGGCCTTCGCCGCGGGTAAACCACTGGAAGTGACGACGGTCGAGCTCGAAGGGCCGCGCGCCGGAGAGGTCCTGATCGAGATCATGGCGACCGGCATTTGTCACACCGACGCCTACACCCTCTCAGGTGCGGATCCGGAGGGGCTCTTCCCCGCGATTCTCGGACACGAGGGTGCGGGCATCGTTCGCGATATCGGTCCTGGCGTGACATCACTGCGGCCCGGAGACCACGTCATTCCGCTCTACACGCCGGAGTGTCGGCAGTGTAAGTTCTGCCTTTCCGGTAAGACCAATCTCTGCGGCGCCATCCGCGAAACGCAGGGTCGCGGCGTCATGCCGGATGGCACCAGCCGCTTCTCGCTTGGCGAAGATGCGTTGCATCACTACATGGGCACGTCGACCTTTTCGAATTTCACGGTGCTGCCGGAAATCGCGGTAGCGAAGATTCGTCCCGATGCACCCTTCGACAAGGTCTGCTACATCGGCTGCGGGGTGACCACCGGTCTTGGCGCAGTCATCAACACGGCGCGGGTCGAGCCCGGTGCGACCGTCGCGGTCTTCGGTCTCGGCGGCATCGGGTTGAACGTGATTCAGGGCGCTCGCCTTGTGGGTGCGGACCGGATCATAGGCATCGACCTCAATCCCGCGAAGGAAGCGCTTGCGCGCAAGTTCGGAATGACCGATTTCCTCAACCCCGCCACCGTGGACAACGTTGTTACAGCGATCGTCGAGATGACCGGCGGCGGCGTCGATTACTCCTTTGAGTGCATTGGCAACGTAGAGGTAATGCGACAGGCGCTGGAGTGCTGTCACAAGGGCTGGGGAGAAAGCATCATCGTTGGTGTTGCCGCCTCGGGGAAGGAGATCAGCACGCGCCCGTTCCAACTGGTTACTGGGCGCGTGTGGCGCGGAACCGCGTTTGGTGGCGCCAAGGGTCGTACGGACGTCCCGCGTATTGTTGACTGGTACATGAACGGCAAGATAAACATCGACGATCTGATTACCCACACCCTGCCGCTTGAGCGCATCAACGAGGGGTTTGATCTCATGCATGCCGGAGAAAGCATCCGGTCGGTCGTCGTCTACTGAGTGTCATCGGGGGAATAACATGCAGCCCAGCGTATGGCTCGCGCAGGTCCAGGAAGAGATTATCGAGCCGGATCTGCCAATCTGCGATCCGCACCATCACCTCTGGGATCACCCGGGCAGTCGCTATCTGCTGGATGAACTCCTTGCGGATACCGGCAGCGGACACAATGTGGTGTCCACGGTGTTCGTTGAATGCGCAAGCATGTATCGCGCCGATGGTCCCGCTGCTGAGCAGCCGGTGGGCGAAACCGAATTCGTTAACGGGGTCGCCGCGATGTTCGCCAGTGGTCAGTACGGTCCAATCAGGGCATGTGCAGGCATCGTGGGGTTTGCCGATCTCATGCTGGGTGCTGATGTCGGGGCTGTGCTGGATGCGCATCAACAGGTGAGCTCGCGCTTCCGCGGCATTCGCCATGCGGCAAGCTGGGATGCGGATCCGCGCGTTCGCAACGCGCACACGAACCCGCCGCGCGGAATTCTTCTGGATGCAAGGTTCCGCACAGGGTTTGCCGAACTTGCTCCGCGTCGGCTCTCGTTCGATGCCTGGCTCTATCATCCCCAGATACCGGAACTGACCGCCCTCGCGCAGGACTTTCCGGACACGACGATCGTGTTCGATCACTTCGGCGGACCGCTGGGTATTGGTCCTTACGAAGGTCGGCAGGGGGAGATCTTTGCCCAGTGGCGTGAGGATGTAGCGGCGCTTGCCCGCTGTCCCAATGTGTACGCGAAGCTTGGCGGGCTCGTCATGCCGATCAACGGCTTCGGTTTTCATCGACGTGAACAACCAGCGACTTCGGATGAGATCGTGGCCGCCACGGGGCGCTACTATCGTCACGCGATCGACTGTTTCGGCGTTGAGCGCTGCATGTTCGAGAGCAACTTCCCCGTGGACAGGCAGAGCTGCTCGTACGCAGTGCTGTGGAACGCCTTCAAGAAACTGGTTGCCGATGCGTCTCCTGCAGAGAAACGCTGGCTGTTCCACGATACTGCGGCGCGCGCTTATCGCATCTGAAGCGCGCGCACAGATCAGTCGTGCCGGGCCGAAGGAGCCGCGCCCGGCCCGCTGGCGTGTGAATTGATGAGCGTTCGACGCAATGCCTGCACGGCTTCGAGTTCCCACCCTGCATGCAGCCGTCGTTCGGTCTTCAGGGTTGCAATGGCGCCTTCTTCGAACCAGCCGATCTCGTCGAGCTCCATGTCATCGTAGTGATTGATCTCGTCGTGCCACGGAGCGGCATACACGATGTGCATTGACTGCTTGTAGGCGAAAGCGCCGATTTCCTGAACCTGCGGAACGCTCACATAGAGTTCCTCGCGCAGTTCGCGCATGGCAGCCCGCGCAGGATCCTCACCGCGTTCGATCTGACCGCCCGGCAACCCCCAGCGCCGGTCCCTCGTGCGCCAGAAACTGTTGTGCACGGCCAGCAGGAAGCGGTCCCCTCGATGCAGGATGACGCGAGCGGTCTTGTAGGGCTGACGCATATCGGTACCTGTCACCCCGTTACGATTGCTGCACCGGTCATGCCGTACGGCCCGTGGGCTCGAGCTTGTCCAGCGCCCAGACGGTGACCTGCAGGGGACGACGCAGGTATAAACCACCACCCACGTTCGCGAAGTTTTGCGCCAATCGGTTTCGGTACCAGCGCAGTGCGCGCCGGTGCTGCAGGGGATCCGTCCGCTCGGGATCGTAAGCGCCTTCATCCTCGCTCGTCAGCACGCCGAGAAACAGGGCTCCACACGTGAGATGGCTCAGGTTGCGCAGTGCCCGGGCGCAGTTGGCGTCATCGAGGTAGGTAAGCACATCGTTGCAGATGACGAGGTCATAGGGCGCCGGACCGCGCCAGTCCACGACCGAGCCCTGTTCCCAGCCATAGCGCTCACAGAGATAGTCACTGAATTCGACGCCAGTGCAGAGGGCGCGAGGAATCGCACGCTGCAGCGCTCGCAGGGCGAGTCCGGTACCGCAACCGATGTCGAGAACCCGCTTCACCGAGATATCCAGGTAGCGCAGATAGGCGGCAATGAACTGCGCCTGTCGCGCCGCGCCGGCGGGGGTAACCGCACGCGTGCCGGGGTTGCGGTAAAAGCGTTCGTAATAGGCTTGGTCGAACACCTTGCGCATGGGTCTGTTTGTCTTATGCTTCCGGCAACACGCAACATCATAGAGCACGGACACGCGCGATGCGCACGCTGTGTCGGACTCGTGCCGGGGAGAACGCATGAATGTAATCGAGGCCCTGCAGAAGGCGTTGGGTGAGGACTCGGTACTCACCGGTGCCGCAGTTCAGGAGCGACAGGCGGGCATCTGGCGCCGCGACACGATCCAGGCCAGGGCGATCATTCGTCCGCGCGATACACGGCAGGTCAGCGTAGCGCTGCAAGTCTGTCATGCCTACGGGCAGCCGGTGGTACCCCACGGCGGATTAACCGGTCTTGTACACAGTGCCGACACCACGCCTGATGACGTTGCGCTGTCGCTTGAGCGCTTGAATCGCATCGAGGCCGTGGATGCCGCTGATCGCACCATGATTGTTCAGAGTGGCGTGGTTCTGCAGCGAATTCAGGAGGCGGCTGAAGCCGAGGGGCTGCTGTTTCCGCTCGACCTGGGTGGTCGCGGCTCCGCAACCATTGGCGGCAACATATCCACCAACGCGGGCGGCAATCGGGTCATTCGTTACGGTATGGCGCGAGATATGGTGCTGGGGCTCGAGGCGGTACTCGCCGACGGAACCGTGGTGTCGAGCATGAACCGTATGATCAAGAACAACGCGGGATACGATCTGAAGCAGCTTTTTATAGGTACCGAAGGCACGCTGGGAATCATCACCCGCGCCGTTCTGCGGCTGCGTGAGCAGCCGCGTCACCAATCAACGCTGCTGGTCGCTGTCGACGACTTCGGCAAACTGGGCCGCTTCCTCAAATACATGGATGCGGGACTTGGTGGCACGCTCTCAGCGTTCGAGGTGATGTGGAACAACTTCTACACGCTCGTCACCACGCCGCCCGCGACCAACCAGCCGCCGTTGCCGAGTCACTATCCTTACTACGTACTTGTGGAAGCCATGGGCACGGCCGATGCCACGGTGCAGGAGATCCTGTCTGGTGCGCTCGAGCAGGACCTGGTGGCGGATGCCGTACTGGCACAGTCCGAAACACAGCGTCGTCAGCTTTGGGCGTTGCGGGACGACGTCGCTCAGTGTTTCCGCGACGGTCCGACGCTGTCCTTTGATGTGAGCATGCCCATCCCGGCGATGCAGCAGTATGTCTTGGACGTGACCGCGCGGTTGAATCAAGACTTTCCCGGCAATCGTTGCTACATCTTTGGCCACATGGGCGACGGCAATCTGCACCTGGTGATTGGTGTAGGTACGCCCACCCCCGAAGTCCGTCGCCGGGTTGAAGGTGCGGTGTATGAGCCGCTGCGCAAGAGCGGAGGTTCCGTCTCGGCGGAACATGGCGTCGGCCTCGAGAAGAAGCCCTACCTCGATATCAGTCGCAGCTCGACGGAGATCGCGCTGATGCGAACGCTCAAGCGGGCGCTGGATTCGAAGGGAATTCTCAATCCGGGCAAGATCTTCGATCCCGCCTGAACGGGGACAGTGAAGGACATGGAGCCGCTGCATTATCAGCCTCTCACGACCGTGGCCGCTGCCGTGCGTGAGGGCACCCGCACCGCGGAGGAGCTCACTGAGCTCATGCTCGACCGTATTGCGGCGCTTGATCCCGGGTTGCGCAGCTATGCGAGCGTGCTGGGTGATCGAGCCCGGCAGTCGGCGCGGGTGCTGGATGCGGAGGCGCGTGCCGGCCAATGGCGCGGGACGCTGCACGGTGTGCCGATTGCGGTGAAGGATCTGCTGGATCTCGCGGGCACCCTGACCGCCAGCGGTACGCGTGTGATGGCTGCGCATCGTTCTGCGTCGACAGCCACCGTGGTCGAGCGGCTCGAACAGGCGGGTGCGGTGATCATCGGCAAGACGCAACTCACGGAGGGGGCTTTCGCCGTGCATCACCCCCAGATCCCTGCGCCGATCAATCCCTGGGACCGGGAGTGCTGGACCGGCGTATCGTCTTCCGGCTCGGGCGTCGCGGTCGCGGCTGGGATGGCCTGGGGTGCGCTTGGTACCGACACGGGCGGCAGCATTCGCTTTCCGTCAGCGAGCTGTGGTCTCGTCGGATTGAAGCCGACCTACGGCCGGGTGAGTCGACACGGCGCGTTTCCGCTTTCGGATTCCCTGGATCACATCGGTCCGATGACGCGCACGGTGGCCGATGCCGCCGTCATTCTGGGCGTGATCGCGGGGCGGGATGCGCGCGATGCGACGACGCTTCCGGAGCCGGTTCCGGATTATCTCGGCTCGATCAACCAGTCGATCGAAGGTCTCGCGATCGGGGTGGACTGGCAGTACGCCGAGGCGGGCGTGGCTCCCCCGGTGAAGGCGGCGGTGCGTGAGGCTGCCAAGCAGCTCGTTGCGCGTGGTGCTCGCATCGTCGAGGTCACCCTGCCGCCGATCTGGCGCGATCTGGTGCAAGGCTGGAATATCACCTGCGGCATTGAATGCGCGCGCGCCCATGCGCCGTACTTTCCCGCGCGGCGCACCGAGTATGGTCCGGTGCTCGCGGCCCTTCTGGATCTGGGGTTGCGCTCGACGGCAGAGCAATACGCCGTGCTCGAACAGCGGCGTGAATTGTTTCGTGCGGAGCTGAACGCGCTCTTCGCTCGGGTAGATGTGCTGCTAATGCCCAACATGCCGTGGTTGCCGCTCCGGGCAGAGGAGATGGATGCAGCGACCGGTGCCACGCCTGCGGGTCGTGAAGCAGAGTTCGAGGCCAGGGCCGCGGCTACAACCTTCACGGCCCCGTTCAATTACTCGGGTCATCCTACGATCACGTTGCCGTTGTCCGTGGGTGCGGAAGGGTTACCTCGCTCCATACAACTCGTCGGACCCTGGCTTGGCGAAGCGCGCCTGCTGCAGGTGGGGCACGCCCTGGTCGAGGCAAGCGGGTTCGCTGCTCATCCGCCGGTCTGACATGCGCCGGTCGTCGGCGTTCGGCGGTCATGTCGCATTTTTCGTGGTCGCGCAGCAAATTCGGCGCGGACTCATCTGGAACTCGCACGGCAAATGGTGACAATGCGCGTCATGAAAACGAAGCACATCTCTACGGGTCTTTTCTCTTTTGCCGTGGCTTGCGTTGCGCTGTTCGGCGCGCTTTCGCCTGGCAACTCGGTAGCGGCCGCCTATTCCCTCATGAGCGGGGATACGCAGGTTGTCGGTGCGATCATCCCGTTGCGCACGCGTTACGAAGATACGCTGGCTACCGTTGCCGAAGCTCAGGGCCTCGGTTGGCGTGAGGTCGTAGATGCGAATCCCGACGTCGACCCCTGGTTACCGGGTGATGGCACGGTGATCGATCTCCCTACCAAGTACATATTGCCTTCTGGCCCCAGGGAAGGTGTGGTCATCAACGTGGCGGAGTTCCGGCTGTATTACTACCCACCGGGCGGGCGCATGGTGGTGACGTTTCCGGTTGGGCTCGGACGACTCGATTTCCCAACCCCAATCGTGACCACCAAAGTGCGGACAGCGGTGCCCAATCCTTCGTGGCATCCAGGTCCAACCGCTCGGCGCGAGCACGCGGCGCGCGGTAATCCGCTGCCCGCGGTGGTCCCGCCGGGTCCGGATAACCCGATGGGCAGCATGGCGATCGTGCTCGGCATTCCGAGCTATTTCATTCACGGCACCAACCAGCCCTTTGCCGTCGGCCAGACCGCGAGCCTTGGTTGCATCCGCATGTATAACAGCCATGTGGAGACGCTCGCGGAAATGGTTCGAAGCGGTCAGTCGGTGCGCATCGTTAGTGAGCCCTACAAAGTGGGCTGGCGCGACGGCGAGCTCTTCGTTGAGGTACACGAGGACATCTATGGCTTGGCTAAGCCGGGCGAGCTCGAGGAGTTGATCAGGGCTGCGATCGCAGGCAGGGACGTGAGTGTTGACTGGGATTCAGTCAAGAGCGCGGTGGAACAGAAGGGCGGGGTTCCTGTTCGCATCCTGGCGACAGCGCCGCAAAGCGCTGCCGCCGGGACTTGAGCATTCCGCTTAACCGAAGTTTAGCTTACTTGCGTGCGCAGCAGGTTTCAGCGATGCGCTGTACGCGCTCGTTGGCCTGGTTAGCTGCGTCCAGCGCGCGCTGAGCAGCGGTTTGCGCAGCAGTGGCTTCTTGGCTAGCGCGGTTCGCGGTCGAGGTCGCGGTCGCAACTTGATTTTCAAGAGCGCTTACGCGGGACTCGAGTGCGTCTACACGCTCCGGCTTGACGGTGGCGCAGCCGGCGATCACGAAGGTTGCGAGCATGGCTATCGCTAATTTTTGCACTTTGGGCCTCTTCTTGGTGGCTTGGTTAGCGGGGCGCAAAAGATATCACAGAAAAAACAAAACACTAGTCGCGAGCGCGCCCGGTCAGGGGAAACGCCGCCTATTTTTGCTTCGAGCAGCGTCACCCCGCAGCACGCTTGCCCATCCGTTGCCTTCCTGTACTGACTGACGGACAAACGGACCCTGCTAGGCATTGACCGTCTGTTCGTCTCCGCGGTCCCGGCATCAGACTAACGACTGAATGCTCGCGCATCAATGGATCAGTGCTGATGCAGGACCCCGCGCGATTCAGAATTCCAGAATCGCGCGACCACTGATCTTGCCACTTTCCAGGGCAGCGGTGGCCTCGTTGATTTCCTCTATGGAAAAACGTTGGGTAACCAGCTCTTCGAGACGAAGCCGGCCGCTCTGCTGCCAATCGATGAATGTGGGAAAGTCCCGGTCCGGGGCACAGGAACCGCCAATGCTGCCGATAAAGTGTTTTTCCTGCAGCAGCACATCCATGGCATTCAGCTCCACGTTGGTGCTCGGCACGCCGACCAGCACGGCGGTGCCACCGTCGCGGGCGCCGAAATGACCGCTGCGACACGCGGGCACGATCTGTTCCATGGTCTTGCGGATACCGATGCAGTCGAACGCGAAATCGACCCCGCTGACGGGTGTCTGAAGAATCGTGTAGGCATCCTTGCTTTGGGTCATGGCATGAATGGCGGCGACCGGGTCTTCCTTGGCTGCGTTGATGCCGTGCGTCGCACCAAAGCGCTTGGCGAACTCGAGCTTTGCGTCATCCAGATCGACTGCAATGATCGGATAGGCGCCGGCGACCTTGGCGCCGACAATCGCGGAGAGGCCGACACCGCCAACGCCGAAGACCGCGACGCTCTGACCTGGCTGCACGCGAGCGGTGTTGATGACGGCACCGGCCCCGGTCATGACGGCGCAGCCAATGATCGATGTGATGTCGTGGGGGATGTTGGGATCGACTTTCACCACGTATTGCTCGTCTGCGAGCGTGTGATCAGCCCAGGTGAAGACGTTCTCGGATTGCGCGATTCCATCGCTGACCTGAAGTGTGGCGCGTACCGGCAGCTGGCGCGCTGCGGCAGCGTCGCGCGGTACCCACGTCACCAGGACGGTGTCTCCGGGACTCACGTGGGTAACTTCGCTTCCGATCTTCTCTACCATTCCCGTTGCCTCGTGGCCCAGGATCACGGGCGCAGTGCGCGGCCGATGCATCTGGTGCAGCTGCGAATGGCAGATGCCGGAGGCGAACAGCTTGACCACAACCTGTGTGGGCCCCGGATCCGGCAGCTCGAGCTCCTCGATGCGCAGCCGGGACGTGGACTCGGGCAGAACGATGACGCGTGCAGGTGTACCCATGAAATTGCTCCCCTTCGATGTGGTCGATGTTGACCCGATCCTTGTATGGCCGCAACGCTGCCGTCCAGAAGTGCGCTAACGCTTTAACTCGCAAGCCCTGTCATCGTGAGCCAGGGCGACCTTTATCCCACTGTTACCGTGAGTGCCCGATAGCCGGCGCGCTGCATGGCAGCAGCCACCGCCTCTTGTTCCCCCGGACACAGGGCCACGATCGAGCCGCCACCGCCACCGCCGGTCAGCTTGGCGCCGATCGCCCCGTTCATCCGCGCAATGTGGATCAGCTCTTCAAGTTCGGGTGACGACACCTGCAGCGCATTCAGATAGCCCTGACACAGGTTCATGAGTTCCCCGAGCTCGACCAGGTTGCCCTCGCGCAGCGAGACCTGTGCGGATCTCACGAGACTCGCAATCTGATCGAAAAGGGCGTCGTAGCGTGCAGGCCGCGCCGTATGAATCGCGCGTACCCGTGCGACCGTGTTGGCGGTAAGGCTCTCCTTACCCGTGATTCCAATCACCAGCGGCAGTGCCGCTCCAATCACAAGTGACTCCACGCGGTTGGGTCCGAGCTGCGGTCGGTCGTCGGTGGGCTGACCTTGTGCGCGCTGAAACAAAATCGGCCGGCCCCAGGTGGCGAGCGTATTGTCGATCCCGGAAGGCGTGCCGTGTGCGAAGCGTTCGCACTCATAGGCGTGAGCGTTGACTGCCTCGTCATCAAGCCCGAGATGAAAAGCGCGGTCGAGCGCCCGTACGATGGCGACTGCAAGCGCGGCTGACCCGCCGAGCCCCATGGCTCGAGGCACGTGCGGAATGACCTCGATGGTCATGCCGGTGTCCGCGAGCCCCAGCGTCTTGAGCAGGCTGCCAAGCATCCCGGTCAGCCCTTGGCTGCCAGGCCCGCGTACTTTCTGTTCCACACCCCAGCGCGGAATGACAAGACTCGCTCCGCTGCCGCCGGGTCGTACGATTGCCTCTACCGCCAGGGGGATTGGCAGCGCGATGGCGGGGCGCCCGTACACGACCGCGTGCTCGCCCAGCAGAATCACCTTGCCGCTCGCGCTGCTGCGCTCCGCCGCTGCAGACGTGTTACCGCTGCCGCGAGTCAGTTTCGTTACGATCTCCTGCGCCTTCCAAACCTTGATCTCGCCGCTTTCGATCAACGCCTCCACCACCGCATCGAACAGATGGTCAGGGACATTCGCGGTGCTGGCTACACTGCGTGCGTGCAGTGTCATGTGATTCTGCTGAATGCCATCGGTGGAAAGCGCCCGCAATGCCGCAAAGTTCTGGGCAAGACCCACTGCGGCCATGATTCCCGCAAGCTCAGGCGCGTTCGGTGAGCCTAGCAGTCGGTGATTGATGCGCACGCTCGGGTTGGTTTCGAGTGATCCGCCCACGGTGCCTACCTTCATGGGTATCTCGATCTCACCCACGAGATCGCCCGCTTCGTTTCGGTACCAGCGTGTGAGCCCGCAGTACCGGCCCGAGCGGGCGGCATACGCGTGCGCAGCGGCCTCGATTGCACGCCAGTCATTGCCAGTGGCGATCGCTACCGCATCGATACCGTTCATGATCCCCTTGTTATGAGTCGCTGCCCGGTAGGGGTCAACAAGGGCCAGATCATTCGCAAGGATGATGCCATCGCGTACTTCTTCCCCGGTGAATCCTTTGCCCTCTAGATTCTGTGGCGGGATGCGCACGCGTGCGCGCGCGATGGCGCGGTCCGTCAGGTTCGAGAGAATGCGCAGGAAGACCTTGCCGCCCGTGATCGTTTCCACGAGCGATGCGATGCCTTCGCACATGGTGTTGACGAGGTTGGCGCCCATCGCGTCGCGCGTATCGACCAGGAGGTGGAGGACCACCATTTGCCGACCGTCTTCAGGTGCGTGGTAATGGAACACCTCGATATCGATGGCGCCGCCGCCCCGGGCCTGCATCTTGGGGTGCAGGCTGTTGGCGAGAGCAAGGATCTCTTCTCGGCGCGCGAGCAAAGCAGCTTTTGCTCGATCGACATCGTCGATGTTCACGGCCTGAACCTGACCGATCAGGATCGGCTGCGTGCTCGAGGCTTCGTAGCCGCCACTCAGACGCGCCATGCGCGCGGCTCCCGAGAGACCGGCGACGATGGAGGGTTCCTCCACCACCAGCGGTATCACGTAGTCGCGGCCGTTGATAAGGAAGTTGAGCGCAACACCCAGTGGCAGGCCGAAGACGCCGAGCACGTTCTCGATCATGCGATCTGCAACCGCAAGACGCAGCTGATGATCGCCGCTCGTGAGCGCGTCGAGATCTGCGTTCGAGAGCAGCCCGCGCTGATGCAGGGCGGTTACCCGCTCGCTCACGCTCATCTTGAAGAAATTGGGTATACGCGCGCCGGATTCAGTGGCTGGTGCGGATGCCATGACTAGCAGTCTCCAGGGGAAGGGGTATCACGCTGGTTTCGGCTGCCTTAAGCGTGAACCGTTCGAGTCGTTCGGCGTCATCAGAGAAGGCGGCACCGATATCTCCGCCACCGGCGCCGCAGGGTTTGTAGAGCACCCCGCAGGATTGCGCAAGCGCGTGCATCGTCGCGTGGCTCGCGTCGTAGATGCCGAGTTGTGCGCTGGTATCCAGTGCGCGTAGGCAGGCAATGTAGTGCTCGAGCGCGCGCAGGGTATCGCTTGCGGCGAAAAGTGCGCGCGATGCGGCGACCAGGGCGGTGAGCGCATTGGTATCGCCCTCTTCTTGCCACCGCGAGAAGCGCTCGAGATGCGCTGTGGTGCTCGCGGGATGACCTGTCCAGAAATACTGGATCTTGATGCCATCGAGAGCGGCTGCGGGCGCGACGCTCGGCAGCGCGGCGGCATTACTCGCGTTGCGCTCGAAACGGATCAGCCCGCCGTACCAGGCAGCGGCAATGTCGACGCCGCTGCCATGACTCGACTGAATTGACCTGTGGATGGCAACAGCCTGACCAAAGTCGGGCGTAATGCCGATCAGCGTGCAGAACGTTCCATACAAGGCGACCGTCAGTGCCGCGCTTGACCCAACGCCAAGCTTGACGCCGCGATGGAAGAAACCGTTGGTATCCAGCAGCACGTCGGCATGGGATGGCAGGCGTCGAGCCGCGTCCTCTGAGTACAGCTGCAATGCCTGCAGCACGTGCCAGGCGATGCGGGCCGCGCTTGCCGCAGCAGGCGCATCGGGGCCGAGCAGAGCGCTGCGTGATAGCCCCGTTGGCTCGGCGCTGAAGCCGCGGCTGGTGAACTCCCAGGGTGAACGTTCAGCCGTGGGCTTCACCGAGGAACGCAGAACCCGTAGCTGGCAGCGTGCAACGCGGTCGACGGCGACCACCAGCGCCGGCGCACCGGCAAGCACTGCGTACTCGCCCCACAGAACGACCTTACCCGGCGCCTGACACTCGATGGTGGTGCTGATCATTCAGCCAACCCGGGCTGGCGCTCGAAGTCGTCGACGATACGGGCGCCAGCGCCAAGCCCTGTCACGAGTGTTTCGATGACGCCCGGCAGGGCGCGCAACGTGTTGGCAACCTCAGAGGCTCGGCCGGGTGCGCAGATGGCTTTGACCTGGGAACCTGCATCCACAGTAAAGAAGACCGGGGTGCCTGAAGCGCGAAGTTCCCTGATCGCGTGAAGGCAGGCAATCGTCGCCGAGTTCCAATAGATGAGTCCTGGCCGGGTGGCGAGCATCAGCCCGTGCATCTTCAGGCAGCTGTGTTCAGCGAGTTCGGCGAGTCGCTCGAAGTCGCGCTCGATTACAACAGCTATTCCCGCTTCATAGTCGACTCGCGTGCTGCTGACCCAACCCTGGTAGAAGGGCGAATCCATGGATCTGCGCATGCCCACGGACGAGGAAACCTCCTTCCGTGAGGTAGTCGTGATCGCAACCACGACCTCGAGCGGCCAGGCCTGCTCAGCAAGCACCTGCCGGGCTCGCCAGTCGGGGCCGGATAGTCTGACGAAGCCGCCGTGGATCGAGCGCGCGGCAGACCCTGACGCGCGACGGGCATAGTCGGATCGCGTGGCGGCGTCCATGCCAAGGCCAAACTCATGATCTATCGCCGTCACCAGGGCGGCGAAACCGGAGGCGGAAGACGCAAGACCGGAAGCCGTCGGAAAGTTGTTCCGCGTCTCTACCTCGATGGGTGGCAGCGCATGAGCCTCGCGTAGCGCAGCAATGCAGGCACTGATCTTCGCATCGTCCGTTTCGTTTCCATCGAGGACGATTCGATCTCGAGCCGCGCTCTGTACCTGGGTTCGTGTGCAGAGCGTATCGAGGGTTATCGAAAGTGAAGGCGTGGCAGGCACATTGAGCTCACCCTGGGCCTTGCCCCAGTATTTGATGAGCGCGATGTTCGGATGCGCAACAGCGGTCGTTGGCACGTTTGTCGAATGCTCCGTGAAAGGTCGAACATGTCCGGCCCGCTCTCTGGGTGAAAACGGCGTCAAGACTCTGCCGACCACGGATGATTTAATCAACCATCCTTAGTCAGGCTGGAGACGCCGACATGAATACCAATCGTCAGTGGGTCCTTGCGAAGCGGCCCCATGGCATGGTGACCCGCGACAATTTCGAGTACCGGGAAAGCCCGATTCCCTCCATCTCCGACGGCGAAGTGCTGGTGCGCAATCTGTACCTCTCCTTCGACCCGACGCAGCGTGGGTGGATGGAAGACCGAGAAAGCTACCTGCCGCCAGTTGGTCTGGGAGAGGTCATGCGCGCGGGCTCGGTCGGCCAGATCGCCGAATCGCGCCACGCCGATTTCAAGGTGGGCGATCTCGTTCAGACGACCGGCGGGTGGCAGGATTTCGTCGCCGTGCGGCCAGGCATGGGCTGGCCCGGTCTCAACAAGCTGCCGCCGGGTGTCACGCCGCCGATGGCTCTCGGCGTACTGGGGGTCACCGGGTTAACCGCGTACTGGGGGCTGCTCGATCTTGGTCAGCCGAAGCCGGGGGAGACGGTGCTCGTGTCAGGCGCGGCCGGTGCGACCGGTTCGATCGCGGGGCAGATTGCACGAATCAAGGGCTGTCGCGTGGTCGGTATTGCCGGCGGTGCGGATAAGTGTCGCTGGCTCACGGATGTAGCTCGTTTCGATGCCGTCATCGATTACAAGAACGAGAACGTAGACGACCGTATCCGCGCGCTGTGCCCGGATCGTGTCGATGTGTTCTTTGACAACGTGGGCGGATCGATCCTCGAGGCGGCGCTCAATCACATCAATATGCGCGCCCGCGTCGTTCTTTGCGGCGGTATCTCGGCTTATAACGCCACGACCCCGCAGCCCGGCCCGGTGAATCTCATGAATCTTGTGATCATGCGCGCGCGCATGGAAGGCTTCATCGTCATCGATTACATGAATCGCAGCCAGCAGGCGGTGACGGATCTGCTCGGATGGATCAAGAGCGGCGAGCTTGTGCATCAGGAAGATGTGCAGGAAGGGTTCGAGAATATTCCGGACACGCTCAATCGGCTCTTCACCGGTCGCAACGTGGGCAAGCAGCTCCTGAAGCTCGCCGAACCTTCCTGAAGCGGCTGGCGCTTCGGCGGCGGACTCGCCTGAGGGTCACGTCGCCGGGGCAGCGGTCCGCAGCCGTTCCACAGACTTCTCCATCAGATCCCACTGTTCAAACAGGAACGTGACTCGCTCGTCCTGCTTCGTCGGGATCACATCAAAGGGCACGCGCCAGAAATGGATGCGCACCTGAGCACCGACCCAGCCGCCGTTCAACAGATTGGAGAAATGGCTGGAGCCCTCAAATCCGGTATGCGCGCAGAACACGAGATCACGACCCGGGTTGCTGTCGAGTAGCGCCAGCGTGCCTCCCAGCCGCGGCGGCATGAGCAGTCGCCAGCGATCGAGCTGCGCGATCAGAGCAGCATTGTCGCGTTGCCGCCCGCGTAACGCCTCGCGTTTTGATTCAGAAAAGCGTGTGCCCTCTGGGTAGATCAGCACGCCTTCGTTAGCGCCCAGGCCGTGCATGAGTGCGGCAACACCGCGTCGGGCGCTTTCACTGTCTTGCCCGCTGCGATCCACGAACAGGTTAGGCAGGCGGTTGCCCACGATGTCGAGGCAGGGGTCGATGAGCAGTTCCTGTTTGAGCACGTACCGCAAACGCAGACCATACGGAATCGCATAGAAGACCATGGGAATGATCGTGTCCGCGATGCTTGCGTGGCGGGGCATCATGAGTGCCGCCTGCCCCTCAAGCGCCTTCGCGCCCGTGATTTCGAAACGCAGTTGGAACAGAACCTCCGCGAGGCGCTTCAGGGCGTTCGCCCACCAGCATTGCAGCCGATAGTTCGCGGCAAGAAATGCGCCCTGATCCCGGTAACGCACCCAGATGAGGATTGAAACAAGGATGCCAATGGTCTCGCACCACAGGTAACCGGTGAGAAACAAGAGCGTCCGCAAGGTGCCGCGCAGCGCGGGCACGAGGGATAGCGCAGCCCCGACGACGACGATTGCGGGCAGCAGAAGCGTCACGATCCCCGTGGCCAGCAGGAACAAGGGAATCGTTACGAGTCGCCTAACGGGCATCGAGCGGAAACGCGCGTCGGAACCAGACATAGCCGACCATCCCCATGACCGCGTTGCTGATCGCGGTGGCGACGAAGATGCCCTCGTAGCCCCAGAAATGGTTGAGCACCAGTGCGAGCGGTATGTACAGGATGAACATCCTGGTGAAAGACATGACGGTCGAGGGTACCGGTTTGCCGAGGGCATTGAACGAGGCGGATGTCATCATGAGTATCCCCCACAGACCATAAGTCCATGGAACGATCGTCAGGTAGAAGGCCGCGGTCTTGATTACTACCGGATTGTGATCGATCCATCCGGCAATGACATCTCCGAAAGCGATCATCGGTGCGCCCGCGACAAGCCCCCAGATGAGACAGAAGCGGAACGTTACTCGTAAGCCGGCGGCGACCCGCTCGGGTCGCTTTGCTCCCCAATTCTGCCCGATGAAGGGGCCAATGCTTCCGGAGAGGGCGAACAGCAGCATGACCGCGACGGACTCCACGCGGGTGGCAACTCCGTAACCTGCGACGACCACTTCCCCGTGACGTGCCAGCATATGCGTCACCACGGCGCCTGAGACGGGGCCAATGAGCTGCGTGGCAATTGCGGGCAATCCCACATGCAGAATCCGGCGGCAGGATGACCAGAAGCCCGAGAGAATGCCGTCGGTCGCGATCATGCGCCCCCGCGTCACGTAGCGCAGCAGTACGCCCGCCGTGATGACGCGCGCGATCAGAGCTGCAGTTGCAGCCCCCGCCAGTTCCATGCGTGGCATCCCGAACCAGCCGAAGATCAGAATGGGGTCCAGCGCCAGGTTCACGAGCGAGCCCACGGTCATCACCGTGCCAGGAATTCCAGCGCTGCCATTGGCGCGCATGATGTTGCTGGCAACCATCGTCAGGGTCATCAGCACCACGCTTGGGTAATAGATGTCGAGGTACTCGTGGATGTGACCGAGTACTTCAGGCCCGGCGCCCAGCGCAGAGAACACGGGATCGATGGTCAACCAACCGATCAGCGACAACACGACTGTGACCGTAAAGGTCAGCATCAGACTGTGGGTTCCAAGGCGCCGCGACTCTTCGCGCGCGCCCGAGCCGAATCCGCGGGCAATCACCGAAGAAGTTCCGATTCCGATTCCCAGCGCAATGCTGGTCAGAATCATGACGAGCGGAAAGGTGAACGTGATGGCTGCGAGCGGAACCGTGCCCAGCTTGCCAATGAAGCCAATCTCGAGCATGGAGACCAGAATGCTGCTCGATACACCCACCATCATGGGGGCTGTCATGCGAAACAGGGACCGGCTAACGGAATCCTGAGTGAGGTCGCGGGCGCTCATTGGCTGCATCGGCGGGAAGCGTTCCATCATAGGAGAGCCACGGCGCGAGCGACAGCGTTTCGATTAACCTTCGCAGATGACTTTTTGTTGTTTACATTACCCGCTTCGAGCCTCGACCCAGTGATTGAGTCGAGCGCCTTGGGGGAAGACCATGATCGACTGTGACGCTCACATTCTCGAGCCGGCCACGTTGTGGGAGGAGTATCTCGAAGAACGCTATCGAGATCGGGCTATCCGTATTACGGAGGTGGGTGGCAAGGAACGCCTGATCATCGGTAACCAGGTCGTACTCGAAGGTGCTGTTGCCGGTCTCGGTGGCGCTGAAGCGGATAAGACCGCGCTTTTCTCCGGACGTCTTTCATACAGAAGAGACAATCCTGACGATAGCTTCGACGGGCACGCCCGGCTGCGACGAATGGATGAGTGGGGCATCACCAAGGCCATCATCTTTCCGACGATCTGCATTCTTCCTTTTCCTACCGACGATCTTGATCTCGCGAACGCGTACTGTCGGGCTTACAACAACTGGGTCTACGATTTCTGCCAGGCTGATCGCAAACGTCTGTTCCCGGTAGCAGTGGTCAACTGGAGAGATGTGGAGGAAGCGACACGCGAGTTCGAGCGCTGTATTCAGAGGGGGTTCCGCGGGCTCTTCGTCCCGCCGGAGATGATTGACGGACGGCGCCCCGCAGACCGTCATTTCAATTCGCTGTGGGCGCTCTGCCAGGCCGCCAGGGTACCAGCCTGCTTTCACGTCATAGTTCGTTTCGATGGCTCGGTCTCGCCTTTCGGCGCGTGGCACGCCACCTCGCCGGGCCCCATCTTCAGTTTCGGTCTCGGCGGTACCGGCCAGCTGGTCCCCGCCATTGCGAGCACCATTACGGATCAGTTGTTCGAACGCTACCCGAACCTCAAGGTCGTCAGCGTTGAGGCCGGGTGTGGTTTTGCCCCCTACTTGATGGATCGCCTCGATGCAAAATTCGAGGCCTTGCGAGCGCTGACGGGGCTTTCGACCAAGCCGAGCGACCACATTCGCAGCAATTGTTATTTCGTCGCCGAGCAAGGCGAGCGGACGATCGATGCAGCGCTCGAGCTTGTGGGCAGAAGCAATATCGTCTGGGGCTCCGACTACCCGCACATCGACTCATTACGCGTCGATGATCACCTGCCCAGACAGTGGCCAGAGCTATCGTCAAACGCGGAGCAGCTCTTCAGGATTTAGCCTCAATCGGAAACAGCAGCCGAAAGGTCGTGAATTCACCTTCTGTCGAGTCCACCGTGATCTCGCCTCCCAGGCCTTCCATCACCATCTTGCAGAAGCTGAGACCTATCCCTGTTCCTCTGCCAGATTCCAGCGTCGTGAAGAAGCGCTCGAAGATGC
>DMUF01000037.1:0-310 GCA_003476445.1 Gammaproteobacteria bacterium | reverse complement strand
CCCTCGACCAGAACGCGGATGTGGGTCTGGCCGTTGGGTTTCCTCTGCATGTAGAGCACGGCGTTCTTAAGGAGGTTGAAGACCACATGCACGATCAGAAGCCGCTCACCCTTGATCGCGAAGTCGTCAATGATCTCGGTGAAAACGGATTCCCGCTCCCGACTGTTCGAAAACGGATAGCGCCGCACGCTTTCCGCCACAATCTCCGAGGCGTTGTTTTGCTCGCCCACGTTGTCAGGCAGCAGTGAATCCTTGGTATTCAGCAGCAACATGTCGATCAGCGTGTTGGCGTACTCGACTTCCTCCTGAA
>DMUF01000035.1:12402-14070 GCA_003476445.1 Gammaproteobacteria bacterium | reverse complement strand
GCGCGTCGCCCCGATCTTGATGTGCAGCCCGTGCGCGGCAATGTGGGCACCCGCCTCGGCAAGCTCGATGCCGGTGAGTTTGATGCGCTGCTGCTGGCGGCGGCGGGACTGCGTCGCCTCGGGCTCGAAGCGCGTGTGGCAGAGTATCTGACGCTGGATGATTCGCTGCCCGCAGCCGGTCAGGGTGCGCTCGGCATTGAGTGTCTGGCCGACAACAGTGACGTGCTGCGGCTCGTTGCGACGCTTGATGATCCGGTTTGTGCGCCGTGCGTGCGCGCGGAACGGGGTGTGAGCGCAGGGCTCGGCGCCGACTGTTCTGCGCCGCTCGGCGCCTATGCGGAGGCGCTGCCGGGCGGAAAGCTGCTGCTCAAGGCCGTGCTCGCGGATCCGGACGGACGTGAGCGGCTGCGCGCCAGCGCGACCGGAGCCGATCCGGCCGAGCTCGCGGCGCGGGTGGTGGCGGACCTGCGCGACCAGGGTGCGGCCCGCATTCTTGCCCGGTTAGCAGAGCCGCGGTTAGCAGAACCGCGGTCATCAGAACCGGGCACCCCCGGATCACGCGCTTGAGACTCTGGATTACCCGCTCGGAGCCTGGCGCTTCGCGCCACGCTGCGGCGCTGTCTGAAGCGGGTTTTCCCTGCCTCGTACACAGCGTCCTGGCGATCGAGCCGCTCGCTGCCCCCGCACCCAAGGGCACCTTCCAGCGTCTCATTTTTGTATCCGAACACGCGGTGCGTCGCGGACTTCCCCGGTTGCGCGCGGCGATGCCGGACTTGATCCTGCCGGAACCGGCGTACTGTCTTGCGATCGGCCCGCGAACGGCGGCGGTGCTGGCTGCAGCCGGATTGAATCCTGCGGCACGTGAAGAATCAGCATCTGCGGGCGCCGCACGCTCCGATTCCGAGGCGCTCCTCGCGCATCCTTTGCTTGCCGAGGTCTTGGGACTTCGCATCCTGCTGGTCGCGGGGGAGGGAGGTCGGTCGCTCATCGAGGACTCGCTTCGCGCCCGCGGCGCGGAGGTCGAGCGCTTCGAATGCTATCGACGTGTGCCGCGTCTCGAGCCTCTTCCCTCTGGCGCTGCGCACCGGATCGAGGCGATTGTGGTCGCCAGCGGTGAGGCTTTGCCCGCCATTCGCAACCTCTGGCGCCAAGCGGGCGGCGCGGACGATGTCTGGCTGCTTGTGCCTTCGACGCGGGTAGCGGCGCAGGCGCTGGCACAGGGTTTCGTCAATGTCCATGATTGTGGCGCGGCGGAGGTCTCCGCCGTGTTGCGCGCGCTCCGAGAGGTGAAGCATGCAGGCAGCGAGTGATCAGGAAACAACGGGCTCGGGCGGACCTTCCGCAGCGGCGACATCTGCCGGTCAGCCGTCCCCCGCACGGACCTCTGCTGCGGCCTCGGGGCAGGGCTCCCGACCGCCGCAGATCCCTCCACAGCAGAAACCGCGTGGGCGCGGTCTTGCGTTGCTCGCGCTCGTAGCGGCTTCGCTCGCTTTGCTGGTCGCCGGCACGCTGTACTGGCGCACCTACTACGAGCCGAACCCGCTTACGTTCAGGGTCGCGCAGATCGAAACGCGTCTGGGGGTGTTGGATCAGCGCGTTCGGGACAGCGCGGCCGAGATCGAACGCGCGACGCGCCTGCGCGAACGGCAAGGCGCAGCGGTTGAGCCG
>DMUF01000035.1:0-12059 GCA_003476445.1 Gammaproteobacteria bacterium | reverse complement strand
GCGCCGGCGATCGGTGCAGGGCTTGCATCCGGCACGCCCGCCGATGCAGCGCCCATGGCTGGCGCGCCTGGCGGGTCGTCTGCGACGCCGAGCACGGCGACCGGCGTTGCGGTGCCGGCTGACTGGCAGCTGGCGGAGATCCGCTATCTGCTGCGTATGGCGAATCATCGCCTGCAGCTCGAGCGTGATGTGCGCGGCGCTATGCTCCTGCTGCGTGCCGCCGATAACAGTCTCCAGCGCCTGGATGACCCCCGCTTTACACCCGTCCGGGCGCACATTGCGGAAGAGCTGCTGGCGCTCGAAGCGCTGCCCGGTGCGGATGCCGAGGGGCTCTTCCTCGCGCTCGAGGCGATCAAGAGCGATCTCGGCGATCTCAAGGCGCGGACTCCCAGCTTTGAGCCTGCGACCCGTGAATCGCAGCCGGCTGCTGACGGCACGCTCGCAAACCTCTGGGCCGCCGTTTCTGAACTGATCCGCTTCCGCAGACTCGATACGCCTGCCGAAGCGCTGCTGCTGCCGGAAGAAGCGTTGTATCTGGAGCTCAACCTCCGGCTCATGCTCGAGCGCGCGCAGCTGGCCGCGCTCCGGCGTGAACAGCCGATTTACGACAGCAGCATCGCGGAGGCGCGCGCCTGGGTGGCCCGCTATCTGGATCCGACGGACGCCAGCGTCCAGCGTGTGAGCGAGGGCCTGGCCGCGGTAGCGCCGATGGAGCTTGCTGCCCCGCTGCCGGATTTATCCGCGTCGCTCGTGACCCTCGACGCGGCGCTGGGTGCCGCGCCATGAGCGTCCGCGTCTTCAAACTCCTGCTGCTGCTCGTGATCGGCGCTCTGGTCGGTATTCTGGTCGCCCGTGATCCCGGTTATGTGCTCGTGGTGTACGGCGAGCGGGCGCTGGAAACGGGGCTCTGGGTGGCGCTGGTTATCCTGGTCCTCAGCTATGTGTTGCTGCGGGGAGCGTTGTTCGTGATCGGACGGGTGCGTCGCGGTCCGCAGGCGCTGCTCAGGTGGCAGTCCGAGCGGCGCCGGGGCCGAACGCTCGGATTGATGCAGGAAGGCCTCGATGATCTTGTGCAGGGCGATTGGCGTGAGGCCCGCGGTCATTTCGAGCGCGCCGCGGGAAAACGCTCCGGTCCGCTGCCGTGGCTCGGGGCTGCGCTCGCGGCCCGGTTGGGTGAGGACCCCGCGGCGGAGGCACGCCTGATCGAACAGGCCGCGCGGCAGGATGCGGATGCAGCAATCTTCGCTCAGGGCCGACTGCAGGTGGACAACGGGGATTGGGCGGCAGCGACAACGCTGCTGCGCCCGCTGGCAGAGCGCACGCCGCCCCACGCCGAAGCGCTGTGGCTATGTGCTCGCGCCGCGGTGGGTGCGGGGGATCATGCGGCGTTCGCGGCGCTGCTCCCGGCGCTGCGACAGGTGCGACCGCGTGGCGACAGCGCGATCGAAGCTCTGCATGCCGAGAGCGAGCGCGCGGACCTGACGCATCTTTCCGGCGCGGCGCTGGAAACCCGCTGGCAGTCGTTGCCACGGCATTTTCGGGAGCGAGCGGACCTGGTGGGCGACTACGTGCGCAGGGTGGCGCGCGAGCATCCCGAGCGAGCGGAGACAGCGATTGTTGACGCGTTGGCGCAACACTGGGCTACCGGGCTCGTGATCGCTCTTGGCGAAATTCCGGTAGCGGACCCTGCGCGCACGCTGAAGCGGGTCGAAGGCTGGCTCGGCAAGCATCCGGAAGAACCCGCGCTCTTCCTGACGCTCGGACGGCTCGCCGCTCGCGCGGGCCGCTGGGATCAGGCGCGGGAGCATTACGAGATGGCGGTCCGGCGAAATGCCGGCCCCGCCGCGCAGGCGGAGCTGGGGCGGCTGGTGCACGCCCTCGGCGAGGCGCGTGGTGTCGAGCTTCTCGTGCAGGCTGCGGGCGGATTACCCGATCTTCCGCTGCCGCCGCGATCTGCTTCGAGCGTGACCTGAGCCGCCTCAGTCAGAGGATCGCGCCGGGCGCGGTGCCCAGCTGAACGCGTCCGCATGGCGCTGCACGGTTGTGACCACCGTGAGCGCCTCGTCCATGGCGTAGACAAAGCCGGGGCTACCGCCGAGCAGAATCCAAGGGTTTGCTCCGGCGTGTGTCCGCAACAGCGCTTGCGCCTTTGCGAATCCTGAGTTCTCCGCGCTGCGTCGTGCATCCACGTTGTAGTGCAGGGTCAGCCAGGGCGCTTTGAGGGTGTCCAGCCGGCTGCGGCAGTAGAGCTCGTCGTCGCTGTCCGCACACCACAGCACATCAACCGTGGCTCGCTCGGTCGTATGCGCAAGCTCGTCCAGCACAGCCAGCGCCTGGGTGATGCCCGTGCCGCCCGCGATCATGACGATCGGCTGGTGAGGGTCCTCAGGCATTTGCACCTCTCCCGCGGGTGGATGCAGCAGCAGAGGCGCCCCGGTTTCGAGCAGCTCGTCCATCCAGTCTGCGGCAGGTACATCGGGTAAGGAGCGATAGTGCAGGGTCAGCGTGGGCAGGCGCTTTGGTCCGCTCGCGATGGACAGCGGTATGGTGCCGGCCGGATGTTGGACCTGGGTGTACTGCCCGGCGCGGAAGGTGAAGCCGGGCGGGGCCTCGAGCACGATCTCCTGCACCGGGCGCTGCCCGGCAGTTGCAGGCGAAAACGGCGTACGCCGTATGATCGGGCAGCGCAGAAGCGTTTGCGTGCCTGTCACCGACCTTTCATCGACGAGAAGAATTCGTCGTTGGTCTTGGTCGTGCGCAGTTTGTCGATCAGGAACTCAATCGCGGCGACGTCGTCCATCTCGTGCAGCAGTTTGCGCAGGATCCACACGCGCTGCAGCTCTTCCTCGGTCATCAGCAGTTCTTCGCGACGCGTCGCCGAACGGCGGATGTTGATGGCAGGGTACACGCGCTTCTCGGCGATCTTGCGCTCGAGGTGCAGTTCCATGTTGCCCGTGCCTTTGAATTCCTCGTAGATCACTTCGTCCATCTTCGAGCCCGTGTCGATCAGGGCGGTCGCCACGATCGTGAGACTGCCGCCTTCCTCGATATTCCGTGCCGCGCCGAAGAAGCGCTTCGGACGTTCGAGAGCGTTTGCGTCGACACCACCGGTCAGAACCTTTCCGGAAGACGGCACGATGGTGTTGTAGGCCCGCGCCAGCCGCGTGATGGAGTCGAGAAGAATCACCACGTCCTTCTGGTGTTCCACCAGACGCTTGGCCTTCTCGATCACCATTTCCGCGACCTGCACGTGCCGTGACGGCGGCTCGTCGAAGGTGCTTGCGACTACCTCGCCACGCACTGAGCGCTGCATGTCGGTGACTTCTTCCGGGCGCTCATCGATGAGCAGCACGATGAGCACAACGTCTGGGTTGTTCGCCACGATGGACTGGGCGATGTTCTGCAGCATGAGCGTCTTGCCCGCCTTTGGCGGCGAGACGATCAGCGCACGCTGGCCCTTGCCGATGGGGGCGATGAGGTCGACAACGCGTGCGGAAAGATCCTCGGTGCTGCCGTTGCCGCGCTCGAGGTGCAGTCTTTGGTTGGGGAACAGCGGCGTGAGATTCTCGAACAGAATCTTGTTCTTCTTCGTACCGGGGTCGCTGAAGTTGATGTCATCGACCTTGAGCAGCGCGAAGTAGCGTTCACCGTCCTTTGGCGGGCGGATCTTGCCGGAGATGCTGTCGCCAGTACGCAGATTGAAGCGGCGGATCTGGCTTGGCGAGACGTAGATATCATCCGGACCCGCGAGGTATGAACTGTCCGGTGAGCGCAGAAAACCAAAGCCGTCCTGCAGGATCTCGAGCGCTCCCTCGCCGTAGATGTCTTCACCGTCCTTCGCGAGCTTGCGTACGATGGCGGCGATGACTTCTTGTTTGCGCGAACGCGCGGTGTTCTCGAGGCCCATCTCGCGCGCCATGTCGATCAGGTCCCCGACGGGCTTGCGCTTCAGATCTGTCAGATTCATAAGGTTTACGTGACCAGTTGGCAGGGGTTTGTTGCAGGAAGAGTGCGACCGACCGGGCATGCATATCGCCAGCCCGACGTTGTGTCGGTGCAAGCGGGACGAGGGGTGGAGTCCAGAAACCCGTGGCGGGCTGGTAGCAGGGCTACCAGAACACAGCGAGAGTAGTAGGGCTGCGAGGTGCCGTCAAGCTCGAGCAGCGGGATGCGCCGTGAAGCGTACCACCGCTGCTCGCGGGACCGCGCCAGTCTCAGATGTGGCTGTCGAGAAACGCGGCGAGCTGCGATCGCGACAGGGCGCCCACTTTGGTGGCTTCCACCGCGCCGTTCTTGAACAGCATCAGCGTAGGAATGCCGCGGATGTTGTAACGCGGCGGTACGCCCGGGTTGGAGTCGATGTCGATCTTGCAGACCTTGACCCGATCGCTGTACTCCTTAGCGATGTCGTCGAGGATTGGCGCGATCATCTTGCAGGGGCCGCACCACTCGGCCCAGTAGTCGACGAGGACAGGTTTGTCGGACTTGAGCACGTCCTGCTCGAAGTCGGCGTCGGTGGTGTGGACGATGTTGGCACCCATGGCAGTCTCCGGATGACGGAGCGACGAGTGTAGCATGGGCGCGCGTTGCGTCAGCGTAGGGACAAGTCAGGGAGTCTGCGGTTGAGTGAGCAGTATGCGGTTGTGGACCTCGGGTCCAACAGCTTCCGGTTGCTGGTGGCACAGCGTGAGACCGACGCTCCCGAATCGGGCGTCCGGCTGCGCGTGGTCGAGCGCATCAAGGACAAGGTTCAACTCGCCCGCGGTCTGCGGCAGGGCGATATACACCCCGCGGCGGTAGCGCGTGCGGACGTCTGTCTGCAGCGCTTTGCCCAGCGGCTGTCGGCGCTCGATCGTTCTCGTATCGCCGTCGTGGGGACACATGTGCTTCGCGCCGCGCTCGATCCCGAACCGGTGCTGCGCGCAGCTAGAGACCACCTGCGCGTGCCCGTACGCGTGCTGTCGGGCGAGGAAGAAGCTGCGCTCGTCTACCGCGGAGTTAGTCGACGCGATCCGGTTGGTTCCCGCGTCTCTCGGCTGGTTGTCGATCTGGGTGGCGGTAGCGCGGAGATCGCGTGGGGCGAGGGTCACGAGCCCCGGCGCCTTGCCTCGGTTCCCGTTGGCTGTGTCTCCCTGACTGAGGGTTTCTTCGAGGGGCGCTCGGTGCAGGTCGGGTTCGAGGCGACCCGCGCGCACCTCGCTACGGCGCTCGAATTGCTCCCGGCTGTTTCTAACGACACGGAAGTAATCGGCACGTCCGGCACGGTGGAATCCGTGCAGACCGTGTTGGCAGCGAACGGCTGGGGTGACGGTCTGGTCACCCGGGAAGGGCTGGATCGACTCGTGCAAGCGCTCTTCGAAGGGCGTTGGGATAACGAAACGGGCATGCTCGGGCTGGCACCGGAGCGGGTGGATATCTTCCCCGCCGGGGTTGCCCTGCTCGACATGATCTTCCGGCAGTGCGGTATTGGCGCCATGCGCTATGTGGGCGCAGCGCTCGAAGACGGCGTTCTGGATGAGATGGTGCACGGTCCGATGCCGGGTGCCGATCCGCGCGAGCTCACGGTGCGCGGGCTGCAGTCGGATTTCCGGGTGGATCGCGCGCACGCTGCGCGGGTTCAGTCGACCGCTCTTGCGTGCTTCGAAGCCGTTGCGGGCTCCTGGTTTCTCGACGGCTCTGCGCCGAATCCAGATTGGCGCGCGCTGCTGTTGACCGCGGCGGCGCTGCACGAGGTCGGATTGGCGGTCGGACCCCGTGGCCACCAGCGTCACGCGGCCTATTTGCTGCGCCACGCCGACATGCCCGGGTTCAGCCGGCGCGAGCAGGACGCCCTTACCGGGCTCGTGCGGTCACATCGACGCGTCATGCCCGGGCTCACTTATGCCGAATTTCCTCTCGCGGATCGTCGGCTGCTGCGTCGGCTGAGCGCCTTGTTGCGACTATCGGTGATTCTCGAGCGCGGGCGTGTGGAGGGATCGGCGCCGCGGATCTTTGTTGCGCCAGACGCGCGTGGCTTGGAAACGAAGGCCCCATCTCGAGCCGCATTGCGAGCCACGGCCGGGCAGGCGGTGCTGGAGGCGGGCGTCGATCAGGGCGCCGACTGGCTGCGACTCGCGCTGCCTGCGGGGTGGTTGGCTTCCCATCCGCTGTCGGCGTCAGAGCTTGAACTCGAAGTAGCTCAGCTCGCGACGGCAGGGATCACACTGGAGGTTGTGGACAGGGGCATCTAACGCCATCAGTCACCGATAAGCCTCTGTAGATGGGTCAGCGCGGCCCTATGTTTGCGGGCGCCCATTTGTCGGACGTTTTGGACTTTCCATTGGATCGCGGGCTTTAGCCGTGAGGGCGGCAGGTCCCCCGCCGCTCTCAACCTTCGACCTTTTCCTGCAACCACACCTTGATCAGGGATTGGTAGGGCACATCGCGCGCGTTGGCCGCGGCCTTGATGGAATCGAGCAGGTGTTGCGGCAGGCGCAGCGAGATGGTCCTGGTCGAGGGCTTCAGGTTGGGCAGCACCACGCGCTGCGCCTTCGCCCAGTCGAGATGCTGGGTGGAGTCGCGCCCTTCGGCTTCCCAGTACGCACGCTCCTGCGCCTCGGTCCTGAACCTGGGCAGCGGCTTAGCGGGTTTGCTCATAGACGCTCTTCTCCTTGCGATGCATGTCTCGCGCCGAGATCACCCGAATCAGGGTGTCCTCACCGCGCAACGTGAAGGTAACGTGCAACAACCGACCGTCGAGCGTCTTGCCGAGGGCGTGGAAGCGGGCTTCGTGAGCGCGGTGCCGCAGGTCTTCCAGCATCAGCAGCGGCTGGTTGAAGAAGACCTCTTCAGCCTCAGCCTGCGCCACGCCGTGCTTCTCGTTCTTGCGGGCGTTGCCATCGTCCCAGTCGAAGCCTGTGATCCGCTCGAGATCGATCATCGGTGTATATTACTATCATATATGCGGGTTCGCGAACCACGCTCAGGCGATGAGCCGCCTGCGTTGCGGGAAGTCCATCACACGCAGCCCGATGTTCATCGGGTACAGGCAGCGGGCACGATTTTTTAAGGTTCGAAAAAACATGCAGATCATGACCTTGCAGAATCGCTCACGATTCAACGCCTGTACCTGTCCGACTCCGCCATGGATTGCGCTATCCCAGCGTGTGGTCGGCGACGATCAGATCATATTTTCTGTCCAAGCGTCCCCCCGCATGGATGGTACGGCGCCCGGATCCGAAATCGACGCCCGAGAGATCAAGGTGTTTCAACCATGCGTGATTCGCTCGCTCCGCGGCATGCATGAACAGCCGTTTCGTCTTGACCGAAGTACAGGACTCGAGCAGCGACTGTAAAAACAAGGGTCGCAACGTGGTCAGCGCCTCAACGACCTGGCAAGCCTCCTCGAAGGATTGCCTCTTTGGCACGAGGTACATCATCTCCAGAGCAGCGCGCTCAGGTGTCGCAACATCAAGCTCTACCAGGTCAATCGAGAGTCTGGATCCACTGAATTCGTTGCTTGCAAACAATCGACTGGTAACGAGCCTCACGGGTCGCGACCAAGGATAGGCTTCAAACCAGGCGGGCAGTTTCGTGCCGGGGTTACCGAACAGGAGAACCTCACGTGGACCGAAGGCGACATAGTGCGAGTAGCCGTGAAGTTCCAACGCGGTGATGCCACCAGGATGTACCGTGAGGGAAAGCTGCTTCTGCAGCGTCTGGACCGCTCCGATCCAATTGATGTGCGTCCCTGCACGTCGGTAAGCGCCATGCCCTATTCGCTCTAGCCATCCTGACTGGACATACTTGTCTGCAAGCCTGCGATCCACCCCGAGGCTGCTGAGCCAACGGGTTGTCGCCACTTGGCCGGTCGGCCACTGCTGCATCAGCTGTTTGATCTTCGAACCCATGTGCAAAGCTACCAGCGACGAACGAGCCCTTGTTCGAGGTGGGGATGACGATAGCACAGGGTTTATTTCGAAGCTGAAAAGTCTCCCGAAAGGCGACATTCAGGCGGGAAAGTGATTTTTTTGCGCGATGGTGAAGCCAGCATTGGAGTCGGCGCCAGGGCCGATCAAGGAAGTCAACGCCCCGCGCCCGGGGCAGAGCCCAGGCGCGGAGCAGGGTCGCAAAACCCGTGGCGGCCTACTTGGCGCCGCCGGTCGGTACTTCGCTGAAGGGGATACCCTTGTCGACGCGCACATCCTGCGGCAGCCCGAGCACCCGTTCCGCGATGATGTTGGCCATGATCTCGTCGGTGCCCCCGGCAATACGCAGACCGGGAATGCTCAGGTAGGTGTTCTGGTACAGGGCCATCTCCTCCGAGAGCGATTCATCCCGGATGGCGCCGGCCTGCTCCAGGAGGTCCATGGCGAAGGACGCCATGTCCTGGGTCTTGGGCGCGCCCACCAGTTTGCCGATTGAATTTTCCGGGCCGGGAATGGCACCGCGCGACAGCGCCGTCAGCGTGCGGTACGCGGTGTAGCGCAGACCGGACTCCTGGCAGTACCAGTCAGCCAGCTTCGCGCGCACCGAGGCGTTCTCGATAGCCGGACGGTCGTCGATTTCAACCTTTTGCGCCAGCTTGAAGACGGAATCAAAGCCGACTGCCGAGCCGCCGGCGCCGATCGACGCGCGCTCGTTCATGAGCGTGGTCAGCGACACCTGCCAGCCCTGACCGACCGCGCCGAGGCGCTGGCTGTCCGGCACGCGCACGTCCGTGAAGTACACCTCGTTGAAGTGCGCTTCGCCGGAGATCTGCTTGATCGGCTTCACTTCGACGCCGGGCGACTTCATGTTGATGTAGAAGTAGGTCAGGCCCTTGTGCTTCGGCACGGAAGGATCGGTGCGAACGACCAGAATCGCCCAGTCGGAGTAGTGGGCGCCGGAGGTCCAGATTTTCTGGCCGTTGATCACCCACTCGTCGCCGTCCTTGACCGCGCGCGTGCGCAGGGCGGCCAGGTCGGAACCGCCCGCGGGTTCGGAGAAGAGCTGACACCAGATCTCCTCACCGCTGGCGAGTTTGGGAATGAAGCGGGCTTTGGCTTCGTCGTTGGCCCAGGTCATGAGCGTCGGCGCTGCCATGCCCTGGCCGATGCTGAAGACGCCGCCGGGAAGACCCTGAAACTTCGACTCTTCCTGGTTCCATATCACCTGTTCGATGGCAGAAGCGCCGCGACCGCCGAACTCCTTCGGCCAGGTGATACAGGCCCAGCCCGCGTCGTACTTGCGCTTCTGCCACAGCTTGGCGGCAGTAAGGGGGTCGAGCCCGTCGAGCTCCGCGGCGCTCGGAACGTTGCTTGCGAGCCAGGCCTTGGCTTCGGCGCGGAATGCTGCTTCTTTCGGGGAATCACTGAAATCCATGCTGTACTCCTCGTTGTTCGCGCTTCAGGCGGCGGTGTTTTGTTCGATGGCGGTGATAAGCCGGTCTTGCCACAGCGCCTCGCTGCCAATGGCAACGGACAGTAGCTTGGCGCGGCGATAATAGAACTGGCAGTCGAATTCCCACGTGTAGCCCATGCCGCCGTGGGTCTGGATGTTTTCTTTCGAGGCGAAGTAATACGCCTGTGTGGCGGAGACCCGCGCGGTGGCCGCGGCAACGCGGAGTTCCGGTGCGTTGGCGTTCAGCGCCCAGGCGCCGTAGTAGCAGTTCGAGCGGGCCAGTGTGTTCTTGACGTACATGTTGGCGAGCTTGTGCTTGATCGCCTGGTAAGAAGCGATCGGGCGACCGAACGCATAACGGCCGAGCGCGTAGGCGCGCGCCTGCTCGAGCGCGGCTTCGCTGCCCCCGACCTGTTCCCAGGCAAACAGCACCGCGGCGCGATCGAGGATCGTTTGCGTGAGCGTGAAGCCTTCGCCCTCGCGACCGAGGATCTCGCAGGCTGCGCCGTCGAGGCGCAGCTCAGCGTGACCGCGGCTGGGATCGACCGTTCGAACCGGGGTGACCGACGTCCCTTGACCGAGCTCGACCAGGCAGAGCGTGCCGCCGTCGCCGCCGTTATGGCCGGCGAGCACGACCGCGATTCCCGCGACGGCAGCATCCGGCACCGGCACCTTGGTGCCGGTGATGCGACCACCGGAAACCCGGGTCTTGATGGATTTTGCCGTGGTGCGTCCCGCGCCCTCGGCCATGGCAAACGTGCCGATCACCTCGCCGGCGGCGAGTTTCGGCAACCACTTTTCTTTCTGTGCCTGGGAGCCTGCGAGCAAGAGAGCCTCTGTCGCAAGGTACACCGAAGAGGAGAAGGGAATCGGTGCGACCGCGCGTCCGAGTTCCTCGGCGATGACGCAGAGCTCCAGGTAACCGAGCCCCAGCCCGCCGAATTCCTCTGGAATCGCCGTCGCGGTCCAGCCCATGTCCACCACTTTGCGCCAGAGATCGGCATCGTGACCGGTCTCGGCGTTCAGCACCTTGCGCACCACCGTCGTCGGGCAGTTGTCCGCGAGGAATCCACGTGCCTGCTCCCGCAGCAGGTTCTGATCTTCAGAGAATTCGAAATTCATGCGTGCCCCTCTCAAGCCAGGTTCATGGTTAAAAAATAGTTGTGCACCGGATTCTCGCGGCTTTGGCGGGAAAACGCGAGACCGCCGCACCAGCAACGCGGGTAGAATCCGGCCATGGATGCCGCAATCGATTTCTGTGAACTCGGGTTCATTCGCGTGGCCGCGGCTGCGCCGGCGCTTGCGCTTGCCGACCCGGCGGCGAACGCCGAGCAGATTCTGGCTCTGGCGGACGACCTCGCCGCCCGCGGCGCGAGCCTTGTGCTGTTCCCGGAACTCGCACTGACCGGCTACAGCTGCGAGGACCTGTTTTTCTCAGCGGGACTGCATCAGGCGGCCAGGCGGGCGCTGGTGCGTCTCGCTCAGGCAACTGCGGACCGATCGGTCACGCTGATCGTCGGCTTCCCCTGGCAGACGCGCGATGGGCGCATGCTGAACGCCGCGGTCGTGCTGGCGGGGGGCCGAGTGTGCGGCGTTGTGCCGAAGACGCATCTGCCCAACCACGATGAGTTCTACGAACGGCGCTGGTTCGCGAGCGGTGCTGGGGTTGATGAAACGGTCGCCGATCCGGTTCTGGGTTCTTTTCGCGTGTCCGCGGCCCAGCTCTTCAGCATCGGTCATACGCGGTTTGGGATCGAACTCTGTGAGGATCTGTGGGCACCGGAGCCACCGGGAATTCCGCTTTGTCTGGCCGGCGCCGACCTGATTCTGAATCCGTCGGCGAGCAATGAGCTGGTTGCAAAGGCGGACTATCGGCGCGATCTGGTGCGCATGACCAGCGCGCGCGGGCTGTGCGGCTACCTTTACGCCGGTAGCGGTCCGCTGGAGTCGACCAAGGACGTGGTGTTTGGCGGGCATCTGCTCGCGGCAGAGAACGGCCAGCTCCTCGGCGAATCGAACCGTTTTGAATTTTCCGGTACCTCCCTCCTGCTGGAGTTCGACATCGAGCGGCTACGGCACGACCGGCTGCGCAACACCACGTTTGCTGCGGTGCCGCGCGGCGCTTCGCTCCCGCTTGTTGAATGTGCGCCGCGGCCTGCGACCATCGACAGCCTGCGGCGTGGCGTTGACGCGCACCCGTTCGTGCCCGGTGATGAAGGCGAGTTCGAAGCTCGCGCGGCGGAAATACTCGCGATCCAGTCCACGGGCCTCGCCCGGCGCGTGCTGTCTGCGGGCAGCGCCCGGCTGGTGATCGGGCTGTCCGGCGGACTCGACAGCACGCTCGCCTTTCTCGTTTGTCTCGATGCGCTCACGAAACTCGGTCGCCCTTTGTCCGACCTGAGCCCGCTCACGCTGCCCGGTCCCGGTACCTCGGAGCGCACGTTGGAAAGCGCTCGGGCGCTGTGCCGGGCGGTGGGCGTGACGCTCAAGGAAATACCGATCCACGCCGCAGTCACTCAGCATCTTGCCGATCTCGGCCACACCACGCGCAACGACATCGTGTTCGAGAACGCGCAGGCGCGGGAGCGCACCCAACTGCTCTTTAACCATGCGAACCAGATTGGCGGGCTGCTGGTGGGCACGGGTGATCTGTCAGAACTTGCGCTCGGCTGGTGCACGTTCAACGCGGACCACATGGC
>DMUF01000087.1:11875-17013 GCA_003476445.1 Gammaproteobacteria bacterium | reverse complement strand
TAGCGCTTGGCGAGATACAGGTTGATCGCCATGGACTCGAAAACCACAAAACCATCATCGTCGATGGTGGGCACGCGGCCGTTTGGATTCACCGCGCGAAACTCGGCGCCTTTCGCCTCGTCCGCAAAACGCGTGGGAACGTGGGTGTAGGGAATTCCCAATTCCTCGACCATCCACAGCGCGCGCACCGCGCGACTCTGCGCCTGACCATAGACTGTGAGCGTCATCTGCCGTATCTCCGACGGAAACCAGTACGAGCGGGAATACGCTAGAATGCCAGCTCACCCGCGCAGCAGCCAGCCTCCATGAACCCCGTGCTGAAGGACATTCTCGACCTCCTGAACGTCGAGCGTATCGAGCAGAACCTGTATCGCGGTCGTAATCACGATACCGAGCACGTGTTTGGCGGGCAGGTCCTCGCGCAGGCCATCACCGCGGCCTACCGCACGGTCGACCGGGCGCTGTCATTGCACTCGCTGCACGCGTACTTCCTGCGACCCGGGGACTGGAAAGTCCCGATCCTCTACGAGGTTGACCGCATTCGCGATGGGCGCAGCTTCGCTACCCGACGGGTCGTCGCCGTGCAGCACGGCCGCGCGATCTTCACGCTCGCGTCCTCCTGGCAGAAGCTCGAGGCAGGCGTGGAGCATGCGCTCCCTATGCCGGACGTACCGCCCCCGGAGGCGCTGCGCGGCGAGCGCGAAGTATTCGCGGAACTCGCGCAACAGGACCCCAGCGTCCTGCGTTACGCATTCCGCTTCGACGCTATCGAGAGCAAACAGGTGGAACGCCTGGCTGGCACCGAAAGCAATCCACATCCACCTTACAAACACACTTGGTTGCGCACCCGCGACCCGCTGCCCGACGATCCGGAAGTGCACCTTGCCGTTCTGGCATACATGTCCGACCTCGATTTCATGAGCACATCGATGCTGCCGCACGGACGCGCGCGCATGCGGGAGGAAGTGCAGGGTGCGAGCCTTGACCATTCGCTCTGGTTTCATCGACCCTTTCGGGCGGACGACTGGCTGCTCTTCGCCAAGGAATCGCCGAATGCAAGCGGTGCACGAGGCTTTGTACGCGGGCAGTTTTTTGACCGTGGTGGGCAGCTTGTTGCAACTGCCGCCCAGGAGTGTCTGATTCGACCGCGCCCCGCCAGCAAGGCATGACCGCCGGCGGCGCGCAGTCGGTCCCGGCGCGCCGCATCAGCGGGCACGCCGGGCGAACGGGCTTACAGCGCGCGCGCTTACAGCGCGGCGAGAATGGCCTCAGCTTTGCTCACTTCGAACTTGCCGGGCGCTTCGACATTGAGGCGCGTGACCACGCCGTCTTCGACGATCATCGCATAGCGCTGCGAGCGCTTGCCGAGACCAAAGCCGCTGCCGTCCATCTCCAGGCCCATGGCGCGGGTGAACTCGCCGTTGCCGTCGCCGACCATGACGAGGTGTTCAGCATTCGAAGCCTTGCCCCAGCTGTCCATGACGAACGCGTCGTTCACGGAAATGCAGACGATGCTGTCGACACCCTTCGCCTTGATATCGTCGGCGTGCACCACATAGCCCGGAAGGTGGGTGTTGGAGCAGGTGGGCGTAAACGCGCCAGGCACCGCGAAGGCAACCACCTTCTTGCCGGCGAAGAGCTCGCTGGTCTTGATCGCCGTCGGACGACCTTCCTTCATCACGTGCAGGGTTGCTTCCGGCAGCTTGTCGCCTTCCTTGATGGACATGAGAGCACCTCTTCGGAGATTTGCGGGGAGGCGCAGTGTGGGCAAATCACCGTGAACGGTCAATCAAGGGCGTTCGCAGGCGCATTTGCCCGAGGCTGCCACCGCGAACAGCGGCTTTTCAGCGAGCTTCGTGGCCGCCGCTATACTGACCTCATGTCATGGACGCCCAGACGGGCCGGCACTGCCGCGCTTCTGTTACTGCTCGCGGCCCCGCTCGTCGAGGCCCAGTCGCGCCTGGCGCAAGAGCTGCCGGTCCCCGTTGGTCATGTATTTGCGCCCACAGATCTGCCGGTGCCTGTGGCCCGCGCGTTCGAACCGGTGGCCCTTGTCCTCCCGGTCGCCGACATGGGTGGGACGACGAACGCATCTGCTACCGCGACCCAGATCAGTTCGGATCTGGCGCTGCCGGCGGTCGCGACCGCCGATCAGAGGCGCACTCCGGTCGATCTGCCGCTGGCCCCAACCGACCAGCGTAATGAAGCCGTTCCCGCCCAGGATAATCGCCTCGATGACGCCGCAAGCCTTACCCCAGCACTCGGCAGCGCGACCGACGCGCTGCCGTTTGCGCTGCTCGGCGCAACGCTGTCACCAGGTACCTTTCGCAAACTCGTCTGGGATAGCGTCGACAGCTTCGCTGCCAGCGAGATTCCGGCAACGGTGCTCGTGGCACACGGCGTTGAACGGGGCCCGGTGCTCTGCCTGACCGCAGCGATTCACGGCGACGAGCTGAACGGCATCGAGACTGTCCGCCGCATCATGAACGATCTCGACCCGGATCAGCTGCGAGGCACGGTGGTGGGTATACCAATCGTGAACGTGCAGGGGTTCAACCGGGGTTCGCGCTACCTTCCTGATCGGCGCGATCTCAATCGTTTCTTCCCCGGCAACCGACGCGGCAGCGCTGCTTCCCGTATCGCGCACTCGCTCTTCACCCAGGTCATCCGCAGCTGCGAGGCGCTCGTCGACCTGCACACGGGATCATTCCAGCGCACCAATCTTCCGCAGATCAGAGCGGATCTTGAAGATCCCGGCACACGGGATCTTGCCGCCGGCTTTGGCAGCACGGTCATTCTGCACACCGGCGGCCAGAGCGGTACGCTACGCGCGGCCGCCACTCAGGCAGGCATTCCCACCGTCACGCTCGAAGCGGGTGGCCCGCTGCAGGTGCAGCCAGACGCGGTCGCGGCCAGCGAGGCGGCGCTGCGCACCCTGCTCGCCGCTCGGGCGATGTATCCGCGCGACGCGGCGAACAACCCCGCCCCACCAACGGCGCCGATGTGCTATCGCTCGCGCTGGGTGCGCACCGATCACGGCGGCATTCTGGCCAGCGCGGTAGCGCTGGGTGCCGAGGTGACGGTCGGCGAGCTGCTCGCGAGCGTCGTGGATCCGTTGTCCAACGAGCGTCACGATATACGCGCGGACAGCGACGGACGGGTGCTCGGCATGGCATTCGACCAATTCGTCATGCCGGGCTACGCGACCTTTCACCTCGGCACGAAAAGCACGCTCGAAGACTGCATCGGTGCAGACGAGGGGGACATTGACGAGACAGCCGACGGCGAGGCGCCGGCCGGCTGACCCGCGCGCGGGTCAGCGCCAGGCAAACGCGGGCTGTTCGAAATGCGCTACGCGGGTTGCTCGCCCAAGCAGACACACCTCGCGGAACTGATACAAAAGCGCGGCCGTCGGTGCCGCAATGTGATCGGAACCGACCGGCATACGCAGGATCGCCCGATCACTCTCTGGCACCGGCTCCAATTGCGGGGCATCGTCGCGCAGGAATTCCGTGACCGGAATGCGGTGAATGGAAGCCACTTCGTCGGGGTTCGGCGCAAGCACCAGATTCGGTCCGCCCCACACCACAATCGGGGTCATGACAAAGCCGGAGCGGGTCACAAAATCGTCCAGACGACCGAGCACGGTAGAAGACGGCAGCGTTGCACCAACTTCCTCGCTGAGCTCACGCAATGCGGCTGTCACCGGGGTTTCCGACGGATCGAGCCGACCGCCCGGGAACGCCCATTGCCCGGGATGATTGCGCAAGTGCTGCGCGCGACGGGTCAGGACCAGCCCGGCGCGGGTATCCCAAGGGCCGGCAGCATCGAGCCCGGGCAACCCCGCGCCAGGCCCGACCTCGGTGACGGTAATGGCAACGGCAGCCTGATGCCCGACCGCGTCCGGCGCGATCCAGGGCTCGAAAGACTGCAGGTGTCGCGTGATCAGCGCGCGCAGTTGACCGTCACACTGCATAACTGACTCCTGGCGCTCACAGCAGAGAGGGTGACGTATCTTAGCCCCGGTACGCGATCTCGGTCGTACAACTGCGAGGCAAAATCTGGGACCATCTCCCACCCTCACCGCCGGATGGTCGAGATGCTCCAACGTTCGCCTGTCACGATTGCTGCTCTTCGACTCGCCCTGGGCAGTCTGCTCCTTGCCACTCTCTCCATCGGTAGCACGCCTGCCGCCGCAAACGCAGAGTCGGACCGCCACAAACGCGAACGCAGCGAAACCGTCGCTCGCGGCGAATACCTGGTCGGACTCCTCGGTTGCGGGCGCTGCCACACCGAGGGTTACCTCACGGGAACCGAGGCCACAGGACCGCTGCTCGCAGGGTCGACGATCGGCATCGCCTGGTCCGGATTCGAGGGCGCGGCAGAACGTCCGGGGCTCGTGTTTGCACGTAATCTGACACCGGACCCGGAAACCGGTCTTGGCGGCTGGCGTGAGGCGGATATCGTGCGCGCGATGCGCACCGGCGTAAGCAAGGACGGTCATCAGCATTTGCCGGTCATGCCGTCCGCCAACTACGCCATGCTGGACCTCGACGATCTGCGCGCGATCGCCGCGTACCTGAAGAGCCTGCCCCCGGTGGTACGCGCCATCCCAGGGCGCACCGAGCCGGGCACGGAGCCCCTTCACCCGTACGTGCGCTTCGGCGTGTACCGTTTTGATCCGGACGGCTCGGTCAGCGAGCGCCCCCTGCCCTAGCCGCACGCATTCGCCACATCGGGAGAACCGCTATGGATCTGGAACAAAGCAAGAACGACATCGAGTTTCGCGACGAGGTGCGTCAGTTCTTCAAGGACAACGCCTACAAGATGGGCACCGACTACGCCCAGTGGCGCCTTGACTGGTTTCGCAAGGCGGCCGAGCGCGGCGGCTGGGATGTGCCGAAATGGCCCACCGCCTTCGGCGGACCGGGTTGGACACCCGGACAACACTACATCTGGGAGCAGGAAACAGCGCGCGCCAACCTGCCGTTCGATCTGCCATTCGGCGTCGGCATGGTCGCACCCATCATCATGGCGTACGGCAACGCCGAGCAGCAGGCGCGCTTTCTGCCGGATATTCGCGCGCGAACCGTCAACTGGTGCCAGGGTTATTCCGAGCCGGGCGCCGGCTCCGATCT
>DMUF01000087.1:0-11528 GCA_003476445.1 Gammaproteobacteria bacterium | reverse complement strand
GCGCACATGGCGGACTGGATGTTCTGCCTCACACGCACCGATGACAGCGGACGCAAACAGGACGGCATCACCTTTCTGCTGTTGCCCATGAAGCAGCCGGGCATCGAGGTAAAACCGATCATCACCCTGGGCGGTAGCCATACCGTGAACTCGGTATTTCTCACCGACGTGAAGGTGCCAATCGAAAACCGGATCGGTGAAGAGGGCAAGGGCTGGACCTATGCCAAGGGTCTGCTCCAACACGAGCGCACGGGGCTTGCCGGAATCTCGAAATCCATCGTGGCGCTGGAGGAGTTGAAGCGTAATGCGACCCGCGTGCCGCGCGGCAACGGCACGCTGCTCGACGACCCGGATTTCCGCTCTCGGCTCGCCATGCTCGAGATCGATCTCATGGCGACGGAGTTCACCGAACTGCGCAGCCTGGCGGCTGCCCAATCAGGCGCCGCGCCCGGGCCCGAATCTTCAATCCTCAAGCTGAAGGGCACCGAAATCCAGCAGCGCATACAGAAGCTCACGGTCGACGCGGCCGGCATCTACGCGGCTGCGTGGGGCGGCGCGGGCGCTGGTCCGAAGTTCGCGCGCAGCGGCATGTCTGGTTATCTCTCGAGCAGGGCCTACACGATTTACGGTGGTGCAAGCGAAGTGCAAAAGGACGTCATCGCGAAGAACGTACTCGGCATCAAGAGGTCTGCAACATGAATTTCGATCTGACCGACGAGCAGCGCCTGATGCAGGAAAGCGTGCAGCGCTTTGTGAACGACAACTATGCGTTGCCAGCGCGGCAGGCGCTCGTTCAAAGCCGGTTTGGCTACAGCAGTGACCACTGGGCGACGATGGCACAACTGGGCTGGCTGGCATTGCCCTTTGATCCGACGGACGGCGGGCTTGGCGGCAATCAGATCGACGTGCTTGTCATCATGGAGCAGTTCGGTCGCGGTCTGGTGCTCGAGCCTTATCTTGCCAGCATTGTCATGGGCGGCGGCGCGCTACGACACGCGAATGCGGACCTGCGCGCCGAATTCCTGCCGGGCGTGATCGAGGGGACGCGTCAGCTCGCGCTCGCCTACGCCGAACTGCAGGCGCGGTTCGATCTCGAAGACATGGTGACCAGCGCGCGTGCAGAGGGGACCGACTTCGTCCTGAACGGGCAGAAATCAATGGTTCTGCACGGCGGCAGCGCTCACCAGATCGTCGTCGCGGCACGCACCAGCGGCGGGCAGCGCGATACCGACGGGATCACCCTCTTCCTCGTCGATGGCGATGCACCCGGGCTGACGAAGGACAGCTTTCCAACGGTGGACGGTCTGCGCGCGGCGGAGCTCCGGTTGACGGATGTACGCGTGCCCGCCAGTCGAATCATCGGCCCCGTGGACGGCGGCTTCGCCATCCTTAACGCGGTGGCCAACGACGCGATCCTCGCACTCGCCGCAGAAGCCGTCGGTGCGATGGAGGTTCTGTACAAGGACACCGTGGCCTACACACAGACGCGCGAACAGTTCGATCATCCGCTGGCGGAATTCCAGGTTCTGCAGCATCGGATGGTGGACATGTTCATGGAGTACGAGCAGTGCAAGTCCCTGTTGTACCGGGCCACACTCGAAGTGGCTGGCAACACCCCGACAGCGCAGCGCACGGTACATGCACTCAAGCATCTCGTGGGGCGCACAGGGCTTTTCATTGGTGAAAATGCGGTGCAGCTGCATGGTGGCATGGGCATGACCGAGGAACTGCGCGTCGGCCATTACTTCAAGCGGCTGCTGGTGATCGATACTCAATTCGGCAGCGCCGACCACCACCTGCAGCTATTCGCCGCTTCGTGATTCCCGTCCTGGCACGACTGGTCGGCGGATTCGGACTCGTGATCGCCCTGCTCACGAGCCCGGCTGCCGCTGCGGACACGACGCTCACCGACGGCACCAAAGTCCCGACCCGCAGCGTTTTCACCTATACGCAGGACGACGGTGTTCCGGTCTTCGCCGATCATGTTCCCGCCGGACAGGCCTATGCGGTGAAGACCTTCGCCTGCTACGCCTGCAACCCGAGCTCCAGCATCGACTGGCGCAACACCCGACTGCACACGTCCAAGTATGAGGCCCTTATTGACGACGCGGCCCGGACGCACGGGGTGGATGACGCTCTGGTGCGGGCGCTCATTCACGCTGAATCCAATTTCGATCCCACCGCGCTTTCGAACAAGGGGGCGCAAGGTCTGATGCAACTCATGCCTGGTACGGCACGCGATCTCGGCGTTCGCGATGTCTGGTCGGTAAACGAGAACATCGACGCAGGAGTCCGTTATCTCGCGCAGCTGCTTGCCCGCTACGCGGGCGACGAGCGTCTCGCCACGGCGGCTTACAACGCCGGGCCGGAGAACGTGACCCGGCATGGAGGCGTTCCTCCATTCGCGGAAACACAGGTCTACGTCGAGCGGGTCCGAATTCTGCGCGACCGCTATCGCGCGGCGCGACAAAGCTAACGAGGATCTAGTCGCTTGCAGCCGGGCGAGCCTCTGCATGACGTGCGAGGTAGGCGCCCACCGCCTGTGCCAGCGTCACGTGAAACCGCTCCGCGCCGAAACGATCAAACACCCCCAGTCGGCGCAGATGATCCTTGACCGGTCCCTTCAGCTCCGCGAAGGCGAGCTCTATACCCCGGGCTTCGAGCTGCTGACGCAGATCATCGAGCATGTCGGCAGCCGTCAGATCCACATGCGTGACGGGTTCGGCTGCCACGACAAAGACGCGCACAGGGTCCCGTGCGGTATCGATGAGCGTATTCACCTGCTCCGCGAACAGCTCTGCATTGGCGAAGAAGAGCGGAGCATCCCAGCGAAACAGGACGAGACCGGGTATGCGCAACGCCTCCGGATGGCGGCTCACATCGTGATAGCCGGAGACATCATCAACCCGCCCAAGCACCGCCCAGTGCGGGCGCCAGCTTTGCCACAGAAAGGCGAGCACCGCGACACCAATGGCAAGCCCGATCCCCTGCAGCACACCCAGCACCACCACCCCGAGCGAGCAGACGACCGACAACCCGAACTCCACCGGTTCAAGGCGAGCGATACGAACGACTCCCCGCACTTCTGCAAGACTGATCGCCGCGGCGATCACGACCCCCGCTAGAGCGGATGTCGGTACCGAGATCAGAAGTCCGCTGTCCAGCATCAGAACCAGCGTCACGGTCAACGCCGCGACCACGCCAGCGAGCTGGGTACGGGCACCCGCCGCTTCAGCAATCGGGGTGCGCGTCGAGCTGCTACTGACCGGGAAGCCTTGCAGGAACCCCGTGGCGAGATTGGCGAGGCCCAGCCCGATCATCTCCTGATTCGGGTCCACCCGCTGCCCGAGACGCAAGGCATACGTGCGCGACAGCACACTGGTATCCGCAACCGATACCAGTGCGACGGCGACGCCGCCCGCAAGCACGGCCGCAAGATCAGATGCATCGAGTAGCGGAAAGCTGAGCTGTGGCAGACCTGCCGGCAGGTCCCCCACCAGCGTCACGCCAGCAGCGGCGAGATCCAGAACCACCACGCATACCGTCGATAACACCACCGCGAACAGCACGGCGGGAAAGCGCGGCCAGCGGCGCAGCAGAAGCAGAAACAGCAACGTGGCGCTGCCAAGGAGCGCGGTCGGGAGATGCCAACCGGCGTTGAGCAGGATGTGAAGGAAGCGCCGAAATCCTGCGGGATCCATGATGCGGCCGACATCGATGCCGAGCAGCACGGGCAGCTGACTCAGAATCATGGTGAGCGCAATGCCGTTCAGGTAGCCAAATCGGATCGGTTTCGACAGGAGTTCCGCCACGAACCCGAGCCGCGCCGCACCGGCAACAAGACACACGACGCCTGACACGATCGCCATGCCCGCCGCGATAGCCATGGCGCGCGCCGGATCGCCATGCGCGTGAACCACGACCACCCCGAGCACGAGGGCGGTCAACGCGGAATCGGGGCCAAGAACCAACACGCGACTGGGCCCAAATGCCGCATACACCATGAGGGGAACGATGGTGGCATAGAGCCCGGCGATCGGTGGCAACCCCGCCGCCTGGGCGTAGGCGACACCCACCGGCAACAGGAGCGCGGCGATCGCAAGCCCAGCGCCCAGATCGGCGCGCAACCAGGACCGCTCGTAATCCGGCAACCAGCCAAGAATCGGGAGCCAGCGAGCCAGGCGACGACGGACAGGCAGGTTCGTCATGTGTTCGACATCAGTGCAAGCGGTCGACGTTGTCGCCTACGCGATGAATCTCCCATCCGCACTTTCCCCTAGTCGGATTTTTCAAAGAGAGCGGCTTACAAAGCGGGGGCAAGTTGGCGCAGATCCGCCACAATCGGCGCGCCGATTTCAGGCATTCTTCGCCAGCGTGCAACAAGCCAGGGACAGTCTCTCGTGAAAATCGTCAATCCAGTCATTACCCAGGAACTGGAGCGGGGCGCCGCCCTGCGTCTCGATCTCGGCTGCGGGGCCCGCGCACGCTCCGGGTACTTTGGGGTCGATCTGGTGGAAAGGCTGGGCAGCGACATCGTCGCTGATCTGAATCAACCACTGGACCTGCTGCCCGACAACTGTTGCGAGGCGATCTACACCCGCCACGCTCTGGAGCACGTGCAGAACCTGCTGCCGCTCATGCGAGAGATCCACCGCGTCTGCAAACCGGATGCGCGTATCGAGATCGTGGTGCCGCACTTCTCCAACGTCTATGGTCATTCCGACCCGACTCACGTCCGCTTCTTCGGACTGTACTCGATGTACTACTTCTGCAGCCGCGAAGATCAGCCCATGGCCCGAACCGTGCCCAATTTCTACTCCGACGTGCGCTTTCGTGTCGAACGAATCAACATCCAGTTTTATCGTTACTCGTTCCTGGATCGGACCCTCGGGCGGCTGCTGGAAAAATTCACCAACCTGAATCTGAAGACGCAGGATTTCTTCGAGCGGCGTTTGGCGCACCTGTTTCACGCCTCGCAGATCAACTACACGCTCACCCCGGTGAAGGTCTGACTTCGGCGGTGACTTCGGCCGGCACTGCGGCAAAGGCAGCGGCTCGCGCGCGCCGTTCGGCGAGGGCGGCTACGATCTCCGCATGGCGCTCACGGGTCAGGTGGTGCTGCGCATAACAGTACACACTAACCACGGCAAAGCCGGACACGATCGGACCATAGAGAAGCCCCAGCCACATGAGTGTTTCCGCGGGCACGTCAGCCGCGGATTGAATGGCGGCGCCGCGAGGCCAGTCGATGAGATCAAGGGTGAGCCCTGCCACCACGCTGCCGATGCCGGTGGTGAACTTGCCAGAGAACGATACGGACGCGAAAAACACGCCCTCCTGACGCTTGCCGGTCTTCAGTTCGTGCTCGTCGACGATATCTGCGACCATCGAGCTGAAAGTGATCAGCGCCTGCACCACGCCCACCCCTTGTGCGAACTTGAACGCCACCAATGTCCAGAGCAGCGCGTCAGTACCGTTCTCCGGAAGCAGCCCAGCGAATCGCAGCAGTACGGGAGTGATCTGACACAGCGCCCACCATCCCGTGCCAAAAACGATTGAGGGTTTCTTGTCAAAGCGCTCATTCAGGCGCCGCGTAAACAGCGCCCCAAACATGACGCCAAACGGCGCTGCGGCGAAATAGAAGAAGTTGCCGCCGCTGCCGAGCTCCCAGAAATACGTGTTCATATGCAGGTTCAGAGACGCGTCGACACCCACCATGGTGAAGACCACGAGCACGCCGACAAAGAGCCAGGCAAAGGAGCGGTTGCCCAGCGCCTCGACCAGTTCTCTGAACATGCGCACGAGCGCGCCCCAGGCGGTCACGCGCTCCGGTGCGCCCAGCGGCTGCGGAAGATGGGGGATGAATACCTGTGTGCCCCGAGCTGATGCCAGCACCGCAAGCACCATGATGACCGCCAACGTCGCTGCGAACGGCAGGTAGGACTCAGTGCGAAACTGACCATGGGCCACCTCGGGCGTCGCACGAAAGAAGATGCCAAAACCGATGGCATAGGCCGCAAGCCCACCGAAGGTGCCGAAAAACTGGCGATAGGCAACCACTGTGGTGCGTTCGGAGAAGTCGCCGGTGAGCTCCGCGCCCAGCGCGGTGTAGGGCACGTGGTACAGGGTCATGGCTACCCGGGTCAGAACGGCAAAGGTCAGCAGCCAGAGAAAGAGTCCGAATTGCCCGAGATCAGGCGGCGAAAAAAGCGCGAAAAAGCAGATGGCCATGGGCACGATGGCCGCATAGATGAAGGGGTGCCGACGCCCGAGGCGGGAGCGCCAATTATCCGAGATAGAGCCCGCCATGGGGTCGGTGATGGCATCGACGATCAGCGCGATACCGACCGCAAGCCCGGCATAACTGCCGGAAAGCCCCAGCACCTGAACGTAATAGAAAAAGAGGAAGGCACCGAAGGCGCCGTTTTTGAGACCTTCTGCGATCTGCCCGATACCATAGGCCAGCTTGCGCGGAAACGTGAGCGCCGGTGATGAACTCAAGCGCGACCCCTGTTTAACGACGCGATGATGATCTGCGTCACGTCGGAAGGGGTCAAGACGACATTCGCGCTACCCTTTGCTGAATAATCCCGAACTGCGGAACGGAGCTCGCTCATGAACGAGTCGCTGATCGTCTGCCCCGAGCAACGCGTAGAGCCCGCTTGGATCGACTACAACGGTCACATGAACATGGCTTACTACAACCTCGCCTTCGATCGCGCGCTGGATCACGTCTACGATGAACTTGGCATCGGTGAAGCCTACGTGAGGCGTGGGGAGGGGACCTGCTTCACCGCCGAAATCCATGTGAACTACCTGCAGGAACTGCTGCTCGACGACCCGCTGAAGGTCACGTTCCAGTTGCTCGACTGGGACGGCAAACGGCTCCACTTCTTTGAGTCGATGTACCACGCGACCGCGGGTTACCTGGCGGCAACCTCGGAACAGCTCGCGTTACATGTAGACCTGACCACACGCCGGAGCGCGGCGTTTCCTGAGGCGGTGCAAACACGGTTGGGCGCGCTCATGACGCTGCACGGGTCGCTGGAACGACCCGCGCAGGTGGGACGCGTGATGGGAATCCGGCGCCGCGCGCCGAATCAGTAGCCTTCGAGGTCGCCGTAGCGGCTGCGGTGGAAATTGGCATCACCCAAGGTCTGTTCTGCCACCGCCGCGCGCTTGATGAAAAACCCGATGTCGAACTCGTCGGTCATACCGATACCGCCGTGCATCTGGATGCCTTCACGCGACACCCGGTGATAGGTGTCACCGACCTTCGCCTTGGCCAGGCTCGCAAGCTTGGCCACTTCCTTCGCGTCACGCCCCTCGTCCAGCGCCGTGAGCGCTTCGAGGACGCAGGAGCGGGAGAGTTCAACTTCGCAGAACATGTCCGCCGCGCGATGCTTGAGCGCCTGGAACGTGCCGATCTTCACGCCAAATTGCTCGCGCTCCTTCAGGTACTTCACGGTGCGCTCGAAACACTCCTGCAGGCTGCCGAGCATTTCCGCCGTGAGTCCGATACGCGCAATGTCGAGCGTCGGATCAAGAATGTCCGCACCCGCGCCGGCCGCGCCAACCAACGCGTCCGCATTCACGCGCACGCCGTTGAATTCAATGTTGGCGGCATTGCGCGAGTCCGTCATTTTCGTGCGCTGAACCGTCACGCCGGCGGCGGACCGATCAACAATGAAAAGACTCAACCCCGCGCGCTCGCCCGCCTGACCCGAGGTGCGGGCAACAACGATCAGCTTGTCAGCAGAGTTGCCGTCGAGTACGAACGTCTTGCGGCCGTTGATTTCCCAGCCGCCATTGCTCGCCACCGCCGTGGTCGCGATTCCATACGCACTGTGCCGGTGGGATTCTTCGAGAGCGATGGCCATGAGCAGCTGGCCAGACGCAATGGCCGGCAGCAGCTCGTTCTTCTGCGCCGCGCTGCCGCCAAGGTTGATCGCCGTGCCCGCGAGCCAGACCGACGCGAACAGCGGACTCGCGGTCAGCGTGCGGCCGGTTTCCTCGGTGACGACGCCCAGCCCCTTGTAGCCGAAGGCGAGACCGCCGAACTCCTCGGGGAACGGAATGCCAGCCCAGCCCAGATCGGTCATGCCCTTCCAGGTGTCACGATCGAACGCGTCCGGATTGTCGCTGTCGCGCAGCTTGCGCAGCTGACCGATCGGCGCGTTGTTGGCGCAGAACTCCCGCGCGCTGTCTTTGAGCATGGTCTGCTCTTCGTTCAGGATCATGGGCATGCTGGCTCCCCCAGAGATTCTCAGGGCCCCCGACGGCGCAGAGCGCATCGGGCGCAGGATCGGGAAAAAATTCCGCAAGATGAAAACAAAAGGTCTTCACGATGTCGAGCACTGAATCCCCGACAGGGGGCGCCCCGGCCACGAGCCCGCGTGCCCCTGACAAGGGACTTGAAGCGCGGCTGCAGCAGACGCTGCCGATGGCGCGCCTGGAGCCCCAGCGGCTGCCCGGATGCGGCAGCCTTACCCTTGCGCTCATCAATCACGATTTTCCCACTGGCCCGCTACCGCCCGACGTGATGCGGGCCGTCATCGCACGCCCCGCCTACTGGGCCTTCTGCTGGGGCAGCGGGCTTGGCCTCGCGCAGCGATTACTCAGCGAACCACACTGGGTGCGCGGTCGACGCGTGCTCGACCTCGGATCGGGGTCCGGCGTCGTGGCCATCGCCGCCGCGCTCGCGGGCGCAGCCACCGTGGTGGCCTGTGACAATGACTCCGACGCGCTACTGGCGACGATGGAGAATGCCGCACGCAACAACGTCACTCTGCTGCCCTGCGCCGACCTCGCCCAGGTTCCAGACGGGCTCGACATCGTGCTGATGGCCGACGTCCTCTACGACCGCGCGAACCTGCCGCTGCTCGAGGCTGCAGGTCGACTGGCGCACGAGGTGCTGATTGCGGACTCGCGAATTCGCGTGCTGCCGGATCCCGATTACCGCAGTCTCGGATCACTCGAGGCGCTTACGATGCCGAACCTGGGCGAATTTGACGAGTATCGGGAAGTGCGCTTCTTTCATCGGCGGCGACCCCGGTCTGCGCTGGTATTCGAAGGATCAGAAAGTCGCCCAGCTCACGGCTGACAAGGGCCCGCCCGGTACGCGTGTCCGGATCCCGGAGCCAGCGCTCCAGCGCGTCCGGTTGCGCAAACTGCAGCACCAGAAAACGGTTCCAGATCGCCTCCGTTCCCCACCAGGTGAGGTCCCCCTGCCAGCTTACCCTGCCACCGTGCGCCGCCAGGGCGCGCAGCCATCCGCGCCCGCGCGGATCGACGAGCGCAGAGGCAGATGCACCCGACAGATCCTCGAACAGGATGAAGAGCGCCGGCGCCGTGGGGTCGAGGTCGCGCGGCGGAGCAGCAGTGCCGGCACGCAGCGGCATCAACGGCAGCGTGGCATCAAGCTCCCGAAACTCACTGTTGGTAAGCATCTGCACGAGACCAATTCCCGTGGTGAACTCGATGACATCAAGCGCGACCAGCGGCTGCCGACTCGAGCCACGACGCGAGCGTGTGCCCTGCCGGCGCAGCGACGTTGTTGACCACAGGAGACTGCCACCGTCTACGGCAGCCACGGCCATCAGCGCGTCTTGGTAAGCGGAACGGGGTTCAGCAGACGTATCAGCTGTACCGGGGAGCCATTGAAAGAGGTAGTACGGTGCGGATCGCTGCTCGCCATCCACGACCATGGCTGCCGCAGCGCGCCCGAGGTAGGTGAAGAGCAGCACGATCGCAAGGACGAGCGCGAGGCAGAAGGCGAGCAAACCGAGCTGATAGCGCCTCATGACCGTACCCATCTCGCAGTGGCTGCATCATACCCCACGCGACGCGCGGTTCGAGGGCTGACCGAAGCCGCACGGCTGGGTTAGAGTCCAGACCGCAGTTTTCATTTTTGGGGGAAACCATGACGACGCAAGCCTCTGCTGTCGAATACCAGGACATCACCTACCGCGTCGACGATCCGGTGGCTGTGATCACCATGAACCGACCGGACCGGCTGAACGCCTTCACCAACCGCATGCTGGCGGAGGTACGGCACGCCTTCGCGCGGGCGGAACAGGACGACGCCGTCGTCGGCATCATTCTCACTGGAGCCGGGCGCGGCTTCTGCGCCGGCATGGACATGGGTGCGCTGAACGGCATGGCGAGTGGCGGTAACGAGCGCGAGGATCTCTCGCACCTGACCGCCGAACCCGGTGATCCCACGCTGGGCGATCAGTTCGGTCACGCCTTCACCTACCTGATCTCCGTGCGCAAGCCGGTCATCGCGGCCGTGAACGGCGCCTGCGCCGGTCTCGGATTCGTGTTCGCTTTGTTGTGCGACATGCGCTTCGTCGAGAAGCAGGCGAAGTTCAGCACCGCGTTTGCCGAACGCGGACTTATCGCCGAACACGGCGCAAGCTGGATCCTGCCGCGGCTGATCGGTTCGGGCAAAGCGCTCGATCTGCTCTGGAGCTCGCGCAAATTCGACGGCGTCGAGGCGGATCGTCTGGGTCTGGCCGAACGTCTTTGCGAGACGGGCGACTCCGTCGCCGCGGCCACGAACTACATCCGCGAGCTTGCCGCGCGCGTGTCTCCCACGTCGCTACGTGTCATCAAGGCGCAGGTCTATCGCCATCTGCATCTAGGCCTTGGCGACGCGCTGCGCGAGAGCAACACGTGGATGGACGAGAGCCTCAAGCGGGAGGATTTCCGTGAAGGCGTGCGTTCCTTCATCGAGAAGCGTCCGCCGGCGTTTCGTCGCGTCAGCGTGGACTGATGTCCTGGGAACAGCACTGGGTGGACGCGAACGGCGTCCGCCTGTCGGTGCTCGAAAGCGGTCCCGCCGACGGACCGCCGGTAGTGATGCTGCACGGCATGCGCGATGTGGCAGAGAGCCTGCTGCCCGTGGCAGAGCGGCTCACCGAGCGTTACCGGGTGCTGCTGCTGGAGCTGCGTGGCCACGGACGCAGCGACCAACCCGGCTGCTACACCTTCGAGCACTACCTGTTCGATCTCAACGCGCTGTGGCGAGCGCGAGGACTATCGGACGCGCATGTTTTCGGGCACAGCCTCGGCGGCCAGATTCTGGTGCGTTTCGCCTCGGTTTTTCCCACGCTCGTGCGCACAGCGATCGTCGTTGAGGGCCTCGGCCCACCGGACCGTCCGGACGACGAGGCGCCAGATGGGTGGCTCACAGGTTACGGGCAACATCTTCTGGCCGCGCTTGGCGCACCCACGCGCCAGCGCCCGCTGCCAGACCTCGCGTTCGCGGCTCAACGACTGCTCGCTAACAATCCGCGCCTCGACCCCGCGGAGGCAGACCGCATCGCACGGGTCGCCACCAACCGGCAAGCCGACGGTTCGCTGGTCTGGGCGTTCGATCCGCGGATTGCGATGACCTTCACGGCGCGCACCCGCCGTGCCGATACGGAACCGTTCTGGCGCAACGTGCGCTGCCCAACACTCATCGTGTCCGGCGATCTGGCGCACGAGTATTGGCGCGCGCAGTTTCCCGTCGACTGGGACGG
>DMUF01000206.1:1983-6611 GCA_003476445.1 Gammaproteobacteria bacterium | reverse complement strand
GAAGACGTCAGCGGCTGCACCCACGGCGGCGGCGGAATGGATCGCTCAATCGCCGCGATTTCTTGGGCAAGCGGCGGCTTCGCATCCCGCGCCTCCTTTTCCGTCGCGATCGGCGACGTAAGCCCTGCAGCAGACGCGTTGCGGCTCGAACGACTGCGCCACCAGAAAAATCCTGCCGCAAGCCCCATTCCAACCAGCAACATGATCACCGATCCAAGAACCGTTGAACCGATCAACGAATCGGACGCCCGCGTCTCGCGGGAAGACGCCCGAGACTCGGTCATACGAGCGGCTTCCTTCAGCCGTTCCACCTGGCTCCTGAGTGCGTCCATCTCCCGATCACGAGACTCAAGCGCTAACGCCGCTTCCGCGCGCGCCGCCGCAAGCTCGCTTCGCAACTGCTCAGCCTCCGCGACGAGTCGATCGTTGTCTGCCTGCAGCGCTGCGGAATCAGCGACGATCTCAAGCCGGCCCTCGCTTTGGGTTGCGGCGGCACTCGAAACATCCACAGCCGGCAGATCGGTCGATGGCGGAACGGGATCAGCTGCAACAGGAGCGCGCACCACTTCGGGCAAGGTCGACCGCAAATCCGAACGCGCATTAACCGGCGGGGCTGCAGGTTGACCGTTCCATGCCGCCGCTTGTGTTTGCACCGCCTCGAAGGCCGCTGCCGCCGAGAGCTCGGTCGCCTCTTCTGCGCTTGGCAGGCGAAGCGTTTGTGATGCCTTGAGCCGGTTGATATTGCCGTCAATGAAAGCGGACGGATTCATGCGCAGGATCGCGATCATCGTTTGCTGGGTCGTGATGCCCGGCGCTGGACGGTGCTTGCTTGCAATGCGCCAGAGCGTCTCCGGCGCGTCACCCATCCGGTACCACCCGTCATCAGCCCCGGCAGCGCCCTTTTCCAGTGTGGGCTCGGGTTGGGCAACCTCAACGTCCGCTTCCGCTGAACCCGCGCCATCCCCTGCCGCGAGCGCTGTATCGGGGGGCAGCGCCCGGGTGTCTGCTCCCGAGTCTTCTGCCCTGAAAGCTGGCCCGATCGGCACGATGGACGTCTGCGGCGGATCCAGCAGCAGGGTGAATTCTTTCAACAACAGCCCTTCAGGCACGAGCAGTTCGAGCACCAGCGCGAGATACGGTTCCGTGACTGGCCCGCGAGACCGAACGACGACCCGCGGCTCGCCGGTCGCGAATTCCAGGTTGAGTTCTAGATCGTCAGGGATGGATTGCTCCTCGATCCCCATCTGCTGCAGGGTTCGGGCATCCGCGAGACGCACCTGTATCTCTTCAGCCTCAAGTTCGCTGCTGTCGAGCAAGGGAATCTCCGCGCGAAGCGGTTCGTTCAGCGCGGAGAGAACGCGGACATCACCGAACCCCACCGCGAAGGCGGCGGGCACGATGAGCACGGTTAAGAGCGCAACGATGATCAGGCGAAGAGCCCGTGGGACAGGTTTGTGTGCCTGAACCCGGACAGCAGGATGAAAGACGATCGCTGACAAGATACCCCCGAAAGGCAGGAGGGCTGCCCCGCCCTGCTGGACGCGCGCAACTCGGCGCGTCTCCCGTTGAGAACACTAACCCGGTCGTGCAGGCGGCAACAGCTTCAGACGCCGCCTGCGCGTGTCCGTCAGAGCCGCGGCAACAAGGCCTCTGCGATCTGCACGCTGTTGAGCGCAGCACCCTTGCGGACGTTGTCCGCAACAATCCAGAAATTGAGGCCGCGAGGGTGCGACAGATCCTCACGGATGCGGCCAACGAAGACCGGGTCCTGCGCAGCCGCATGAGTCACGGGCGTGGGATAGCCCTTGTTCGAAGGATCGTCGTCGACGACGACGCCGGGTGCCCGCCGCAGAAGTTCACGCGCTTCACTTGCCGTGATTTTCCGCTCTGTTTCGATATGCACCGCCTCAGAGTGCCCGAAGAAGACGGGAATACGCACGCAGGTAGGATTCACGCCGATGCTGGCGTCCTCTGGAATCTTCTGTGTCTCCCAGATCATTTTCATTTCTTCCTTGGTAAAGCCGTTGTCCATGAAGACATCCGGCTCCAGGCCGGCATTGAAGGCGATCTGCTTCGGCAGCGCCTTTACTTCAATTTCTTTAGTATTCAGCAGGTTGGCAGTCTGTCCTGCAAGTTCTCTGATGGCGCTGGCGCCGGCCCCGGAGACCGCCTGGTAGGTCGCGACATTGATCCGCGTAATGCGCGCAGCATCGTGAATCGGCTTCAACGCGACAACCATCTGAATGGTTGAGCAATTCGGATTCGCGATGATGTTGCGATTCTTGTACTCATCGAGGCGATGCAGATTGACCTCCGGCACGATGAGCGGAATGTCGGGCTCGTAGCGGAAGTGCGACGTATTGTCGATGACCACGCAGCCTGCCGCAGCGGCTCTGGGCGCATGCTCGGCGGAACGGCCGCCACCGGCAGAAAAGAGCCCGATCTGGACATCGGCGAAGTCAAAATCGTCCAGTGCTTCGACCTTGATCGAGCGGCCGCGGAACTGCAGCCGTTTGCCCACGCTACGCTCGCTCGCCAGCAGATGCAGGCGATCGACAGGGAAATTTCGTTGCTCGAGTATCTCAAGCAGCGCTTCGCCGACTGCGCCGGTTGCTCCTGCAATCGCAATATTCACTGTTTTCACGATCGGGTCTCCAGTGTTTCCACAAGGCGCAGCACCTGGTCTGCCATCGCGCGCGTGCCCACTTCCCGCACGGCGGCGGGATCGCCGGACCCGACGATATCCGCTGTCCGGTAGCCCTCTGCTAGCACCTGATCCACCGCGCGTTCAATGAGATCGGCCGCTTCCGGGGCATCCAGGCTGTAACGGAACAGCATCGACACCGAGAGGATCGTCGCGAGCGGGTTGGCCTTGTCCTGTCCCGCGATATCCGGCGCAGAGCCGTGTACCGGTTCATAAAGCCCCTGCCCGCTCGCCGCGAGCGAGGCAGACGGCAGCATCCCGAGCGAGCCGGTCAGCATGGCAGCCACATCCGAAAGAATGTCGCCAAACAGATTACCGGTGACCATCACGTCGAACTGCTTGGGCGCGCGCACCAGCTGCATGCCGGCGTTGTCGACATACAGGTGTGACAGCTCGACATCCGGATATTCCTTGCCAACGCTCGTCACGACTTCGCGCCAAAGCTGCGTAACTTCGAGCACGTTGGCCTTGTCCACAGAGCAGAGTCGGCGCTGCCGCTTGCGCGCCAGCTCGAACGCGACCCGCGCAATCCGATCGATCTCGTGCTCGCTATAGACATCGGTGTTGAACCCGCGTCGCTCATTGTTGACGACCTCGATACCCCGCGGTTCGCCGAAATAGATGCCGCCAGTAAGTTCACGCACGATAAGCAGATCGAGCCCGGCCACCAGCTCAGGCTTCAGCGATGAGGCGTCGGCTAACGCGGGGAAGAGCAGTGCGGGCCGCAGATTGGCAAAGAGCCCAAGCCCGGCGCGCAGACCAAGCAGTCCGCGCTCCGGACGCGAGGAGGTTGGCAGAGAATCCCACGCGGGACCGCCGACGGCTCCGAGCAGTACAGCGCGCGACGCCTTCGCGAGGCGCAGGGTTTCTTCAGGCAACGGCTGCCCGGTTGCGTCAATGGCGCAACCGCCCAACAGCCCTTCGACAAAGCTCAGCGATAACCCGACACGCTTTGCCGCCGCTTCCATGACGGCCACCGCGGCTGGCACCACTTCGCGTCCGATCCCGTCTCCCGGGAGAATAAGAATCTGATGGCTTTCAGCCATTTAAATCCCCTTTCTGAATTAGTAATCGAGAACCGACTGTCCGTTAATGGCTCACGCGCGACCACGCTGCAGCCACGGATGGCGGGACTGATAGCGCGCTTCGAAAGCTTCGATATCCGCACGGTGAGCGAGGGTCACCTCGATTTCGTCGAGGCCCTCGAGCAGCGTGCGCTTTCGGTCCGGATCCATCGGGAAGGACCAGATCTTGCCTGTCGCTGCCTGAACGGTCTGCGCATGGAGGTCGACGGTAAGCGTCAGCGGCTCGGACCCGGAGGCGAGTTCGAACAGTTCATCCACCTCGGATTCCTCCAGCGTGACCGGCAGCAAACCGTTCTTGAAACAGTTGCTGTAGAAAATATCGGCGAAGCTCGGGGCGATCACACACTGAATGCCGTATTCAAGTAGCGACCAGACCGCGTGCTCACGACTCGAACCGCAACCGAAATTGGCGCGTGTCAGCAGCACCCCCGCGCCCTGGTACCGCGGATCGTTCAACACGAACCCGTGATTGATACGACGCTCATTCGGCGTCATGCCGAGGTCACCCTCATCAAGAAACCGCCAGGCGTCAAACAGATAGTCGCCAAATCCGGTCCGGCGGATCGACTTGAGAAACTGCTTGGGAATGATCTGATCGGTATCGATGTTCGCGCGATCGAGCGGCGCGACGCTACCGGAAACGATGCTGACTGATTTCACACCCAATCCCTCACGTCCACAAAGTGACCGGCAATCGCCGCCGCCGCCGCCATGGCCGGACTGACCAGATGCGTGCGACCGCCATGACCCTGGCGCCCCTCGAAATTCCGGTTGGAGGTTGACGCGCAGTGCTCACCGGGCAGCAATCGGTCCGGATTCATCGCCAGACACATGGAACA
>DMUF01000206.1:1447-1656 GCA_003476445.1 Gammaproteobacteria bacterium | reverse complement strand
AGCCCCTCGCGCTCGGCCTGTGCCTTGACCAGCCCCGAGCCTGGTACAACGAGCGCTTGTCGAACCGAGCGCGCGACCTTGCGCCCCCTGACCACCGATGCGGCCGCCCGCAAATCCTCGATCCGCGAGTTCGTGCAAGAACCGATGAAAATACGGTCGAGACGGATGTCGGTAATTGGTTGATCGGCCGCGAGCCCCATGTACTCGAG
>DMUF01000206.1:1000-1132 GCA_003476445.1 Gammaproteobacteria bacterium | reverse complement strand
GCTCGCCGCGTGCCATCCGCAAGGCTGCCGCTCTGCCGCGCAGGATTCGGTGTTGTACCGCCAATTCCCGCCACCATTTCCGGTGAGGTTCCCCACGAAACCTGAGGCTCGATCATCGCAGCGTCGATCGTG
>DMUF01000206.1:512-678 GCA_003476445.1 Gammaproteobacteria bacterium | reverse complement strand
TGCCTGCATCAAAGTTTGCATCGGGATCGGACACAAGCCCACGCCACCAGGTCTCCGCCTGATCCCACAGGGCGCCCACTGGCGCGAACGGGCGACCATGGACGTATTCCAGCGTCGTATCGTCCACGGCGACCATGCCGGCGCGCGCGCCCGCCTCGATCGCCAT
>DMUF01000206.1:0-196 GCA_003476445.1 Gammaproteobacteria bacterium | reverse complement strand
ATCGTCATGCGCGCTTCCATCGAAAGCGCTCGAATGGCCGGGCCCATGTACTCGATGGTATGACCGGTGGCGCCCGCCGTGCCGATCTGACCAATCAGGTAAAGAATGAGATCTTTAGCGTAAACACCTGGATTCAATGCGTTTTCAACCAGGACACGGTAGTTTTTGGCCTTACGCTGAACCAGACACTGCGTCG
>DMUF01000032.1:4706-11201 GCA_003476445.1 Gammaproteobacteria bacterium | reverse complement strand
GCGGCGGCGTTCGCAACGTTCACGCTGTTTGTCGCGTTGGGCTCAGGGGTAATCGACATTCGCGACCTACTGCGCCCGTCTGCGGATCCGGCGCAGCTTGCTGCGGGTGACACGACGAGCGACGGTAGTTTCAATCCGAGATCGATCGAACGTCGCGCAGAGCTTGAGGATGCCGCGGAGGCGGGCGATGCAGACTCCCAGTTCGAACTCGGTCGCCTCTACCTCGACGAGCACGGCGGTCTGCAGGATCTTGCGCAGGCGCGCAGCTGGGTCAGTCGTGCCGCGGAGCAGGGACATGTGGGCGCACAGTCTTTGTTGGGGCACATGTACCATGCGGGGCGCGGCGCGTTGCAGAGTTTTACGCTTGCGCATGATTGGCTGCTGCGGGCCGCGCGGCAGAATGATGCGGTAGCGCAGTTCAGCCTTGGGCTCATGTATCGCGAGGGCCAGGCCGTGCCGGCTGATCCTGTGGCGGCGTACTCCTGGTTCAACCTGGCGGCATCGCAAGGTCTGGAAGACGCCCGTGAGGCGCGTGACGATCTCCTCTCGGCACTGACACCAGCACAGGTGCTGGCTGCTCAGACGGCGTCCGAGCAATGGAAACCGGGCGATCTGCAGTTCAACTCAGAGCGAATGCTGGCTTCGTCCGCCGCGGAGTGAGGGATTTTTAGCGCCGCGCGGCTTGTCCGGGCGGCGCTGGCGAAGGGTTTCATGCGGTCTCCGATCGCGCGCTTTGCGGATATTGAAGGGCTTCGTTACCCACCTGATTGTTTTCGTGTTGCGATGCGTTCGCGTGACGGCTAAGGTCTGGTCCTGCTTCGAGTGGGAGAGAACCATGGCTGAACCGATCCAAGACCTCAATCCAGACACGATGACCCGCTCACCCGGGCTTTCGTACCAACAGCTTCTCGATCAGGACACGCGTCCTGTCCCTGCGGTTCTGCGCGAGCAGTCCCCCAAGCTCATTCCCGATCTCGCCGTGCCCGTTGAGCGCTTCACAAGCCGTGCGTATCACGACCTCGAGGTTGAGCGTCTGTGGAAGCGGGTTTGGCAGTTCGCGTGTCGCGAAGAAGATATTCCCGAGGTGGGTGACCACATCCGTTATGACATTGCAGGAATGTCATTTCTTATCGTCCGTGCCGAGGGGGGCGCCATCAAGGCGTTTCCAAATGCGTGCCTGCACCGCGGCCGCATGTTGAAGGAATTCGATGGTCGCGCAACGGAACTGCGCTGCGCGTTTCACGGTTTTGCGTGGGAGCTCGATGGTTGCTTCAAGGACCTTCCGGCGCAGTGGGACTTCCCGCACATCGATACCGGTAATTTCAATCTGCCGGAGATACCGGTCGCGACCTGGTCCGGTTTTGTGTTCATCAACCCGGATCAGAATGCAGCACCGTTCGAAGACTTCATCTCCGATCTTGCGCGGCACTTTGAACGCTGGGATCTGTCCCGTCTCTACAAGATGGCGCATTACGCGCGGGTTATGCCCTGCAACTGGAAGATCGCGCAGGAAGCCTTCTGCGAGGCTTATCACGTCAATGCCACGCACCCGCAGATTCTCGAGTCGCTCGGGGACATCAACAGCCAGGTCGACGTGTACGAAAACTGCGCGCGGGTGATTACGCCTTCAGTCACGCCAAGCCCTCTGCTCGAGCGCCAGATTCCCGACGAGGATCTGCTGCGTTCGATGATGGACATTGGTGTCAACGAAGAGACGCCAAACCTCGGCGGTAAGATGCCGCGGGCATGGATGGCGCAGAACAGCCGCGAGGCTCTCCGCGGGGCAGCGGGCGACCTGGTCGACGAGTACTGCGACGCGGAAATGGTGGACAACCTCGACTACACGCTGTTCCCCAATTTCCACCCCTGGGGCGCGTTCAATCGCATCGTGTACCGGTTCCGGCCCAACGGGAATGACCATCGGTCGAGCATCATGGAATGCATTCTGCTCGCGCCGTTCCAGGGTGAACGCCCGCCGGCAGCCAAGATGCAGTGGCTCGAGCCAGACCAGAAGTGGTCGACGGTCTACGGATTCCTGGGCCGCGTGTTCGATCAGGACGTCTTCAACATGCCCAAGGTGCAGGCGGGGCTCGAGGCGACTTACTCGAAGACGCTCTATCTGTCGCGGTACAACGAAGCCAAGGTGCGCTGGCTGCACTTCAAACTTGGCGAATGGGTCGATGGCCCGGAGGGAGCGAAGTAATGGCGAAGATCATGCGTCATCCGTTCACCGGGGCGTTGTATGAGGTGAATGAAGAGGGCAACGTGGTCGTCCGTGAGGGCGCTGTCGAGGGCGTATTCGACAGCAGCGGGCGCTGGGTAGAGGGCACGCTGCGTCAAGCCGATCCTCAGCTCTGCGTCTGGATCACGAACAATCCTGCCTCTGTCATCAACGGTCGTAAAAGCCACCCGATCGAATAGATCGTTCGGCTTGAGGGCGCCGCTTGGCGGCGCCCGCTCCACCTGGTCTGCTCGATCCACCGCCCGTGTCTTCTTTTCCTCGCCCCGTCGGCGCGTGTGTCAGTCGTTACGACCGGTCCTGGCGTGCGCGGCGTCTTTTCCCGCCAGATAGCCGAACGTCAACGCCGGACCCAGTGTGCCGCCGGCGCCCCCATAAACCATGCCGGTACTGCCCGCCATCGCATTGCCCGCCGCGTAGAGCCCGGGTATAGGCTGGCCGCGCGTGTCCAGCACCCGCGCACGATCATCCGTCCGCGGACCTCCCTTGGTGCCAAGCGCGCCTGAGACGATTCGAACCGCATGGTAGGGCCCGTCGGAAAGCGGGCGCAGGGTGGCGCTCACGCCGGGCTGCGTTCGGTCTCCGTTGTAGGTGTCATAGGCGCTTACGCCGCGATCAAAATCGGGATCGCGGCCCTCTGCCGCATACTGGTTGAAGCGCTCGAGGGTGGCTTTCAGGGCATTCGCATCGACATCGATCATCGAGGCCAGGGCTGCGATGTCTGAAGCCGTGTGTAACAGACCGGGCGGCGCCTTGCCCGGCGCATAGCCGGCGACGGGGTAACGACGCTGGTACACATCGTCGAAGATCAGCCACGCGGGGTTGTTCTCGAACGCAAAACGCGTGGGATCGAAGGTATGAAACGCGCGTCCGATGTCGTTGTAGTTGGCGGCTTCGTTTGCGAAACGGCGTCCTTTGCCGTTCACCATGATCGATCCCGGCAGCGTGCGCTCGGCGAGACAAAGACGATACAGCGGACGTCCGCGGACATGTTCACCCGGGATTGGAATGGTCGGCATCCACCAGGCTTCGCTCATGTTGCCAAGGCTCGCTCCCACCGCCATGGCCATGAGGAGCCCGTCACCTTCATTTTCCGGCGGGCTTGCCGGCCCGTGGAGCGGGCCGCGCAGGAACGATGCGACCAGCTCTGAGTTCCATTCGAACCCCCCGGTCGCGATGATCACGCCGCGTCGCGCGCGTATCTGGCAGATACTTCCATTGCGTTCTGCGGTGACGCCCACGATGCTCCCGTTGTCCTGAACAAGCTCGCGTGCGCGCACCCCGGTGTGAAGGGGAATGTCACGCTGCAGACAGGCCTCGAGCAGCGCGCCGATCAGTGCTTGCCCCATACCGCGCGTGTCGTCAGCAATGCGAGCAGCAAGGGTTTCGCTATCCGGCAGACCCTTCCCCATGGATTCGACCAGTGTGATCGGCACCACCGGAGCCTGCGGATGCAGATCGGTCACGAGTCGATTCACCCGTTCGGCCCAGGGGCCCAGGCGCTTGAACGAAAAGAGGTCTGGGTCAAGCGATCGTCCGCCCTGCGGCTTGCCGCCGGGGTTTTCCGGGTGATAGTCGGGGTAGCCTGCGGCCACGTGAAACCCGAGCGCGGTGTTTGATTCGAGATAGCGGATCATATTCGGTGCTTCGCGGATGAACGTGCGTGCGAGCGTCATGTCCATCACACCAAGCGAGAGCGACTCGAGATAGGCGAGGGCGTCTGCCTCTGTATCCTCGATTCCGAGCGCCGCCATGTGGGGATTGTTCGGAACCCACAGAATGCCCCCTGAGGTTGCTGTGGTGCCACCGATCAGCTGGCCCTTTTCGAGCACCACAACGCGGGCGCCCTCGTCGTGTGCCACGATGGCGGCGGCGAGCCCCGCGCCGCCTGAGCCAAGCACGACGACATCCGTTTCATCGACCCAGGACATGTTGGCTTCGCCTCGCATGGGTGTTCCTCCTGATTCCCCGCCGCTCCGCTTGCTCCATCCCTGGCCGCGCCAGTTCGGTGATACTGTAAGAACTCGGGTTCCGGGGAGCTCGGAACCGCAGCATAGACAGGATGACAGGGGGTGAGAAGATGATTTCCGACCGACCAGAGTGGGATGCGTTTCTGTCGGCGCATCGCTGGGGTGTACTGACGACCTTGCGGGCTTCGGGGGCGGGGGTCAGCTCCGTGATCGCCTATGCGCGGGATGGTGATTCGCTTGTTATCAGCACGCCCGGCGGCACCTTCAAGCGCCGCTCACTAGAACGTGACCCGCGTGCGACGCTCTGCGTCATTACAAATGCGGAGCCGTTCAATTTCGTTTCCGTCGAGGGCCGGGTTGCCATTGAAACCGCGGACCTGGTGCCCGCCACGCGACTCGTCTTTGCAAACATTGCGGGCACTGGCTATGAGGAGCCGTCGGATCTTCCTGGCTGGCTCAAAGCGCAGTCGCGCGTGATTTTGCGGCTCGTTCCGGAGCGTGTCTACGGAGTGATCCGATGAGGTGTGCGCTGCTTCTGATCGTGCTTTTCGCAGCGGCACCGCTGCGAGCGGACAGCATCGATTGGCCAACCTACGGCGGAAGCGCCGGGGGTGGTCACTACAGCGCTGCGACGGCGATCACACCGACCAATGTGCACCAGCTCGAACGAGCCTGGACACACCGCTCTGGCGACTTTCGGCAGGGCGTGATACGTGGCGTTGAGGGTTTCGACAAGGAGGCGGTATCAGCGACCTCCTTTATGGCAACTCCGATTCTTGCCCACGATACGCTGTACTACTGCACCCCGTTCAATCGCGTGTTTGCGCTCGATCCGGTGACGGGAAAGGAGCGCTGGGTTTTCGATCCGGGTATCGACATGTCCAAGCAGTCGCTCACCAACTGCCGCGCGGTGAGCAGCTGGACCGATCCTGACCGCCCAACAGGCGCTGCGTGCGCCCATCGCATTATCCTGGGTACGCTGGATGCGCGATTGATTGCCCTCGATGGCCGCACCGGTGCCCGGTGTGATGATTTTGGGGACAAGGGCGAAATTGATATCAGTGCCGGCATGTCGGCACATAAGCCTGGCGATTACAATCTAACAAGTCCCGCGGCGGTGCTCGGGGATACGCTGATCATCGGGTCACGTGTCATCGATAGCCTGCGCAAGGATGTACCCGCGGGTGTTGTGCGCGCCTATGACGTGCGTACGGGGGCCTTGCGGTGGGCCTGGAATCCGGTGCCGCCTGGAATGTCGGACAAGGATACAAACGGGCGCTGGATCAGCGGAACGACCAACGCCTGGTCCATCATCAGCGTCGATCCGGCGCGCAATCTGGTGCTGGTGCCAACCGGAAACTCCTCGCCGGATTACTACGGTGGCGACCGTCAGGGCAATCTCGATCATTACTCAAGTTCGGTGGTAGCGCTCGACGGTGCGACCGGTCGCGTGGTGTGGCACTACCAGACAGTGCATCACGACATCTGGGATTTCGATGTGCCAGCGCAGCCCACGCTGGTCGATCTTGCTATCGCCGGGCGCGAGCGGCCCGCGGTTGTGCAGGTCACCAAGATGGGGCTCACGTTCGTGCTGGATCGCGAAACCGGAGAACCGCTCTTTCCGGTGGAAGAGCGTCCCGTGCCGCAGACGGGAGCAGTGGCGGGCGAATATCTCAGTCCCACGCAGCCCTTCCCGCTGAAACCGGAACCGCTCCACGCGCTCGGTATTTCTCCGAAAGATGCCTGGGGTTTTACCCCTTGGGACCGCTGGCAGTGCAGGCGTGAACTCGAACGGCTGACGACCGGGCCGATCTATACCCCCATCAGTGAGCGTGGGCTGGTCATGTATCCCTCTAACATCGGGGGGCAGAACTGGGGAGCCCCGGCGGTTGACCCCGTACGCAAGCTGATGATCACCAATACCAAGCATGTCGGTATGGTGGTTCAGCTCGTGCCACGGGCGCAGTGCGGTGCGGACAGCGCTTTTCCGCAGGAAGACTCGCCCTATTGCGTCAACATGCGTCCCTTCCTCTCGCCCTGGGGCGCGCCCTGCACGCGGCCGCCGTGGAGCACGCTCGCGGCGGTCGATCTTGAGTCGGGCGAGATTCGCTGGCAGGTACCGCTCGGTACGCTGAAGTATCAGGCGCCCTGGCCGCTCTCACTCATGTCCGGGGGCGTGGAGATGGGCGGACCCATGGTGACCGCGAGTGGTCTCGTGTTCATTGCCGCCTCTGCCGATCGGCACATTCGGGCTTTCGACGTGGAAACCGGCGCAGAGCTGTGGGC
>DMUF01000032.1:0-4368 GCA_003476445.1 Gammaproteobacteria bacterium | reverse complement strand
CGAGCAGTTCGTGGTCATCGCGGCGGGAGGTCATTTTACCTCGCCCTCTCCCGCGGGCGATTACCTCATCGCCTATCGCCTGCCGCGCCCCTGACATTCGGCTCAGGGGCCCCCGGCAGCCGCGGTTCGATCAGGGACGTCGGTACAGCGGATCGTCCGGAAGCCGCTCCCCGCGGGCAAGGCCGTCGAATGGCGGCCCCGCGTCTTTCGATGTCGACGGCTGATTCTGGTTCCAGTCCATGACCACGCGGCGAAAGAGAATCTTCCAGCAGTTGCCGCGGCGCTCCACCCGGTCTAAGTAGCGACCGAAGAAGATCATCTCTGTGCCGGGCGAGCTGTCAGTGGGCTTCAGGTAGTGCCCCGCATAGACGTACGTTTCGACGTCCGCCTGATCGCCCTTGAAGTCGATCTGCGTATTGCCGATGCAGTGCTGGGTCGCGGAGAAACGCTTGATACCGGCGGGCAGATTTTCGCAGAAGGTCCATGCGGGGCCATTGAAACCACCGTAGGCAACTTCAGCCTCGGGCCAGTAACAAGCCTTCAGCAGGTCACCGTCGGCGCGGTCCACGCCGCGGGAATGCGCTGCCAACAGCGACTGTATGGCAAGGCGATCGCGCGCTTCCTCGGGTGAGGGAATCTCTCCTGGGTTCATGTTATCCATTCCTCGGGTCTGGTGTGCGTTCGTGGATCGTGGTGGTCCTTGTTGCGCGATGCGGTGCGCCTGCCGGCGGCGCTCGCGCCGGCAAGCGACGTGCGCTCAGTCGCGCAGGTAGGTATCGAGCACGTGGTGAAAGTGCCGGATGCGGGCTTCCTGGTAGTTCCCGAGGGTCTGTCCGGCTTTGCGCGAGGCTTTCATGCCAGCCGACTGACGACGGAAGTTATCCGTATCCTCATCGAGAACGGCAGCCAGGCGGTTGCCTGCAAACGCGTCGACCTCGGTATAGGACTGATCGATACCGACGCGCACGCGGGGCGCGGGCGGCGGGCGTGGCCCGTCCTCTGGAACGGGAGACAGCATCAGGATTTCGTGAATGCAGGTATCCACGGTCAGTGGGCGGAAGCGGTAGATGAGCGGGATGGTGATGCCTGGGAAAAAGCAGGCATTGGGGAACAGATGGTATTCGATCGAGTCCAGCATGATGCTGGTGGATACCTCGCTCAGATCCACTCCCAGGGTCTGCCCCATTTGCTCGCGCAGAATGTCGGCGTGACGATTGCGTGCCAGCATGCCCGGCGGGAGATCAGCGCGATCATGACCGAGAAACTCGAACAGCTCGGGCTGTGATACGTCGCGTTCGAAGTGGGGATTGCCGGAGCTCAGGTTCTGCAGAAAGCGCGTGACGTGCGGGCTGAAGATGTCGTACTGGGTATTAGCCCAGGCCGAGGCGCGCAGTCCACGCGGGTGTGTCGCGAGGACGTGGTAGGCCTCAAGGAAGCCCTCCATGCACATCTTCCAGTTGCCGGGCAGAACCTTCTCCATGTGCAGCGAGACGTAGCGATTCTCAAGCGGTGTGTCCGCGAAATGCTCGGGAAGCACTTCGAGATAATCCCGCAGTGGGCCCGCGTCGGAATCGAAGCTGATAAAGACGAATCCGCCCCAGGTATCGCAGGGCAGGGCGTCGAGCCCGAACTTGTCGTCCTCGACATGAGGGAAGTCCCAGCGGCAGGGTATATCGCGCAGCGTTCCGTCCAGATTCCATGACATGCCGTGAAACGGGCACCGCACGAACTGCTTGCCGCTACCCTGACTGCCTGCATCGGCGAACTGCATGCCGCGGTGCGGGCACGCGTTGACGAATGCACGGATCTGGTGGTCGGCGCCGCGGATGATGAGGGCTGAGTAGGGTCCGACGTCGTGAACCCAATAGTCGCCGATGTTGGGAACATGCTCTTCGCGGCACGCCCACTGCCAGACGCGAGGCCACAGCCGCTCGATTTCCTTGTCGTAGAACGCCTGCGATGTGTAACGGCTGAAGGGCAGGTCTTCATCGCCAAGAAATTCGTAACGCGAAGCGCGCAGCGCCGCGGGCGGCTGATCGCCGTCCCGATCGAGAATCTCCTGGGCGCTGGGTCCCGGGCAGCGCGCGGCGCCTGGCGGCAGCGAGAGATCTCCGCGCGAGTACAGATCGTATTTCATCGCTCTTTCCCCCTCCCGCGATCCGGCAGTTATTACCGGCAACCCTGCGATTCAAGGTCATTCCGTTCGTGCCTGCAAGCCTTCTGCGGGCCTTCCGCGGGGCAGGGGATGGCTCACGGCGGGATTCAGGCGTGCTGGTCGGCGCGCAGGGTGCTATAAAGCGTGGATCACAGGTGGCGAGGGGAGGCGCGCCGTGATTCGCACGTTGATGTTTCTGTCGCATCCGTCGCATCGTGATCCGTTTGCGCATCGCGGTGCTGCGGCTGCAGAGTTGCAAGCCCAAATCTGTCCCGCGGCGGCGGGCTACACCCAGACTCGGGCGCTCGACGCTCAGCTCGAAGCAGATCAGGTGCCCCATTTCGCAGGCGTCGCGGAGTTCCGGTTTGTCGATCCCGGCGCAGCGCTCGCCTTCGCGGACAAGCGCTCAGCCATCGCGCCGCTGCTCGCCCCGGATGCGCGCGTGGTGGCTGTCGTCACGGGTGTGGATCACGTGGTCATGCGCATGCCCACGCACTCTGCCGCGCCCGGCATCAAGGGCGTTTATCCGTTCCGCGGGCTGGCTCATCTCGATTCGGAAGCGTTTTCGCGGCGCTGGCTGTACGGCCACGGGCCGATCGCCGCGTTGACCGAAGAAGCGCTTTGTTATGTGCAGTGTCATCTCCTCGCGCCCGCGTGGTCGGCCGAAGAATCGGCGTTTCACGCGGTCACCGAGATTCACTGGCCGGATATTGCGGCGGCGCGCCGGGGTGTCGGGTCGCGGCAGATGCGCGAAGATCAGGGCACGGACGCCCAGGATTTTCTCGAGCCGGGATCGGTCCGGCTCGTGTTCGCAGAGGAGGAAACGGTCAGGCGCCCCTGATCGGTAGGCATCAGTCCTGAAGGCGATAGGCCGCGTGCTCCTCGACCTGGCAGAAGAGGCTCTGAAAACGCCATTCGCCTTCGACGCGCCGATACTGCTCGCGGTACCAGCCAATGATGCGAAAGAACTGAGGAGCGCCGTCGGGAACGTTGGCGGTGTACAGCATGAGCAATCGCCAGTGACCGGTCGCGGTGTCGCCGCTGATGTCGATGATCGGGTTCATGGCGCAGTGCTCGGAGTTGCGGATTCGACCGGTCGCTCGCAGCGCGCTGAAATAGCCGGTGATCGCGTCGCGTCCAGCGAAGCGACCGATGCCCGATGCCTCCCACACTGCATCGTCATGGAACAGCGGGCCGAGCAATGCAGGGTCGTGGTCGGCATCACAGCCGGCACAGTATCGCGCCTTGAGCTGGCGAATGGATTCGATGTCCTCGAGTCGCTGAAGCCGGGCTTCGAGTGTGCTGACGGAGGGGGTGGCTGTCGTCATGGCAGTCTCCACGTGGATTGTTTGTGATGGATTTGAACAGGAGTAGTTCAGGATGGGAATGCATGAACAGTTTCGTGTCGATGGTCAGGTCGCCGTCGTCACTGGCGGTGGGCGCGGAATTGGCCGTGGTATCGCGCTCGGCCTCGCCGACTGTGGGGCGGATGTGTGTGTGGTAGCACGTCGACAGGAAGATGTCGATGCGGTGGCGGCAGAAGTCCGCGCGCGCGGGCGTCGCGCTCTGGCGTTGTCCGCCGATGTGTTGGATTTCACGTCGATTCCGGCCGTGCTTGATCGCGTCGTTGCCGAGTGGGGCAGGCTCGACATTATGGTCAACAACGCGGGCGGCAATCTCGATCGCAAGATGTACGCGCTGCCCGACATTTCTCTCGAAAAGTTCGATGAGCAGCTCGCGCTCAACATGAAGACCAAGTTCTGGGGCTCGCAACAGGCAGCCAAACGCATGACGCAGGGTGGGCGCATCATCAATATCATCTCCATCGCCGCGCATCGGCCCTCGCCGGGCTTCGGTGTCTACTCCGCAGCAAACATGGGTATGATCTCGATGACGCGGACTCTCTCGGTCGAGCTCGCACCTCGGGGCATAACGGTTAACTGCATCGCCCCCGGCATTGTGGTGACCGATATGCTGAAGGAAACGATGCACCTGTCGCAGGAACAGGCAGAGGCGAACTTTGCTAAAGCGATTCCGCTCGGTCGGACCGGCACCCCGGAAGACTGCGCTGCCGCTGCGGTGTTCTTTGCATCGCCCGCTGCAGCCTGGATCACGGGTCAGTACATCGACGTGGCGGGGGGGGGGGCCGCCCCCGGGGGGGGCAACCCCCCCCCCGGGGGGGGGGGGGGGGGGGGGGGGGGTGTTTGGCGGGG
>DMUF01000245.1:3291-4259 GCA_003476445.1 Gammaproteobacteria bacterium | reverse complement strand
TCGCCCGCCAAGGCGAAGACCATCAACCGTTATCTCGGCAAGGATTTCGTCGTGAAATCCAGCGTGGGCCACATTCGTGACCTGCCCGTGGGCGGCAAGACCGCCGACCCCAAAGCACGTGCGGCCGAAGCTGCGCGCACCCGGAAATTGTCCAAAGAAGAGCAGGCCACCTACAAGGAGGCGCGCGCCCGCACGCAGCTCGTGCGGCGCATGGGCGTGAACCCAGATTCGGACTGGCAGGCGGAATACGAGATTCTTCCCGGCAAGGAGAAGGTGGTCGAGGAGCTCGTGCGGCTCGCGCGTACGGCCGATACCGTCTATCTCGCAACCGACCTCGATCGGGAGGGTGAGGCGATTGCCTGGCACCTGCGCGAGACGATCGGAGGCGACCCTGCCCGTTACCGCCGCGTGGTGTTCAACGAGATCACGCGCAAAGCGATTCAGGATGCTTTCGCGAGCCCCGGCGAGCTCGACATGAATCGCGTCAACGCGCAGCAGGCGCGACGCTTCCTTGATCGCGTGGTGGGTTTCGAGCTGTCGCCGCTCTTGTGGAACAAAGTGGCGCGGGGGCTGTCGGCCGGGCGCGTCCAATCGGTGGCTGTGCGGCTGGTAGTCGAGCGCGAGCGCGAGATCCGAGCCTTCGTGCCAGAGGAGTACTGGGAGGCGTTTGCTGACCTGGACCGCGCTGGCGGCAAGGATCGCCAGCGCTTTCAGGTCGTCCGCGAGGGCGATGCGGCGTTTCGTCCGGTATCGAAGACGCAGGCGGATGGCGCGGTAGCGCGCTTGCGCGGCCAGAGCTTCACGGTGCGTGAGCGCGAGGACCGACCGACGCGAACCCGTCCGAGCGCTCCCTTCATCACCTCAACCCTGCAGCAGGCAGCGAGCACCTGGCTGGGATTCAGCGTCAAGAAGACCATGACCCTGGCCCAGCGCCTGTACGAGGCGGGTTACATCACCTACATGCGTAC
>DMUF01000245.1:1181-3027 GCA_003476445.1 Gammaproteobacteria bacterium | reverse complement strand
ACCTACATGCGTACCGACTCGACTAACCTCAGCGCGGAAGCGGTGGCGGATTGCCGACGCTACGTGGAGAAGGAATACGGCGCCGACTATGTGCCGGCGAAACCGAACGTGTTCAGCAGCAAGGCGGATGCGCAGGAAGCGCACGAAGCCATTCGCCCGTCCAACGTGGGTACGCGTCCGGACGCCCTCGCGGGCGTGGATGTGGACGCCGTGCGTCTGTACGGGCTCATTCGAGCCCAGTTCCTCCGTTGTCAGATGCCACCGGCGGAGTATCTGAGCACCTCGGTAGGCGTTGCCGCGGGCGCGTTCGAGCTCCGTATTCGCGGGCGAGTGCTCCGGTTTGACGGCTATACCCGGGTGCCGCTGGTGCCGCGTCGGGAAGGGCAGGGCGATGTAGAAGACACGGCGCGCGACGAGGATCGCGTACTCCCCGACTACCAGGTCGGCGAAACGCTCGATCTCGCCGATCTTGCTGCTATTCAGCACTTCACCCGACCACCCGCGCGCTTCAGCGAGGCAAGTCTGGTGCGCGAGTTGGAGAAGCGCGGGATTGGGCGTCCGTCCACCTATGCCGCAATCATCTCGACTATTCAGGAGCGCGGGTATGTGACCGTTCGCGCGCGCCGTTTTCAGGCGGAAAAGATCGGCGAACTGGTGACTGACCGGCTGGTCGAGCAGTTCCCGAATTTGATGGATTACGGTTTTACCGCGAGTCTCGAGGGCTCGCTGGATGAAGTAGCTGACGGTCATGCGGATTGGAAGGGTGTTCTGGACACCTTCTATCGCGATTTCAGCGACCGGCTCGACTCTGCGCAGAAGCCGGATGGCGGTATGCGGGCAAACGAGCCGACGGATACCGATATTCCCTGTCCGCAGTGCGGGCGCTTTATGCAGTTGCGTAATGCGTCCACCGGGGTATTCCTGGGCTGCTCAGGCTATCGCTTGCCGCCCAAGGAGCGCTGCACCCACACCATGAACCTGGTGCCCGGTGAAGAGGCGGTGGCGGAAGACGATGACTCCGAGTCCCGACTGCTGCGCGCGCGACGTCGCTGCGGGCTTTGCGGCACGGCGATGGAAAGCTATCTCATCGATGCCGATAGAAAGCTCCATGTCTGCGGCAACAACCCGGACTGCGCCGGCTTCGAAGTGGAGCGCGGACAATTCCGTATCAAGGGTTATGAAGGGCCGGTTATCGGCTGTGATCGCTGCGGCGCCGAGATGCAGCTGCGCAGCGGCCGGTTCGGAAAGTATTTCGCCTGCACGTCAAGCACGTGCGCGAACACGCGAAAGCTTCTGCGCAATGGGGAAGCGGCGCCGCCCAAGTCTGATCCCATTCCGATGCCTGAACTGCGCTGTGCCAAGGTGGATGACTTCTATCTGCTGCGCGACGGTGCCTCCGGTCTCTTTCTGGCAGCAAGTCAGTTTCCGAGAAACCGCGAGACGCGGGCACCGCTGATCTCGGAGCTACGCCCGCATGCCAACGAGCTTGACCCCAAGTTTCGCTATCTCCTTGAAGCACCCGAAGCAGATCCTTCGGGACGCCCCGCCGTGATTCGCTTCAGCCGCAAGCTGCGCGAGCACTACGTGCAGTCGGAGGAAGAAGGTAAGCCCACCGGCTGGCGCGCGGTCTACGCGTCGGGGCGGTGGCAGGTGGAATCGGGTCCCGCGCCGGCGGAGCCCCGCGCGGGTGCTCGTTCCGGTGCGGCGAGCCGTGCGACCGCTGGCACAAAGACCGGCGCGCGCGCGAGCAGCGGCGGGAAAACGGGCGCTGGCGCGAGCGGTGGTGCCAAGACAACGCGCAAAGCGCCTGCGAAACGCAAGTCGACCTGAAGGCGTTCTGGTCTCT
>DMUF01000245.1:0-853 GCA_003476445.1 Gammaproteobacteria bacterium | reverse complement strand
TCCCAGGGAGAAGCTTCGCAGGGAGAAGCGACGTGTGCCGGCGTTGCCGGGGACGCTCGCTACAGGCTTTGGCGTATGACGCCCACCGACAGCCCCTCGATGGTGCACGACTGCTCGGTGAGATCGACCTCGATCGGCGCGTAATTCCGGTTTTCCGGCAGCAAGACGAGCTTGTGCCGCTGGCGGGTGCGCTGCAGCCGCTTGACCGTGACCTCGTCGCCGATGCGTGCCACCACGATCTGCCCGTTGGCGGCGTCGGACGTGCGGTGCACCGCCAACAGATCGCCATCCAGAATGCCCGCATCGATCATGCTGTCACCCCGTACCCGGAGCAGATAGTCGGCGCGGGGTCGAAAGAGCCCGGGCGCCACGTCAACACGATCTTCAATGTGTGCCTCGGCGAGAATCGGCTCGCCAGCCGCCACGCGCCCGATGATGGGCAGGCCCAGGGGTTCCGGCAGCCGGATGCCCCGCGATGTGCCGGGAATCATCTCGATGGCGCCCTTGCGGGCCAGCGCTTTCAGGTGCTCTTCAGCCGCATTCGCGGAGCGAAAACCGAGCTGTGTCGCGATATCGGCCCGCGTGGGTGGATAACCGGTACTCGTGATGTAGTCGCGAATGAGGTCCAGCACCTGCGCCTGGCGGGGGGTCAAGTCGCTCATCGGGCTTCAGCCTCCGGTCGATGTTCGGCGTTGTCTTCTTTCATTTAGTGCAGCCTTGTTGCGCAAAAAATCAGATTCCCCACCCGAGGCTCGCCGCATCCGGGTGAAAAGATCAGACCCTTGCGAATCTTCCGCGCTATCTGTTTGATATGCTGGCATTTTAAGGTTCAAGACCAGAGACTGCCTCGATG
>DMUF01000071.1 GCA_003476445.1 Gammaproteobacteria bacterium | reverse complement strand
GCGTGACGATTGGGCAGCAGCCGATCATCCGCTGTTTCGTAATCAGACGAATAGGCGGGCACATTACCCGGCGCGATACCGAGCAGCATGCCAAAAGGCGCGGGAACGGGTTCCCTGTCCTCGAGCAGACGATTCATGCTTTGAGTGTCCTCTCGTTCAGTGCCTGCAACGCGCGGGCGATATCGGGGATGAGCGTGAGCGCATTACTCGGGTGACTGACTGTGTCGGCGCTCCAGATCTGCGTGACACCTGCCTGCCGCAAGTGCACCTCGGCATCATCCACAAAGAGCGCGTGGGTCACCATGACGTCGACGCGAAGCGCACCCGCAGCGAGCACCGCGCGCGCCGCCTCGGCAAGCGTCCTCCCGGTGCTCGCAAGATCATCGACCAGCACGATCCGCCGTCCGACAAACGATCGCGCTGGCAGCGCGATGCTCACGCTGCGGTCACCATGGCGCACCTTGTTCGCCACATCGTGCTCGCAGCCGGCAGCAGCGGCGACGGTCGCCACCCACTGCCCCGACTCTTCGTCCGGGCCAAGGAGCAAGGCTCCGGCCGCTCGCTCACGCAAAAAGGCTCCAATCGCTGACGCAGCAGGCACCGCGATCGCGTGCCGAGCGGGTACCGCCTCCGCCAGCGAATGCACGCGGTGCAGGTGCGGGTCGACGGTGACCAGAGCATCAAAGTGGGTTGCGAGCAGTCGTCCTATCCAGCGCTGACTGACCACCTCACCCGGTTGAAATGCCGTGTCCTGACGCATGTACGCCAGATAGGGTGCGACTAGGCAGATGTGCTCGGCTCCCGCTTCGCGCGCGGCAAGCGCCGCCAGCAACAGTTCGACCAGCTTCTCGTTCGGCTGGTTGAGGCTGCGCAAAACAGCCACCTGCCGCGACAGCGTGGGCGGCAGACGCAGTCGGCTCTCGCCGTCAGGGAAGTGATGGAGATCGATCAGGTCGCTCCGACCACCGAGGGCCCGAGCCAGAGTTTGCCCCCGAGCGGAGTCGCCTGGGAACGTGAGTATCTGCATCAGAATTCCGCAAAGACCTGCGGCACCTCGTCGGCGGTACCGATACGGTAGCCACAGTCTTCCGCCACGAGTGAAATCGCGAACCCATAGTCGGCCGGAAAGTCCGCGTGTACCCGGTACAACAGATCACCCACTTCAACGCTCGCACCCAGCTTGACATGCAGGTCAACGCCCGCTCCCTTGTCCATTGGAGCGCCGGCACGCCGCGCGATGCGCGCTACCTGAAAGTTATCGATTCCGATGACCACGCCCGCACGATCAGCGCGCACCTCGTGCGTCAGCGGCCCCAGTTCGAAGCGCTTTGTCTGGCGTCCCTGCGCTTCGATGATCTCCATCATCTTGGTGAGCGCGCGCCCGGAATCGAGAATATCGCGCGCAATCTCGAAGCCGTCTCCGCCTCGCACATCGGGATCGAACTCGATCACGCGGCCTGCGAGGCGCAGCGCTTTCTGCCGCAGATCTGCCGGTGCGTCGGGATCGTTCTGCAGCACCTGCATGACGTCACGCGCTTCGAGCACGGGACCGATGCCACGGCCCACCGGTTGGCGGCCATCAGTGATCACGACCTGCACGAAGAGACCCAGACGGTCAGCCACGTACTCGAACAGTTTGCGCAAGGCCAAGGCCTCGGACATATGCCGAACTTTTGCCGTCGGTCCCACGGGAATGTCGATCACGAGATGAGTCGAGCCCGCCGCGATCTTCTTGGACAGGATCGACGCCACCATCTGCCCCGGGTAATCGATGCCAAGTGGTCGCTCGACCGAAATGAGCACGTCGTCGACCGGCGCGAGGTTCGCAGTTCCGCCCCAGATCAGCGCGCCGCGTTCCTGCCGCACCACCTGGTCCAGACGTTCAGGGGTCAGACATACCTCTGCGAGCACTTCCATCGTGTCCGCCGTACCTGCGGGCGATGTAATGGCCCGACTGGATGTCTTCGGTATCAACATCCCATGCGCCGCGACAATTGGCACCACGAGCATCGACGTTCGATTACCCGGAATACCGCCGATGCAGTGTTTGTCCGCGACCAGGTTTTCGTGCCAATCAAGTCGCTGCCCCTGCGCCACCATGGCACGGGTCAGATTCATGATCTCGTCTCGATCAAGACCGGTCTGCCCGGAAGCGACGAGAAAGGCCGCGATTTCCATTTTGGCGTAGCGACGCTCCGCAATATCGCGGGCAATCGCCATGAACTCCTCGGCCGTCAATCGCTCGCCAGCGATCTTGCGTCTCACCGCAGACATGGAAACAGGCGGCTGCGCATGACAGATGCAGACGGAGGTTCCCTCTTCGACTCCGAGATCAAGAAAGGCTTCGGTCGACAACCCGAGCTCACCCGGCCCGACGAGCGCCGCGTCGTCGACGACATTGACCACCGCGAGCATGCGTCGGTTTTGCCAGCGCACCTCGACCTTGGAGAGAGCCTGAAAGCCTTCAGCGCGATAGACCGGGCATTGCCGGTGCAGATAGGCGACATTCTCACGATACGTGTCGATGGCTACCCTGCGCAGGCGCAGGGTAGCCTGATCGGCTCCGTTGGCTGTCGTGTCAGCCGTGGGTTCGCTACTCAACGGGGGCTCGATCGAGTGTCGGCCACACCGCGTTGATTCAGCGATTCTTGCCGGGGATCAGCTTCAGCACCTGAGTCGCCGCATCCGGAATGTTCGACCCCGGACCAAAGATGGCATGCACGCCCGCATCGTAGAGCGCCTGATAGTCCTGCGCGGGAATAACGCCGCCGCAGACAACGACCACGTCCTCGAGCCCCGCAGCGCGGAGATGTTCGATCAGCTCAGGGACCAGCGACTTGTGACCACCGGCCAAGGTCGAAACACC
>DMUF01000141.1:1453-5351 GCA_003476445.1 Gammaproteobacteria bacterium | reverse complement strand
TGCGGGTGACGCACCCGGGCAATGAGCCAAAGACCGGCGGCCTCGAGCCCGCCGCTATCAGAGAGCGCGCGGCTGAGCAGAAGCAGTCCGGCCAGGGCGGCGAGCGTAGGGATGTCGAGCAAACCAGGAAGACGAGCGAGCGTCTCCCCAACCGGCGCGGGGTCAGACCAGAGAAGGACTGGCAGCGCGAGGACGAGCAGGGTGAACAGCCATTCCGACCGCAGCCACTGACGAACCCGCGCGCCGGGTCTCACTGACCCAAAAGTTCCTTGAGGCCTTCTCGGACCAGCGCATCCCGCGCCTCGTCAGGGTCGCCTTCGCCACCGAGCATCGCCTCGACGCCGGGAATCTCGGTGAATCCTTTCGGAAGCTCGAACATCGCGGGGTCAATCGGGGCCACCTTGAGGTCCCGAAGCTCGGCGACCACGCGTTCTGAGCGCTGACCGCCGTCGTACTGAATGTCCATCTTGATCGGCACGCCGTCCTTTGTGACCCAGTGCAGACCGTGACCCCGGCGACCGTCCGGGTCGGTCCACTCGATCCGATAACGTGTGGTGGGCTGCCCCAGCACCGACTCCGTGCCGTCCAGCTCGTACTGCACGAGATCCAGCGCTTCCCAGGCGCGCTCACGGTAGGTCTCCAGCGAGACACGCCCGTACAGGCGAAAGTCGGGCAGGAGGAGGTACGCCGTGCCTGCAGGTTCGTCCAGCAGCATCACAATCGTCTGGCCCTGCTCGACCATCTCGATGCGCGCCCGGCCGGGGGCTCGGTACTCCTGCAGCGTGATGGTGCGGTTTTCTTCGCTTGATTCGACGACCCGCGTGCCCTGGTAGCTCGTGCGCGTGTCGATGCCGAGCGCTTCACGCGCGACAGCGGCGGCGTCGGGCCCGGCGGCGGCATCCGGGCTCGCGGTCGCGTTCACCCCGGGCACTGCAGTCCCTTTGACCGCAGTATCGGCCCCTGTCGCGGCATTCGCGCCCACGCTCAGCAGAAGCATGAATCCGAACAGAACCAGATTTTTAATCAACGACATGGGTTATTGTCCTCATGACTGAATCGGATGATCCCCTGGGCTCGATCGAGCCTCAGCCGCTCGCGCTCGTCACCACCTGGGGTTCAATTTCGACCGTCGTGCTACCGTCGCTCACCCAGGCGCGACCGTCCTGAACGGTGCAGCTGATGGCCATGTTGCGACTGGCCAGCGCGGCGAGCGCGGCGAGCTCATCGTCTTTCACGATCCACGCGTCGAGGTGCTCGATGTCGTCAAGCGCTCGACCTTCGCGCCCGATCCAGGGCTTCAGCGCTCGCTCGCCGTAGGTGATGAGTGTCACGCGATCGGAGCGCCCGGCGGCGCGCCGTAGCCGACGTTCATCCGGCAAACCCAGCATGATCCAGTGCCGAATGCGACCGGTCTCATCCCGATCCCAGAGATCGGGTTCGTCTTCGCTCGAAAGACCGCGCCCGAACTCCATGGCGTCTGTTGCGTGCAGGGCAAACGCGAGAACCCGCAGCATCAAGCGGGCCTCCGTTTCCGACGGATGCCGCGCGAGCGTCAGATCGTGCGCGGCGTAGTAGCCGCGATCAACATCTGCGACATCAAGGGCACATCGATAGACGGTGCTGCGCAAAGCCATGATGGGCGCCGCGTCAGGTCATGCCGCCGGCGGCGACGGTCATGTCGGACTGCAGATGCGTGCTGTCGTTGAAACGCCGCACCATGATTCGTTCACCGAGCATGACAATGTGGCTGATAGAGCCATTGTCGGCGCCGTTGAAGGCAAACGGCCGCGCCCCCGTCGCGTGCGCCAGAATGTGTCCGATCACGCCACCGTGCACGACCGCGGCGACGAGCTGATCCGGATGCGCACGGTGGATACGCCCCAGCGCGCGCATGAGCCGCGCATTCAGCGCCGCGTGGGATTCAGCGCCGGGGATGACATCCCAGCGTTCTTCGGCCTGCATTTGCAGATACACCGGGTCGTTGGCGTGTGCCTTTATGCGCAGAACGCCGCCCTCCCAGGCGCCGAGGTGCACCTCGACAAGATCAGGGTCCATGACGGGCTGAAGTCCCAGATGCCGGGCCAAGGGCTCGGCGGTTTCGCTTGTTCTGCGCAGAGCGGACACATAGATCGCCGCAATGGGCTGCAGTCGCAGGCGCTCGCCCACGTGAATAGCCTGTTTCTGACCTTCTGGATGCAGTTCCGGATCGCCGCGTCCGTCCACGAGCGGAAAGGGGGCGTCTACCGTGGCGGCGCGCGACTCTCCGTGACGAATGAGCAGCACTTCGGTGGCGCCCGGTGGGCGGGCAAAGCGAGCTTGACGAAATTCCTGAACGGTCATCACATTGTTCCTGACAGGGTCCGCGATCGATTCGATCGGCATGGCGTCGGTGCGATCGATTGCGGAGCGGATAAAGAGAGAAACATCAGCTGGTTAGGGAGTAATCGGAAGCGGTTTCTCAGCTGACCCGAACCATGCGTTTGCCGAAGTTTTCGCCAGCGAGCAGTCCGATGAGCCCGCCGGGCGCGGTCTCTAGGCCATCAAGAATATCTTCTGCGACGATCAGTTGGCCCTGGTCGAGCCAGGTGGTCAGCTCCCGATCGGCCAGGCTGACGAGTTCGGGTTCATCGCCCAGGATAAAGCCGCGCATGGTAAGGCGCTTGGTGACGATGAGACCGGGGACGCCCCGTGGCCCGGGCGCTGGCTGACCCGTATCGTACTGCGATACTACGCCGCAGCAGATGATCCGCCCCCGAAGATTCATGCGAAAGAGCACGGCTTCGAGCGTCGTGCCGCCCACGTTGTCGAAGTAGAGATCGATACCCGCGGGACACTCCCGCTTCAACGCGGTGAACAGATTTTCAGCCTTGTAGTCGATCGCGGCGTCGAACCCGAATTCATCGACCAGCCGCGCGCACTTGGCGGCTCCACCTGCAATCCCGACGACGCGCGCGCCGGCGAGTTTTGCGATCTGTCCCGCGATAGATCCGGTAGCGCCGGCCGCTGCCGAAACGACAACGGTCTCGCCAGCCTTCGGTTGACCGAGGGAAGCCATGCCGTAGTGGGCAGTGCGACCGGTGACCCCAAGAACGCTGACGAGGTGCGAGAGCGGTGTGCGCGGATCACGCCGGGTGAGCGCTCGGCCGGGTTTTGTGAAGTATTGCTGCCAGCCGCCGTCGCACTCGACCAGATCGCCCGCTTTGAAGGCCGGATCCTGCGAGCTCACCACCTCGGCGAGCGTGAACCCGGACATGACCTGCCCGTTTTCAAGCGCGGATCGATAGGTGGCACCCTGCATCCAGGCGCGGTTGGCGGGGTCGAGCGATAGATAGCGTGTTTTGCACAGCACCTCGCCGGCACCGGGATCAGGCATGGGTGCCTCGATGACACGAAAGTGGGAGAGTGTCAGCCGATCCTTTGGCATCTCCTCGATCAGCACCTGGCGATTTGTGGTCATCGTGATTTCCCCTTGCCGAGCGTCGGATCATACCCGAGGCGCGGCGGTCGGGATCGCGTTCGTGCACCGATACGTCAGCGCTCGGCTCTGGAACGCGGCGATAACCGACGATGTAAACTACGCCGAGGCGGTACTTCGCCGATGGCGCGAAACGGGAGAGGCCGTGACCGAGCAGATTTTCATACCCACGCCGGCGACCGTCACGGCGGAGTGGCTCACGGAGCAGCTGCAACGCGCCGGCTATGCGGGCGCGCGGGTGGCGGGTTTTCGCGCTTCCCGAATCGGCACGGGGCAGATTGGGCTCTGCCAGCGCCTCGAGCTCGACATCGAGGGAGCGCCGGACGCGCCGCGCACGCTCGTGGGCAAATTCCCGTCGGACGACGAGACCAGTCGCGCCACGGGAGTGGCTCTGCGCAACTACCTGAAGGAAGTCTCGTTCTA
>DMUF01000141.1:0-1137 GCA_003476445.1 Gammaproteobacteria bacterium | reverse complement strand
CTTCTGCTTGAAGATCTTGCCCCGGCGCGCCAGGGTGATCAGCTTGCAGGTTGTGATGCGCAGGTCGCCCGGGCCGCGGTCCTCGCGCTGGTCGGGCTGCATGCCCCCAGCTGGTGCAACGACGCCTATCGTGGTGTGCCCTGGATTGGCGAGCCGGATGCGTCGGGACCGGAGCAGACGCGCGCGCTTTACCAATCGCTTCTGCCCGCGTTTCTGGATCGCTACGGTGCGCATCTTGCCCCTGACGAAGCGGACATTATTGCGGCGGTGGCCGAGTCGCCGGCGTGCCCGCTGTTCAGTCCGCTGCGCGCGCCCTGGTCGCTCGTGCATGTCGACTATCGTCTCGATAACTTGCTCATTGATCCCACCGGGCTCGCGGTGGCGGTGGTGGACTGGCAGAGCATTACGCTCGGGCAACCGCTTTCTGATGTGGCGTATTTTCTTGGCGCCGGTATGCTCCCCGACCCGCGCCGGGAGGCGGAGGCTGCTATCGTTCGCGCCTATCACGACGCCCTGTTGGCGCGGGGCGTTCCCGGCTATGACTGGGCGACTTGTTGGCAGGACTATCGGCGTGGAACGTTTGCGGGGTTCGGGGTGACAGTGATTGCTTCCATGCTGGTGCAGCAGACGGCGCGCGGTGATGAGATGTTTACGGCCATGGCCCGTCGGCACAGCCGGCACGCGCTCGACCTCGGTGCCATGGAATTCCTGCGATGATGCGGCGTGCTGCGGCTTCGACGGGCGTTTCCACATGAGCGTTCTGCGCCTTTCGGCCCTTGACCTCGCCTTTGGTCACCATCCGCTTCTGGCGAACGTCGACCTGGTACTCGAGCGCCGCGAGCGCGTGGCGCTGATCGGGCGTAACGGTGCTGGCAAGTCGAGCCTGTTGCGCATCATGAGCGGGGAAATCCAGCCGGACGCGGGAGTCCGCTGGCTGGCGGAAGGTGCTCGCGTGGCCTATCTGCAGCAGGATGTCCCCGCGTCAGGTGATGCCACCGTGGCGTCGGTCATCGCGCAGGGACTCCCCGGCGATCTCGAGCCGTGGGATCGCGAGCATCGGGTCGACGCGCTGGTGACCACCATGGGGTTGCCAGGGGATCAGCCGCTGCTTGCATGTTCCGGGGGTATCCGTCGGCG
>DMUF01000074.1:8918-22141 GCA_003476445.1 Gammaproteobacteria bacterium | reverse complement strand
GCGGTGGCGTGCCTGCAGAGCGGTGGTATCGCACTCTTTGTGGCAGGAACGGGCAATCCGTTCTTCACCACCGATACGGCCGCCTGTCTGCGCGGCATCGAAATCGGGGCCGACGCGGTGCTGAAAGCCACCAAGGTGGACGGCATCTACGACGCCGATCCGATCCGGCATCCAGGGGCCACGCGTTTCGACACGCTCGATTTTGATACGGCGATCGCACGTGAGCTCGGGGTCATGGATCTAACGGCCATGTGCCTCTGTCGTGATCACGACCTGCCAATCGTGGTGTTCGACATGAACGCGCCGGGTGCGTTGACCCGGTTGCTCGCGGGTGAGAAGGTAGGTACTCGGGTGAGTCGTCGCAGTCCGCAATGACGCGGCTTTGGCAGCGGCGCATGCGTTTTCGCCCGAACGAATTTACAAAATAATCAAAGATATCCGTAATGATTCAAGACATCCGGAATGAAGCTGACGGGCGCATGGGCAAATCCATCGAATCCCTGCAGACCGTGTTTGCGCGCATTCGCACGGGTCGTGCCAATGCCAACCTCCTGGATGGCATCCAGGTCAATTACTACGGTGTCGACACGCCGCTCAATCAATTGGCCTCGGTCTCGGTGGAAGATTCGCGCACCCTCGCCATCGTGCCGTGGGAAAAGAAGCTCATTTCCGAGATCGAAAAAGCGATTCTGAAGAGCGATCTCGGTCTCAATCCCTCCTCTACGTCCGAGAAGGTTCGCATCCCGCTGCCAGCGCTCACCGAGGAAAACCGCAAGGACCTGATCAAGCAGGCGCGCGGCGAGGCGGAGCAGGCCCGTGTTGCCGTTCGCAGCATCCGTCGCGATGCGATGGCGGACATCAAGGCGCTGCAGAAGGACAAACTGATCTCCGAGGACGACGCGCGGCGCGGCGAGGAAGAAGTTCAGAAACTCACTGACCGGCGTATTGCTGAAGTGGACAAAGTGCTGTCCGCGAAGGAAGCCGATCTCATGGTGATTTGAGGGAAGGCTCTGTGCGCCCTGAGAATCCAGCCGTGATCGGCTCCGAGTCAGATGCCGCGGGCGCTGCGCCCTGTGCAACCGTGGACGGTAGCGCCGGTGGCCCTGACCACATCGCTATCATCATGGATGGCAACCATCGCTGGGCGCGCGGACGAGGTCGTCCCAGTTCTGCGGGGCACCGAGCGGGCGCCGGCAATGTGCGCCCGGTGGCTGAGGCCTGCGTCGACGCAGGCGTCCGGGTGCTCACGCTGTTTGCGTTCAGCACCGAGAACTGGCACCGCCCGAAGCGCGAAGTGCGCCTGCTCATGGGGCTTATCCGCAACTTTCTCGAACGAGATATCGACGAATTGCACGCGCGCGGGGTGAAGCTGCGCATCATCGGTGACCGGGAGCCGTTCGATGCGGCTCTGCAGGACCTGATGAACCACGCGGAGCGGCTCACGGCGCACAATGCGGCCCTCACGCTGAACGTCGCCGTGAACTTTGGTGGGCGCTGGGACATCGTGGAGGCGGCGCGGGCGCTGGCACGCGAGGTTCAGGCCGGACGGCTCGCTCCGGAGGCGATCGACGAAAACGCGTTCGCACGCCGACTGTCACTGCACGGGTTACCACCCCCGGATCTCTGCATCCGTACCGGGGGCGACCCCCGCATCAGCAACTTCCTGCTCTGGGATTTTGCGTACGCGGAGCTCTATTTCACCGAGTGCTTCTGGCCCGATTTTTCCGCTCGTGAACTTCAGGCGGCGACGGACTGGTTTCGTCAACGTCAGCGCCGCTTCGGCGGCCGCCCCTGAGCCTGGCACGTGCTGCGGGCACGGGTGCTGACGGCTCTCCTGCTGCTCGGGCTTACGCTCGCCGCCATCTATCTGCTCCCGCAGGGCGCGTTTGCGCTGCTCCTGGGGGGCGTGGTCCTCGCCTGCGGCTGGGAGTGGTCGCGGCTCGCGGGTCTTGAGTCATCCGCGGCGCGAGGCGGCGCGGTCGCTGTCCTTGCGCTGGTCATGCTGCTGGTCGAGATTCAGCCGACTGAGGCCCGCCACGTGCTCTGGTTGGCGAGTGGGCTGTGGCTCGTCGCGGTGCTTCTGGTGGTGCGTTACCCGCGTGATGCGCGCTGGCTCTCAGGGCTTCCGGTCGGACTGATGGGGTTGCCCGTACTGGTCGGCGCATGGGTCGGCCTCTGCGCCATTCGCGGCGCGGAGCAGGGCGGACACTGGCTGCTCTGGCTCTTCTGCCTGGTCTGGGGTGCTGACATTGGTGCCTATTTTGCAGGTCGCCGGTTTGGTCGGCGCAAGCTGGCACCCGCCGTGAGCCCCGGCAAGACCTGGGAAGGGGTATTGGGCGGCGCCCTGTTGTCGCTCGCACTGACGTGGTCAGCCTTGGTGCTGACCGATCAGTGGTCGCCCGTCTGGGTACCGGTCGTGCTCTCGCTGATCGCGCTATCGGTCTTTGGCGACCTGTTTGAGAGCGTGCTGAAGCGCCAGCGCGGCGTGAAGGATTCCGGCGCTCTGCTGCCGGGCCACGGGGGGCTGTTGGACCGCGTAGACGCGCTGCTCCCCGTGCTGCCGGTATTCGCTCTGCTGCAGCCTTTGCTTCTGACTCGCTGAACTTAGTGCCGCCACGCTGGCGGACGGGCATCCCCCTGTGCGGCGTAACGATCGCGCAGCTCAGTCTGTCGGCTTTCGTGATCGAGCAGCGCGCCTTCCGCCACCACGCCGACCGGCAGACTGGCGGGCTGCAGCGGGTCGCCCGCCCAGAGCACCAGGTCGGCAGCCTTGCCGGGTTCGATGCTGCCGGTCGTTGCGGCGCTGCCGTAGATCTCGGCGGGGGTCAGCGTGATGGCACGCAGCGCTGCGTCCCAGTCGAGCCCGTCCGCAACCGCGATACCGGCCATTTGGCGCAGATTGCGCGCGTTGTGGCCGGTCGCATCGGGATCGGTGAACGCAATCCGCACGCCGGCGGCGGCGAGGTCCGCGGCCGCGCCCCGGCGCGCGCGTAGATGGTCGAAGCTGTTGGGCAGGTTGAGCGCAGGAGACAGGATCACAGGCACGTTCGCGGCGGCCAGCGCGTCTGCTTCAAGCCAGGCTTCCGCCCCGCCCTCGATGATGACGCGCAGGCCATACGTTTGCGCCAACGCGACGAGGGTACGGATGTCGCTAGCCCGGTCGACGCGTACGAGCAGCGGCACAGCTCCCGTCAGCACGGACTGCAGTGCTTCAAGATCCGCAACGCTGGTCGCGTAGTCGCGTCGCTCACTGCGACGCCAGGCATCGCGGTTGACTGCGTAGTCGCGGGCTTCGTCCAGTGCCCGACGTAGCGTGAGCAGGGCTGCTGTGCGCGAGCCGCCACCGATCCAGGCGCCCATTTCGCCGAGCGTGACGGCGACGGCCGCGCCGCGTCGCGGCGCTTCGAACGGCGTGCCGAGCGAGGCAACCGCAACCAGACCGTTCAGCACGCCGCCGCCTTCAAGGCCGTCATCGGGCGCGCCGGGCGTTGGCGCGAGGACGGCGTGCAGTACGCCCTCGATCCGGTTTTCCACGATCTGCAGCGAGCGGGGATTAAAGGCGTCTGCGACGTCGAACCCCGCGCCAAAGTCGTGGCCGCGCTGCTGGGCGTCACCGGGGTCGCCTGCCAGCTCGATTTCACCGAGACCGATCTGCCCGGCGGCAGCGAAGAGCCCGGGCGTAACCCGAAGCCGCGTGCCGTCGAGCGCGGGCAGTCCGTCAGGGATCGCAAGGTTCTGACCGACACCCTCGATTCGACCGTCCCGAACCAGCACGTCCGACGCAGTAAGCGTTGCGGAGGTTCCGCCGGTATGTAGCGTCGTGTTGCGGATGATGAAGCTCGTGTGTCCCTTGAGAGTCGCAGTAATCACCGACCGCAGCTCGGCGAAGGTCGCCGCTGCGGTGGTTACCGGACCTGTTGTCGCGCTGTTCTCCGGCGAGGTATCACCCTGGGAACGCTGATCCGCAATCGGACCTGCTTCTGGCGCTGAATTTGGCGCTTCAGTCCGGGCAGTTTCGGCATTCTGTCCAAGGCTGAAGTCCGAAATTGGCGCCGGTCCCGCCGCGTTCGACGTGTAGACCAGCGCGCCGTCGACGTACACCGCTTCCACGCGGGCGTACACGCTGAACGGGTTATCGCTCCAGACGACGACGTCAGCCATTTTTCCGGCGGTCAGGGTGCCGGTCAGGCTGTCGATACCGAGCGAGCGGGCGGCATTTTCGGTTACCCAGCGCAGCGCCCGTTCCGGCGGAATGTCGACTCCGTTCCGCGCGGCAGCGCCGATGACCTTGGCCGCTTCCTGAGTCAGCCGCTGGATGCCGTACTCCGAGTCCGAGTGAATGATCGCGCAGGCGCCGGCCCCGTCCAGCAGAGCGGCGTTCTCGCGAATACCGTCCAGAGCCTCCATCTTGAAGCCCCACCAGTCGGCCCAGACCGCGGAGCAGGTGCCGGCTTCCGCCAGCAGATCGCTGATCTTGTAGGCCTCGACCGCATGGTGGAAGGCCGCGATGCGGAATCCGAACTCGCGTGCGAGCGCCAGCATGATGGCCATCTCGTCTGCGCGGTAGCAGTGGTTATGCACGATGATCTCGCCGTCGAGGGCGGCGACCAGCGTTTCCATCGCGAGATCCCGATCCGGCGCTTCGCCTTCACCGCGCTCGGCAGCCGCGAGCTTCTCGCGATAGGCAGCTGCCTTGGCCCAGGTCTCCCGAAAACCGGCGACGTTCCCCATCCTCGTTGCCGGCGCCTGACCCTGGCCGCCGTACACGGCTTTGGGGTTTTCGCCGCATGCCATCTTGAGACCATGGGGCGCGCCGGGGAATTTCATCTCCATCACGCTGCGACCGGGAATGTTCTTCAGCGTGACGCCGCGCCCGCCAATCAGATTGGCCGACCCTGGCAACACCTGCAGGCTTGTGACGCCCCCCGCAAGAGCTGCGGGAAAGCCCGGATCCTGAGGCCAGACCGAGTGCTCAGCCCAGACGGCTGCGGTCACGGCGCCCGTCATCTCGTTGCCATCCTGATGCGAGGGTGTGAACGGCGCGGGGTAGACCCCAAGATGCGAGTGCACATCGATGAGTCCGGGGGTGATCCAGCGGCCACGGGCGTCCACGACCGCGGCATTACCCGGTTCGAGCGCCGTCCCGACAGCCGAGATGCGTCCGTCCGCGAGCATGACGTCGCCGCTCTCGATGCGACCGCCGTCACCGGTGAGCAGGGTCGCGCCGGTCAAGAGCGTAGGCTGCGCGACCATGGGCCGGTAGGTGCTGGCGTAGGGGTCCGCTGATTTTTTCGCTTCGGGTTGCTCGGCCCCGCAGGCATGGAGCAGAACGAGCAGCGGCAGCATAAGCGCGCGCGTGGCAAGGAAACCGGGGGTCTTATCAGTCACGGGTCGTCTCCCACGCCGTCCGGGCGGCGCTGTTGCGCCGAACGAGGTCGACCTTGCCAAATTTCGCCCGGCTCTCCAAGCGGGTCACTCCGGCTCCGGCGAAAAAATCCGGGAGTGGTTCGGGGCGCGTGCTGTTGCTGAATGTTTTCTACCCCTGCGATCAGCCCCGGCGTTCGGCTATCATGGTGCGAGCTCTGGCAGGCGACGAGCGTTCCCGACGTGTTCGAATTTCTGCTTTATCCATTGGCTTTGCTGGTCACCCTCGGCGTTCTCGTCACGGTGCACGAGTTGGGTCACTTCATCATCGCGCGCCGGTCCGGTGTGCGCGTGGTGCGATTCTCTGTCGGTTTTGGTCGGCCGCTGCTGCGCTATGAAGATCGGCACGGCACGGAATTCGTGCTCGCGGCCCTGCCGCTTGGCGGCTATGTGCGCATGCTCGACGAGCGCGAGCCGGGACTGGTCGAAGCCGAACGTCGTCCGGGCGACGTGTCTTACACCGACCTGTCGGTCGGCTGGCGCATGGCTATCGCCGCGGGCGGGCCGTTTGCGAATTTTCTCCTGGCGCTGTTTGTGTACTGGGTGCTGCTGGTTCTTGGCACCACGACGCTAGTCCCCGTGATTGGTGTCGTGAGCGAACAGTCGGTGCTGGAACAAGCCGGCGGTCGCGCGGGTCTTGAGATCGTTGCCGTCGATGAAACGCCCACGCGCAGCTGGCAGGAAGTTTCCATGGCGCTTGCGGGGCGCCTGGGTGACACCGGCGTCATCACGCTGGAGCTTGCGGAACCCGGCGCGGGGCAGGGGCAGCGTGTCCCGCTGCCGATTGACGCCTGGCATCGCGGCGAGGAAGAGCCCGATCTCATCGGGTCGCTGGGTATCGAACCTGGTCTGCTGCCCATCGTCGGTGAGGTGGTTCCCGATGCGCCGGCCGCGGCGGCGGGGTTCAGATCCTTCGACCGCATCGTTGCCGTCGGTGACACGCCGATCGAAAGCTGGGGGCAGTGGGTCGAGAAGCTGCAAGCCTCCCCCGGGGTGCCGCTTGCGGTCACGGTCCGACGCGACGACGCGGAACAGGTCCTGAACCTCGTGCCAGGTGTACGCCCCGGCGCCGATCCGGCGCAGGGCAAGAGTGGCTATGCAGGCGTGGGCCCGTATGTGCGCGAGATCGTCTACGGCCCGCTCGCCGCGATGCCCCGCGCAGTCGCCGAGACGTGGGACAAGACCGGGCTCACCTTGCACTTGCTCGCCAAGATGGTGGTGGGCGACGTGTCCATGAGTAATTTGAGCGGGCCCATTACCATTGCGCAGGTCGCGGGCGACTCCGCGCGCTCCGGCCTGCCCTATTTCCTGGGGGTGCTTGCGCTCCTGAGCATTTCTCTCGGCGTCCTGAACCTGCTGCCCATTCCGATTCTGGATGGGGGGCATATTCTCTTCTGTGCGGCGGAGGCCCTGCGCGGTCGACCGCTGTCGGAGCGAGCGCAGGCGCTGGGAATGCAGATCGGTCTGTTCATGGTGGGCGGACTCATGGTGATCGCGCTCTATAACGACGTGGCGCGACTGTTCTGATGACGCTGCCCGACCTGGGATGAGAATCGAGATGAAGCACATGTTACGTTGGCTGCTGCCCGTGCTGCTCGCATGGTCCGGCACCGTATTCGCGGCCGCCGCATTCACCGTGTCGGACATCCGCTTGCAGGGGTTGCAGCGCGTCAGCGCGGGCACGGTCTTCAACCTGCTCCCAGTGCAGGTGGGGGACACGCTCGACGAGGTGGGCGTGCGTCAGCTCATCCGCGTGCTGTTCCAGTCCGGCTTCTTCAGCGACGTGCGCATGGCGCGCGACAGCGATGTGCTCGTGATCACGGTGACGGAGCGACCCGCGATCGAGAGCATCGAGCTCGATGGTAACAAGGCGATCAAGACCGAGGCGCTGCTCGACGGTCTGGGTCAGCAGGGGCTGAAGGAAGGGGAAATCTTCAAGCAGGCGACACTCGATCGCGTGGGTATCGAATTGCAGCGGCAGTACGTGGCCCAGGGGCGCTACGGTGCGAGCATCGATACTGAGGTCGAAGAGCTGCCGCGCAACCGCGTCGCCATCAAGATCGAGATTGTCGAAGGCAAGAACTCGGGCATTCGGCATATCAACGTGGTGGGCGCGAACACGTATGCCCAGGAAGAACTGCTCGATACCTTCGAGCTTCGGCACCCAACGCTGTTTTCCTTCTTCCGCAATGACGACAAGTACTCCCGCGAGAAGCTCAAGGGCGATCTCGAGAAGCTCGAGGCGTATTACAAGGATCGCGGGCATGTGGAGTACGCGCTCGATTCGACCCAGGTGAGCATCTCGCCGAACCGCCGCGAGGTGTACATCTCGCTCAATATCACCGAAGGCGCTATCTACAAGATCCGCAAGGTCACCCTGCTCGGCGATCTGAACGACGTCCGCTCCGAGGAGCTCGAGGCGCTGTTCCTGGTTGCGGGTGAGCAGACGTTCTCGCAGGCGCTGGTAACCGCGACGGAAGAGCGCATCACCCAGGCGCTTGGCAATTCAGGCTACACGTTCGCCACTGCGACGGGTGTGCCGAAGATCAACGACGACGGCACCGTGGATGTGCAGTTCATGGTCGACTCCGGCAAGCGTGCCTATGTCCGCCGCATCAATTTTTCCGGTAACTCGGTAACCCAGGATCAAGTCCTGCGCCGCGAGATGCGGCAAATGGAGGGCGGCTGGGCATCCACGGCGCTGGTCGACCTCTCGAAGGTGCGTCTCGAGCGCCTTGGCTTCTTCAAGGAAGTGAATGTCGAGACGCCGGAAGTGCCGGGAACCGACGATCAGGTCGATGTCGATTTCAGCGTCGAGGAGCAGCCCTCCGGCAGCATTTCCGCAACGCTTGGCTACTCCCAGGGCTATGGCCTGATCCTCGGCGGCCAATACCAGGAAAATAATGTCCTGGGGACCGGCAATAGCCTGGGTCTCGGCGTCAGCTGGTCCGAATTCCAGCGCTCTGCCAGCTTCAACTTCTTCAACCCGTATTACACGATGGACGGCATCAGCCGGGGCTTCAACGTGTTCTACCGCGAGTCGGACTACGAGGAAGCGAACATCGCGCGGTATACCACGGACGCCTACGGGGCCGGGGTTACCTACGGGTTCCCCATCGGCGAAACCCAGCGCATCAATTTCGGTGGCTCGATCGAATACACGAGCATCACCGAGGGCGTGTTCCCGGTGCTCGAGATAGCCGAGTTCCTGGACGAAAACGGCAACGACACGCTCAACTACAAGCTCAATCTGTCGTGGCAGAGCATCACGCTGAACCGCGGCATCTTCCCGACCCGCGGTCAGCAGCACGTGATCAGTGCGGAGACGTCGATCCCGGGCAGTGATCTGCTGTTCTACAAGCTGCAATATCAGGGCGATATCTACTTTCCCCTGTGGCGTTCCTTCAGCGGCCGTGTTCGTACCAAGGTTGCCTACGGCGATGGCTGGGGTGATACGAACGGTCTGCCGTTCTACGAAAACCTCTACGCCGGCGGTTTCGGCTCCGTTCGCGGTTTTGAGCGCAACACGCTCGGTCCGCGCAGCACCGAGCCGCTGTTTGATCCGGACGGTCCGGAAGGTCCGGAGCCGGCGCAGCCCGTCTATGGCGGAGACCCCGATCCGTTCGGCGGCAACGTACTCGTAGAGGCCGGGTTCGAACTCATCTTCCCGCTGCCCTTTGTGGAGGACGATCGCGCATTCCGCTCGGTCCTCTTCGTGGATTCGGGGCAGGTCTTCAATACCTCGTGTCCGGATGTCAGCGCCTATTGCTCCGGGATCGATTTCGACCAGATTGTCTACGCCGTCGGCTTGAGCGTGACCTGGCTCGCCGGTCTTGGGCCGATGACGTTCGGTATTGCCTACCCCATGAATGCTGGTCCGTACGAAGAGGAAGAGCAGTTCCAGTTCGAATTGGGCCGGACCTTCTGATGCCCTCACCCCCGGCCTGTGCGGGGGGGAAGGTGTTCGGTTGGCGTGGGATGTTTTGTGTAGAATGAGGCGGGGTCTACCGGCAGGCAGACCCCGCGTCGGTGGCGACGTCGACGGGTGCAATACCCGCTTAACCATGAAGAGACCCTGAGGAGAGATTCACCGTGTTGAAGAAGTTGCTGGGACTGGTTCTGCTGGTGGCTGCTGGCAGTGCCTACGGGGAGCTCAAGATCGCGGTCATCGACACGCAGCGCGCGATGCTGGAAAGCGAAGAAGCGAAGGCGTTGATGCAGGCAGCCCAGACCGAGCTTCAGGGTGAGCAGTCCGCCCTGCAGTCCCTGGGGCAAGAGATCCAGAAGCTGCGCGAGCAGTTTCAGAAAGACGCCGAGGTGATGAGCGACACCGACCGCCGTTCACGCCAGAAGCAGATCGAAGACAAGCAGATCGAAGCTGAATTCCTCGCTAACAAGCTGCAGAAAGCCGTGCAGGACAAGCAGCAGGAGCTGGGCCAGCAGATCATTCCGAAGCTCGAAGCCGTGCTGAAGGAACTCACCGACCAGGAGAAGTACGACGTTATTCTTGAGCGTCGCGCGATTCTCTACTCCGATGCGAAGCATGACATTACGCAGCGTGTGACCGAGCTCCTGAACGCCAAAAAAGGCAGCTGATCACCGTTCGGGGTGACGGCATCCGAGTACACCCTGGAGCATCTGGCCCGGCGTCTCGAAGCGCGTCGGGTCGGCCCGCCTGACCTGGTCATTCGCGGTGTTGCGAGCCTCGCGGACGCGGGGCCCGAGCACTTGAGCCACTTGTCGAGTCCGAGGTACCGCACCGCTCTCGCGAGCTCCGCGGCTGGCGCCGTGATTCTGGCGCCGCAGGACCTTTCGCGGTGGTCTGGCGCCGCGCTCGTTGTCGATCGCCCTTACCTGACCTACGCCCGCGCGACCCGCCTGTTTGCGCAGGCGCGGCCGATCAGTCCGGCCTCTTTCCGCCCGCCTGTTATCGATGCGGCAGCGGACGTTGCCGACTCCGCAATCGTTGCCGAAGGCGTGATCATTGGTGCGCGTGCCCGGGTGGGTGCCCGTGTGCGCCTGCATCCCTATGTCGTGATCGGCGCGGACTGCGAGATTGGCGACGATGTCGAGCTCATGCCCCATGTCGTTCTCTATCCCGGGGTCAGGATCGGCGCCCGCAGCATCGTCCACGCCGCGGCTGTTCTCGGATCCGACGGCTTTGGGTTCACGCCCGACGAACGTGGTCGGCTCGAGCCGATCGCCCAGTTGGGTGGCTTGTTGATTGGCGCGGACGTGCGGATCGGGGCAGCAACGACCATCGACCGCGGCGCCCTCGGCGACACGGTGATCGGCGATGGCGTGAAAATCGACAACCAGGTACAGATCGGTCACAACTGCCAGATCGGCGCACACACGGTCATCTGCGGCTGCGTGGGCATTGTTGGCAGCACCACCATCGGCCGTCACTGCGTGCTTGCCGGCGGAGCCGGCATTGGCGGAGACGGTCCGATCACCTTGTGCGATGGCGTTGTGGTGAGCGGAATGACGCACGTCTCGGCGTCTATCGATACGCCGGGCGTGTACTCGGGCGGCGTACTGCACGGGCCCACACGGCAATGGAAACGCAATGCGCTGCGCTTCGGCGAGCTCGATGGGCTCGCGCGTCGGATTGCGCGACTCGAGCGGCAACTGGCTGCCGCCGAGGATCAGATGACGGAGAAGAATGCATGAAGAAGATCGAGGAACTTCTGGGTTACCTGCCTCACCGTTACCCGTTCCTGCTGGTGGACCGGGTGCTCGAGGTGGTGCCGGGCGAGAAGGTCAAGGGTTACAAAAACGTCACCATCAACGAGGAATTCTTCCTCGGACACTTTCCCGGGCACCCCGTCATGCCCGGTGTACTTATCGTGGAGGCCATGGCCCAGCTCTCCGGCGTGCTCGCGTTCGAGACCCGCAATCTGCGGCCGGCGGATGGCGTGACCTACTACCTCGCGGGCGTGGACGATGCGCGCTTCAAGCGACCGGTGGTGCCTGGTGATCAGCTGATGATGGAGAGCCGCATCCTTGCGAATCGTCGTGGCGTCATGAAGTTCGCCTGTCAGGCCTCGGTCGACGGGGAACTGGCGTGCAGCGCCGAGATCATGTGTATGGAACGGGCATCCGCAGAGTGATCGATCCGCGCGCCATCATCGATCCCGATGCGCGCCTCGGCGTCGAGGTCGAGGTGGGGCCGTGGACGTTTATCGGTCCCGGGGTAGAACTCGGTGACGGCTGTCGGATCGCATCCCACGTCGTGCTCAAGGGACCCACGCGGTTCGGTCGCCGCAATCGCGTGTTCCCGTTCGCCGTCATTGGCGAAGACACGTCGGATCAGAGCTATCGTGGTGAGCCAACGGAGCTTGTGATCGGAGATGACAACACCTTTCGTGAAAGCGTGAATGTCCACCGTGGGACGATGAAGGATCAGGGGCGAACCGTGATTGGCAGCCACTGCCTGTTCATGCCCCACGTGCACGTGGCGCATGACTGCGTCATCGGAGACCACGTGATTCTGGCCAACTATGCCGCGGTCTCCGGGCATGTGACGGTCGGTGATTACGCCAATTTCGGCGGTTATGCGGGGGTTGCTCAGTATCGCGCCGTGGGCGCGCACACCCATATTGTCGCCTCGAGTCTGGTGATCAAGGACGTGCCCGACTTTGTCACCGCCGGCGGCAATCCCGCCCGTGCAATCGGGCTCAATGTCGAAGGCATGCGGCGGCGCGGTCTGACGCCCGCGGCGATCGCGGCGCTGCGACGGGCCTATACCATCGTCTATCGCGACGGGCTCACGCAAAAGGCAGCGCTCGAAGCGCTCGCTCCGCTCGCTGCCGAAAGCTCGGAGGTGGCTGCGTTCGCGGCGTCCATCGCCGCGTCGCGATGGGGTATCGTCCGTCCGCGCGCAGCCGGCCAGGCGCGTGACGACTGAGCCGCGCCCGCTCGTTGTCGGTCTTGTTGCGGGGGAAGCCTCGGGTGACCGGCTGGGGGCGGGTCTCATGCGTGAGCTGCGCGCCGGCCGGGCGCAGATGCGCTTTGTGGGTATCGGTGGTCCGCAGATGTGTGCGGAGGGTCTCGAGGCATGGTATCCGCAGGAATCGCTCGCGATAAACGGTTTCGCAGAACCCCTGCGTCGGCTGCCGGGGCTCTGGCGGCTCCTGGCTGATCTCGAGACCGCCCTGGTTCGAGATCGCGTTGATGTCTTTGTCGGAATTGATTTCAACGTCTTCAACCTCATGCTGGAGCGACGCCTGCGCGCGCGTGGGATTCCTACGGTCCATTACGTCAGCCCCTCCGTCTATGCCTGGCGTCGTGGTCGCATTCAGCGCGTGGCCGGTGCGGCAGACCTCTTGCTGACACTGTTTCCGTTCGAGCCGCCGCTGTATGCGGGTACGGGAGTTCGCGCGGTGTGCGTCGGTCATCCTTTGGCCGATGCCATTGATCCCCAGCGCGATGCGCGAGCCGAGCGTCAAGCGGCGCGGCGCGCGCTGGGCATTGACGAGCAGGAAACGGTGATTGGCCTGCTGCCCGGCAGCCGCATGAGCGAGGCCCGCCTCATGGCGGATCTCATGCTCGATGCCGCGCAGCTGATCGGCGCGCATCGGCGCGGCGTGCGATTCGTGATTCCGTGTCTGAATCCCGCGCTGCGCGACTGGGTTCGGTCGGCGTGTCAGCGCCACCCGGAGGTCCCGGTCACGCTCGTTGACGGGCAGTCGCGCGAGGTCCTGACGGCGTGTGACGCCGCGATCGTGAAATCGGGAACGGCAACACTCGAAGCGATGCTGCTGGGTTGCCCGATGGTGGTGACCTATCGTCTTGGG
>DMUF01000074.1:5605-8609 GCA_003476445.1 Gammaproteobacteria bacterium | reverse complement strand
GATTGTCCGGCGTCTGCTGCGAACGCCCTTCGTGGCATTGCCCAATATTCTCGCGGGTTACGCTCTGGTGCCTGAACTGCTCCAAACCGCGGCGACACCCACCGCACTTGCCGTGGCGCTGCTGCAGCAGCTCGACCGCGCGCGGCTCGACAGTGATTACCTGGGCACATTTGCCCGGTTGCACGCGGATCTTCGCCGTCATGCCGACACCACCGCGGCGGCGGCGGTCTTCGAATTGCTCGAAGACCGGGGGCGGCTTGTGCCTGCTGGACAAAATCACTCGTGATCGGCGCGGCTGACGAGGCGCTCACCGCAGGCGTCGATGAAGCCGGGCGCGGACCGCTGGCGGGGCCGGTGGTGGCCGCAGCGGTGATTCTCGATCCTGCCAACCCAATCGACGGTCTGCGCGATTCAAAGCAGCTGAGTGCTCGGCGCCGCGAGCGCCTGGCATGCGAGATTCATGCGCGTGCGCTGGCAGTCAGCGTGGCGTTCGCGTCGGTGGAGGAAATCGATCGGCTCAATATTCTTGCGGCGACCCTTCTCGCGATGCAGCGCGCAGTGGCAGCATTGCGCGTGAGCCCGGCGCTCGTCCTCGTGGATGGCAATCGGTTACCGGTACTCACGGTTCCGGCGCAAGCGGTGGTTCAGGGCGATCGAACGGTTGCGGCGATCAGCGCGGCGTCCATCATCGCGAAGGTCACCCGAGATGACTGGATGCTCGCGGCAGCCCGCGATTTTCCGTTGCACGGTTTCGATGTACACAAGGGCTACCCGACCGTGGCCCATCGCCGCGCGCTTGCGCTGCACGGGCTCACGCCCTTGCACCGGCGGAGTTTTGGCCCCGTGCGTGCGCTTGTGCGCGACGCCGAATGAGAGTAACGATGCAGAACCACTCTTTCGTTCATCTGCGGGTGCACAGCGAGTATTCGATCTCTGACGGTCTGGTCGAGGTCAAGGCGCTGGCAGGGCGCATTGCCGCGCTGGGCATGCCGGCGGTCGCGCTGACCGACCACAGCAATCTCTTCGCTGCGGTCAAGTTCTACAAGGCGTGTCTGGAGTCCGGGGTAAAGCCCATCATTGGTGCCGATTTGCGCGTCGAGACGCAGCCCGGTGAGACCTGTCGCGTCGGTGTGCTCGCCCTTGATCAGCGCGGCTATCGCAATCTGCTCAACCTCGTCTCCGGTGCCTGGATCGATGGCACCGATCGCGGCGTGGTGCGGCGTGAGGCGCTCTTTGCGGCTGGCGAAGGCATGATCGTGCTGTCTGGCGGTCGTGACGGTGATATCGGTCTTGCCCTGCAGAAGGGTGACCAAGACCTGGCTGGGCGCCTCGCCAGCGAATGGGCGACCGCGTTTCCGGACCGTTTTTATCTGGAACTCGTGCGTACGGGTCGCCCGGCGGAAGAGGCCTATATCGAGGGCGCGATCGCGCTCGCGGCTGCGCACAGTTTGCCGGTGGTGGCCACCAACGACGTCTGCTTCCTGTCGCGGGATGATTACGAAGCGCATGAGACCCGTGTGTGTATCCACGATGGGCGCACGCTCGATGACCCGCGCCGTGAGCGCAGGTACCACGAGTCACAGTATCTGCGCAGCGCGCAGGAGATGGCAGAGCTCTTCGCCGATCTGCCGGAAGCGTTGGAAAACTCGGTTGAAATTGCCCGCCGGTGCAGCGTGGAACTGGCGCTCGGCACCTACTATCTGCCGAACTATCCGGTGCCCGAAGGGGTAACCCTCGAGGATTATCTAGCGCTCGAAGCATCCTCGGGACTCGATCGGCGTCTCACCCGCCTGGCTGAGCTTGGTGAGCTCGCGCATCCGGAGGCGACCTATCGCGAGCGTCTTGCCTACGAGCTTGGCGTCATCAATCAGATGGGTTTCGCCGGGTATTTCCTCATCGTCATGGAGTTCATCGCCTGGGCACGCGCGGAAGGCATTCCGGTGGGTCCCGGGCGCGGCTCCGGCAGCGGATCGCTCGTGGCCTATGTGCTCGGTATCACCGACATGGACCCGATCCGGTACGACCTTTTGTTCGAACGCTTCCTCAATCCGGAGCGGGTGTCGATGCCCGACTTCGATATCGATTTCTGCATGGAAGGGCGCGATCGGGTGATCGCCCATGTCTCGGATCGTTATGGCCACGATGCGGTCAGTCAGATCATTACCTTCGGCACCATGGCGGCCAAAGCCGTCGTGCGCGATGTCGCGCGCGTCCAGGGCAAGCCCTATGGCCTTGCGGACAAACTCTCGAAGCTCATCCCGTTTGAAGTCGGCATGACCCTGGCGAAGGCGGTGGAGCAGTCGAAAGAGCTCGCGACCTTCATCGCTGACAACGAAGATGTCAGCGAGATCATGGACATGGCGTACAAGCTGGAGGGCGTGGTGCGCGGCGTGGGGCGTCACGCGGGGGGCGTGGTCATTGCGCCGTCCCGGCTGACGGATTTCGTGCCCCTCTATATGGACGAGCAGTCCGGCGGGCTGGTCGCGCAGTTCGACAAGGATGACGTCGAGTCCGCGGGTCTCGTGAAGTTCGACTTCCTCGGGCTGAAGACGCTGACGATCATCGACTGGGCCGTGGACGCGATCAATGCGGCCCGTCCTGCGGGCGACGCTGCGCTTCACATCGACCGCATCCCGATGGACGACGCGCGCACCTTCGAGCTGCTGCGAAGCGCGGAAACCACCGGTGTATTCCAGCTTGAATCGCGGGGCATGAAAGACCTGATCCGGCGCCTCATGCCCGACCGCTTCGACGATATCGTTGCGCTCGTGGCGCTCTTCCGTCCGGGGCCGCTCCAGTCCGGCGCGGTGGATGACTACATCAATCGCAAACATGGTCGCGAGGGCGTCGAGTATCCGCACCCGGACACCGCCCCTGTGCTCGCGCCTACCTACGGCGTGATGCTCTACCAGGAGCAGGTGATGCAGATCGCCCAGGTGCTGGCAGGATTCAGCCTGGGTCAGGCGGACCTGCTGCGCCGTGCCATGGGCAAGAAAAAGCCAGA
>DMUF01000074.1:3149-5227 GCA_003476445.1 Gammaproteobacteria bacterium | reverse complement strand
TTCGACCTCATGGAGAAGTTCGCGGGCTACGCGTTCAACAAGTCTCACAGCGCCACCTACGCGCTCATCTCGTTCCAGACTGCTTGGCTCAAGACGCACTATCGGGCTGAGTTCATGGCCGCCACGATGTCAGCGGACATGCAGAACATCGACAAGGTGGTAACACTCGTGGACGAAGCCCGGCGCATGGGGCTTGCGCTGGCGCCCCCGTGTGTCAACCGCAGCGCCTTTCGGTTTACCGGCGCGAGCGGGCAGGTCATGTACGGGCTTGGCGCGGTGCGCGGGGTGGGCGAGGGTCCGGTCGCAGCTCTCGTCGAGGCGCGCACAGAATCCGGCCCGTTCCTTGATCTTGCCGATTTCTGCAGTCGCGTGGACGCGCGCAAGGCCAATCGGCGGGTGGTTGAGGCGCTCATTCGCGCCGGAGCGCTCGACGTCTTTGCCGTTGACGGCGAGGACGTCAACCACGTCCGGGCGCGCCTGCTCAGTGAACTTCCCGACGCCTTGCAAGGCGCGGAACAAGCGGCGCGCACCCTCGCGGCCGGCATGACCGATCTCTTCGGCGAGGTAGCACCCGCCCAAGGTGCATCGGCGCGGCGGGGTGTGGTGGCGCCGCTCTCCACCCGCGAACGGCTTGAGGGTGAGAAAGAGGCGCTCGGTCTCTTTCTGACCGGGCATCCCATCGAGGCTTATCTGGCAGAGCTCGGCGCTCTCGGTATCAGTCGAATTGCCGATCTGCGCCCGCGTCGCGCAGGGCAACTCGTCGCCGGATGGGTGGTCTCCCAGCGCATTCTTGCCTCTCGACGCGGCGGCGAAAACTGTTTCGTGGAGATCGACGATCGCAGCGGGCGCATTGAAGTCGCGCTGTTCGGCGACGCGTTTGAGACGCATCGTGCCCTCATCACGAAAGGCGCCATACTCATCTTCGAGGGGGATATTCAGCCTGACGAAGCGGGTGGTGGAGTCAAGGTTCGCGGTGAGCGCGTGCTGCGTATTGATGACCTGCGCCTGCGCGCACGAGGCGAACTTCGGGTCGAGGTTGGCGCGCTTCTGACCAGTGCAGATCACGAAGCCATCACCACCCGGCTGCGGCGTTGTCTCGAACCTGCCCGACGCCCGCACACGGGCTGTGCGGTCAATCTCCTCGTGCGCGCGCGGGGTGCCGAGGGGCATTTCGCCGAGGGGCGCGTGCGGCTGGGACCGGACTGGCAGGTGACACCGAGCGATGATCTCCTCGAACGCCTGCGCGCCGAATTCGGCAGCGAGCGCGTGCGACTCGCCTATGCCGCATCCGAGGCCAGCCTGTGATCTCCCCCTAGATGGAACCGGATCGAGACAGCGGTTCCGGCGCCACGATCGAACAGCATCTGCTCGACCGGGTGGCGGCGCTGCCGCCTGACCTGACGCGGGTTTATGTGGGTTTCAGTGGGGGTCTCGACTCCGCGGTGCTGCTGCATCTGTCGGCACGCGTGGCGCGAGAGCGCGAATTGCCTCGGCCTGTGGCGGTTCATGTGCATCATGGGCTGCAGGCGTCCGCTGACGCCTGGCTACACCATGCTGATGGCGTGGCACGGCGTCTTGGTGTGGAGTTTCTGGCGCGGCGCGTGACGGTTGCGAGCGGGGGCAGCCTCGAGTTGGCCGCGCGCTCTGCGCGTTACGCGGTATTCCGCGAACTGCTCGCCGTGCCCGGAGCCTGCCTGCTGCTCGCACACCATCGTGATGATCAGATTGAAACCGTGCTGATGCGTGTGCTGCAGGGGCGTGGCCCCTATGGTATGCCCGAGCGGCGCCGGCTGGCGGCAGGAGCCCTGTTGCGGCCGCTCTTGGACGTGCCGCGGTCGACGCTCATGCAATACGCGAAGCAGCATGAGCTTACCTGGGTAGAAGATCCCTCCAACGCGGCGCTGGACGCAGACCGAAACTTCCTGCGCCACGAGATCATGCCGCGCCTGCGGGCACGCTTTCCTCAGACCGATCAGGCGTTGCTGAGGCTGTCGCAAAGCTCCGGATTGACGCGCTCGGAAGTGCTCTCTGATCACCCAGCGGCGGACAGCCTGGCGCTCGCGGCGCTCGATGCCGCT
>DMUF01000074.1:2103-2892 GCA_003476445.1 Gammaproteobacteria bacterium | reverse complement strand
GCTCGGGTGACCCGCTTGCGCGATTGGTTGTTGGACCTCGGATTAGCCCCACCGCGCACGCGCGCGCTTGAGGTATTTGTCGCGCAGTTAGCTGCGGGCGCTGATCGTCAGCCCGTGCTTGCGCTTGCAGGCGGGGAACTACGCCGCTTTCAGAACCGGGTCTGGTTCGTGCCGAGATTGCCGACACTGGCTTCGGTCTATCCGGTTCCCGCGGATGGCAGACTCGTGCTGCCTCATGGAGTGCTCGTCGTGCGCTCTGATTCGGACGGCGCTGCGGCGTGCCCGCCTTTTGAGGTTCACTTCAGAAAGGGCGGTGAACAGATTGATTTCAATGGGCATCAACGCGATCTGAAGACGCTGTTCCATAGCGCCGGTGTGCCGCCATGGACACGTGATTACCTGCCGTTGGTCCACGATGCCCGGGGGCTTTTCGCTGTGCCGGGCGTTGCGGCCCGCGATACGTTGCCCGAGACCCGATCGCAGATGAAAGGCGATCGCTTTCGGGTGCACTGGTATCCCGTGACGCATCGCCGCACATTCATTGAGCTTGGCGAGGCCTTTTGTTAACGTGCAATCCCATCTTGCGCGTGCCCTTCGCGCGCGTGCGGCTTTGATGGTGTCCATGTCCCGATTCATCTTCGTTACCGGTGGCGTGGTGTCCTCGCTTGGCAAGGGCATTCTCACGTCTTCTCTCGCGGCCGTGCTTGAAGCGCGGAGCCTAAACGTCAACGTGCTGAAGATGGATCCGTACATCAACGTCGATCCCGGCACGATGAGCCCGTTCCAGCA
>DMUF01000074.1:0-1815 GCA_003476445.1 Gammaproteobacteria bacterium | reverse complement strand
CCGTTCCAGCACGGCGAGGTCTATGTCACCGCGGACGGTGCAGAGACAGACCTCGATCTCGGCAACTACGAGCGGTTTTCCTCCGCGCGTATGTCGCGCAGGAACAACTTCACCACGGGCAGCATCTATGCCGAAGTTCTGCGCCGCGAGCGGCGTGGGGACTATCTTGGCGCTACGGTGCAGGTCATTCCGCATGTGACCGACGAGATCAAGCGTCGCATCAAGGATGCGGCAGCCGGTTTCGATGTGCTGCTGGTGGAAATTGGGGGCACGGTTGGCGATATCGAGTCGCAGCCCTTCCTCGAGGCGGCGCGGCAGATCCGCCTCGAAGTCGGCGCCCGCGCCGCGCTGTTCATCCACCTTACTTTTGTGCCCTACATTCCGGCGGCGGGTGAGACCAAGACCAAGCCCACCCAGCACTCGGTCAAGGAAATGCGCTCGATCGGCCTGCAGCCGGACGTGCTCGTGTGCCGGTCGGAGCGGCCGTTGCCCATGTCCTCGCGCAACAAGATCGCGCTGTTCACGAGCGTCGAGGAGCGCGCGGTCATCTCCCTCGAAGACGCGGAAACCATCTATCAGGTGCCGCAGATGCTGCACGTGCAGGGGCTCGACACCTTTGTGGTGGAGCGCCTCGACCTCGCGTGCCCGGCGGCGGATCTGGGGGTCTGGAATGCGCTCGTCGACGCGCAGCTGCATCCCACGCGATCGGTGCGCATCGCTTTCGTCGGCAAGTATGTCGACCTGCTGGATGCCTACAAATCGCTGATTGAGGCGATCACGCATGCGGGCATCCGCACTCGAACCCGCGTCGACGTGCAGTACATCGACTCGGAAGATCTCGAACGCAATGGCACCGGTTGTCTGCAGGACGTCGCCGCGGTGCTGGTGCCGGGCGGCTTCGGTCAGCGTGGTTTCGAGGGCAAGATCCTCGCGGCGGGCTATGCACGCTCGCGCGGGCTGCCTTACCTCGGTATCTGCTATGGCCTGCACGCGGCGGTGATCGATTTTGCGCGCAACGTGGCGGGCATGGCTGGCGCTCATTCCACCGAAATCGACACCGCGACCCCGTATCCGGTGATTGCGCTGATCACCGAGTGGATGGATGAGCGGGGTGAGCGGGAGCACCGCAGCGCGAGCGGTGATCTCGGCGGTACCATGCGGCTCGGAGAACAGCTCTGCCACCTCGCGCCCGAGTCTCTCGCTGCGCGGGTCTATGGTTCGGCTTCAGTACGCGAACGCCACCGGCACCGCTATGAGGTCAACAACCGCCTGCTGCCGGCGCTCGAAGCCGCGGGGCTTGTAGTTTCCGGGCGGTCAGCCGACGGACAGCTGGTCGAAATGATCGAGCTGCGCGACCACCCGTGGTTCCTCGCGTGTCAGTTCCATCCGGAGTTCACCTCTTCGCCGCGGTTCGGACATCCGCTCTTCACGGGCTTCATAGAAGCTGCGCTCGCAAGCGCGGCACGTCAGTCCGCCGTCTGCGACGGCACGGCAGCATAGGTGGACCATGCAACTCTGTGATTTCGAGGTGGGTCTCGACCGGCCCTTCTTTCTGATTGCCGGACCCTGCGTGATCGAGGATGAACGGCTCATTCTCGAGACCGCGGCGACGCTCAAGGCGCTGACCGACGCGCTGTCCATTCCGTTCATCTTCAAGAGCTCCTTTGACAAGGCGAATCGGTCTTCGCACCAGAGCTTTCGTGGGCCGGGTATCGACGAGGGACTGCGTATCCTCGCCCGGGTGCGCGAGGAAATCGGGGTGCCGGTTCTGACCGATGTTCACGAAGATACCCCGCTTGATGCCGTCAGCGCCGT
>DMUF01000103.1:2815-7741 GCA_003476445.1 Gammaproteobacteria bacterium | reverse complement strand
ATCGAAGCGCTGATTCGAGCCGATCGGGACTGGGTGCCGACCCGTGAGGATGGGAGCCTCTATCTGCGACCGTTCATGTTTGCCGCCGAAGCCTTCCTGGGCGTGCGGCCCGCGAGCGAATACATCTTCTGCGTGATTGCCTGCCCGGTCGGCGCCTACTTCAAGGGCGGCATGAAGCCGGTCAAGGTCTGGGTTTCGGACGACTTTTCGCGCGCGGGGCCCGGTGGCACAGGCGCAGCCAAATGCGGCGGCAACTACGCGGCCAGCCTCGTTGCCCAGGCAGAAGCCATTCGGCACGAATGCGACCAGGTAGTCTTTCTCGATGCTGCGGAACACCGCTGGGTCGAAGAACTGGGCGGTATGAACGTGTTCTTTGTCTTCGACGACGGGTCGATCGTCACCCCGCCGCTGTCGGGCACGATCCTTCCGGGCATCACCCGGGATTCCATCCTGACGCTCGCGCGCGCCGCGGGCAGAAAGGTCGAGGAACGTCCTTACAGCATGGCGGAGTGGCGCGACGATGCGGCCAGCGGCCGTCTCCGCGAAGCCTTTGCGTGCGGCACGGCCGCGGTTATCAGCGCGATCGGCGAGGTCCGCTCGTCAGCCGGTAATTTCATCATCAACGGCAGCGCTATTGGCGAGACAACCCAGGCTTTGCGGGCGCAGCTGGTCGCGATTCAGCGCGGTGCTGCGAATGATGCCCCATCGGGCTGGGTGCCGCGGGTGCAACTCGACTAGCCGTTGCGCGCCGCGCATGCCGGAGGCACTCCTTCTGGTACCTCCGACCACCCAAACCTCCGGACACTCCTCAGGCTGCGCGCTGAAAAGATTCCGCAGGCGCGTCTTCATTGACGCGCGCGTCTGTCTTCACCCGAATGTCGGTCGCGGCAGGCTCGCTCGCAGGCTTTGCGGTGGCCCGCAGCGCCTCTGAATAACTCAAGAGCGCGGGCGTGAAGCCGCCCCAGTTCCAGGCTACGGCCTCCGGATCAAGCGCGATCGTGATCCAGAAGAGCATGCGGCTCCACAGCGAGCCCTTTTCCTTGATGCCCGTCGGAGCAGTCGCATTGAGCGGCGTCTGTACAGTAGTCATGACTCACCTCGGCAGGATTTGTGCAACGCAGTATAGATGCTGCAGTGCACCACGTCGAGGTGAGGTCAAAAAGCTGCCGGCATCGGTCGCGGCCCACCGATGCCGGGGACTCGTCGTCAGGCGACCTTCACCGTATCAATCTGAACCGCGCCAATTCGCCGGCCGTCTTCCGCGGCACTCTGGAATGACGCGATCTCGTTGAAGTTGAGGTAGCGGTAGATGTCCTTGCCGAGCGTGTTGATCTCGGCCATGAACTTCAGATACTCCTCAGGCGTTGGCAGACGACCCAACACCGACGCGATCGCCGCAAGTTCCGCCGACGCGAGATACACGTTCGCGCCGTTGCCCAGACGGTTCGGGAAGTTCCGGGTCGAGGTCGAGACCACTGTCGAGTTGTCCTTCACCCGCGCCTGGTTACCCATGCAGAGGGAACAGCCGGGCATCTCCGTGCGCGCCCCCACACGACCATAGGTGCTGTAGAAACCTTCCTGGTTCAACTGGAAGGCGTCCATCTTGGTCGGCGGCGCGATCCAGAGCGTGGTCGGGAGCAGGCCTTTCACCTTCTCCAGCAGTTTGCCGGCAGCGCGATAGTGCCCGATGTTGGTCATGCACGAGCCGATGAAAACTTCATCGATGTGGTCGTTCTGAACCGCCGAAAGCGGCTTGATATCGTCCGGATCATTCGGGCAGGCGAGGAGCGGTTCCTTGATCTCGTTCAGGTCGATCTCGATGATCTCCGCATACTCCGCATCGGCATCTGGTTCCATCAGCACCGGGTTCGCAAGCCACTCTTCCATCTTGCGGGCGCGGCGCTCGAGCGTGCGCACGTCGCCATACCCTTCCTTGATCATCCACCGCAGCATGGTCACGTTAGAGGTCAGGTACTCGATGATGGGTGCCTGACCAAGCTTGATCGTGCAGCCAGCCGCCGAGCGCTCGGCAGACGCGTCGGAAATCTCGAAGGCCTGCTCGACCTTGAGATCCGGCAGCCCTTCGATCTCGAGGATGCGGCCATTGAAGACGTTCTTCTTACCCTTCTTCTCCACCGTGAGCAGCCCGCGCTGAATCGCCGCATAGGGAATCGCATTCACGAGATCGCGCAGTGTGATGCCGGGCTGCATCTCGCCCTTGAAGCGCACCAGAACGGATTCCGGCATGTCGAGCGGCATCACACCTGTCGCCGCGGCAAACGCGACGAGCCCCGAACCCGCGGGGAACGAGATGCCGATGGGGAAGCGCGTATGCGAATCACCGCCCGTGCCGACCGTATCAGGCAGCAGCATACGATTGAGCCACGAGTGGATGATCCCGTCGCCCGGACGCAGGGAAACACCGCCCCGGTTCATGATGAAATCGGGCAGCGTGTGCTGAGTTTCGATGTCGACAGGCTTCGGATAAGCCGCCGTGTGGCAGAAGGACTGCATGACGAGGTCAGCCGAAAATCCAAGGCACGCGAGATCTTTCAGCTCATCCCGCGTCATCGGGCCCGTGGTGTCCTGGGAACCCACCGTGGTCATCTTGGGCTCGCAGTAGGTCCCCGGGCGAATGCCGGCGACCCCACAGGCGCGCCCGACCATCTTCTGCGCCAGGGTGAAGCCCCTACCGGTATCACCGGGCTCTGTCGGCTTGCGGAACAGCGTCGCCGATCCGAGACCCAGCGATTCGCGCGCCTTGTCCGTGAGTCCGCGACCGACGATGAGATTGATGCGCCCGCCCGCCTGAACCTCATCCAGGATCACATCGGATTTAAACGAGAATTCGGACAGCACTTCACCGCTGTCACTCAGGATCTTGCCCTCGTAGGGGCGAATGTCGATCACATCCCCCATGGACAAACGGTCTACCGGCGCCTCAAACACGAGCGCGCCTGCGTCTTCCATGGTGTTAAAGAAGATTGGGGCGACCTTGCTGCCAATGCAGACGCCGCCCGTGCGCTTGTTAGGCACCCCAGGGATGTCATCACCGATGAACCACAACACGGAGTTGGTTGCGGACTTCCGCGATGACCCCGTACCGACCACGTCGCCGACAAATACCAGCGGCAGGCCGCGCTGCTTGAGCGCCTCGATCTGCGCGATGGGGCCAACGCTGCCGGGCTGATCCGGAGTCAACCCATCGCGCGCCATCTTGTACATGGCGAGCGCGTGCAGCGGAATGTCCGGGCGGCTCCAGGCGTCTGGCGCGGGCGACAGGTCATCCGTATTGGTTTCGCCGGTCGCCTTGAAGACAACCATGCGAATCGATTCCGGCACCCGCTTGCCTTCCCTGAACCAGTCTCCATCGGCCCAGGACTGAAGCAGCCGCTGCGCATGCGGATTGCCTGCGCGCGCGCGCTCTTCAACGTCATGAAACCGATCAAACATCAGCAGCGTGTGCCGCAGCTGATCTGCTGCAAGGGCACCGAGCTCGGCATCGTCGAGAAGTACGACGAGGGCATCAATGTTGTAACCGCCGAGCATCTGGCCAAGCATGCGCGTGGCGTCTGACCGGCTGATCAGTCCGCAGGTCGTCTCGCCTTTCGCTACTGCGGACAGGAACCCGGCTTTAACGTAAGCAGCTTCATCCACGCCGGGCGGCACCCGGTTCGCAATCAGGTCGACGAGGAGCTCGCCCTCACCCGCCGGCGGATTTTTGAGGAGCTCGACCAGTTCTGCCACCTGTTGGGCAGTAAGCGGCTTGGGCGGAATGCCCTGGGCAGCACGTTCGGCAACATGGGCGCGATAGGCTTCGAGCACGACGGTCTCCTCGATCGATCAGGGGCGGGGCGCGGGACGCGCCCCCAAATTCTAGCCAACTTTGACGGCGTCGTGGAGCGCACCGCTTTCTGCCTGCTCGCGCTCCCGGGCATCCAGGGCGGCGCGAATTTCCGCATGGCGCTCTGCCGTGATCGGATAGCTCCAGACAATGGCAGCCGCCAGCAGATAAAAGATCGACGGCAGCGTGGAAAACAGCAGCCGAAGTCCGAGCATCTCCTCTTCGCCATTGTCCTTCCCCGACTGGAAGCCGACGAGCGCGAGCCCGAACATGGCGATGGCTGTACCAAGCGACGCGACGAGCTTTTGCACGAAGGACCAGCTCGAGAAGAACAGGGCCGCGCGATTCTCGCCGCTTTGCAGGTGATCCAGGTCGATGACATCAGCCTTCATGGAATTGGGCAATGCGGCGCCAAAGCCACCGGCGGCAAACCCGGTCACGAGCGTGATCGGCAGCATGTACCAGAAGTCGCCGGGACCCAGGAGCATGTAGAACGGGTGCGCGCCGGAAATAATGACGAACGACACCAGGTAGGCGCGATGTTTTCCGATTCGCTGCGCCAGCATCACCCAGAGCGGAACGCTCAGCAGATTCGCCATGTAGAAAAAGGCGAGCATATAGATGGCTTGCGCTTCGGCATTCAGCACGTCGGCAATGAAAAAGAGATACAGCGGCGTCGTGATATTGAGCCCGATCGAACCCACCGTGAACGCCGCCACGAGCTGCAGGAAGGGGCGGTTGCGCGCCATAAGGCCAATGCCTTTCATGATCGGCAGGTTGGAGCGCACCGGCACCTTTGCATCCGGTGTTCCGGCCAGTGTGAACGCCACACAGAGGGGCATGATCACCAGCATGGTGTAGCCGACGATTTCGAGGACCGCCGCACTGCCACCAATGCCGAACAGCAGCAACGCAAGCGCCGGCATGGCCTGAGCCGTAAAACTGCCGAGAACACCCGCCATCGAGCGCGCGCCGGTAATGCGCGAGCGCTCGCTGTAATCAGGCGAGAGCTCTGCACCCCACGCATAGTAGGGAATGAGCATGAGCGTGGTACCGATCGACAGCAGCATGCTCCAGAGCAG
>DMUF01000103.1:1142-2471 GCA_003476445.1 Gammaproteobacteria bacterium | reverse complement strand
AGCATCATCACCGGCACAGACAAGGCAATCCACGGTTTTCGGCGCCCCCAGCGGGAGCGGGTGTGATCGCTCAGATAACCCATTATCGGATCGGTCATCACATCGAAGACGCGCGACAGCAGCATGATCGTTCCGACCGTCGCAACGGCGATTCCCATGTCGTTGGAGTAGAACCGTGGAATGAAGACGATCACCGGAAAGATCGACATCGTCACCGGCAGATCCGCAAGGCTGTAGTAAAAAAGCACCTTGTTCGACAGACGCGACATGCTCACTCCCCTCCCGTGTCACCCCCTCTTACCGGCTTGGAGCATAGCGGGTTTGCCCGGCCCTCGCGCGTGTACCGCGAGTAGGACTTCAGGCATCGCGCAGATAGTGCAGCCGACCCGAGACAATGACCGCGCGCACGAGGCCGGCATGGAGATTCTCGCGGGCAGCCGACCAGGGCCGATCAAGAAGACAGAGATCCGCCCGGGCGTCGGCGGGCGCTGAGGCACTGGGCCGCGGGGAAACAGCGGCGGGCGCGATGCGGCGTGGCGCGCCCCCCGGGCACTCAAGCGGTGACAGATAGCCGGCGAGCGCCTGCTCCGGCGTCAGCGCTTCCTCGATCCCGACCAAGCGACCACCCGCCGTTCGCCGCTCTACCGCGGCGCGCATGCCCGCCCAGGGATCCGGTACTGCGTAGGGGGCGTCGGAACTAAGCCCGAGACCAATTCCTGCCTGCCGCAGACTCTGCAGACGATACAACCAAGGGCGATCCTCGGGGTCGGCCTCATCAAGGTAACGATCACCGCGGTTCGCGATAAAGAGCGGCTGCGTCACGACCGTCAGCGATCGTTCAGCCAGCAGCGGCAGGCACTCTGGAGGCACGACACCCGCGTGCTCGATACGGTCACGCGCCTGCGACGGACCGGCGACGTCCAGCGCGAAGAGCGCGTACAAAAGCTCCGCCCGCGACACACAGTGCCAGGCTGTACCGCGCCCCATCGTTCGCGCCGCGTGAATCGCGTCGACCAGGAAGTCCATGTCAGGCAGCGCGTCGTCATCCAGCAGCAACTTGCGCTCGCCCAGTTCAATTCGTTCATGCATCCGATCGCGTGACAGATCTGGCCCGCCCATCAGGCGCAGCCGTTGGACAAGTGCGCCCGCCTCAATCGCGCTACCCAGTGCGTTCGCCTGATCGTTGTCGTTGTCGGCACTGGCATCGGTCACACCAGTGAGCCCGAGTCGAACCAGGTCCTGGGAAAGCGCGGCAAGATCCGGGGCAACGGCGGTGGTCAGACGCGAGCGTAACCAGTCATCACCGCGAAAAAGTCGCCCGGTCGGCAT
>DMUF01000103.1:0-844 GCA_003476445.1 Gammaproteobacteria bacterium | reverse complement strand
GCAGCTGCCGATTGATCGAGCACACCAAGCCGGTCCAGGGCTGCGCTGTTGAAAAACCAGGCCTTGCCGCTGGCATGTTGCACGCGGACCGGCCGAGTGGCGACCAGAGCATCGAGGCGCCCGCGATCGAGCGGTCCTGCCATCACCTCGTGATAGCCGGTCGCTCGAATCCAGTCGGTTTCCGCACCCGGAGCAGCGCGAAGCGCGCGCCTGACCGACTCGACGTCCCGCGCGAGCGCCAGAGCTACGGAATTCCGGCTGGCAGCGAGGGCAAACAGATGCAGGTGATGATCGTGGAGCCCGGGCAGCAGGGCGGCACCGCGACCCTCGATACAGCGATCGACCGCTCGTACCCGGGTACCCGGAGGAAGCACGTGGGTCACACGACCCTCGCGAATGACAACATCAGACGGTGTCGTGTCGGGGTAACAGACCACGTCACGCAGCAGCAGAGCTCCGGTCGACGCCTCGCTCACGCGCGCGCAGATGCCCCAATCATTTCGTCGTAGGAACCTGTTCGCGCCACCTGCCCGTCCTTCAGCTCTACTACGAGGTCGCAGCCACGCAGCGTGGTCAACCGATGGGCAACGAGGAAGATGGTGAGATCACGATCCAGGTTGTCGAGCGCCTCCATCACTTCTGCTTCGGTCTGGTTATCAAGGGCGCTGGTGGCCTCATCGAAAATGACCACGTCGGCATTTTTGTACAACGCGCGGGCGATGCCGATTCTCTGCCGCTGCCCGCCGGACAGACGAACACCGCGCTCGCCAACCGCCGCTTCATAACCCTGGGACCAGGACTCGATGGTGCTGGCGATTCGCGCCTTCTGAGCAGCAGCGCGCAC
>DMUF01000258.1 GCA_003476445.1 Gammaproteobacteria bacterium | reverse complement strand
CCCGGGTTGTGGCGGAACGCATTGTCCTGACCGAATGCGAACGGGATATCCAGCGCGGGGATATAGACCAGCCTCGCCTGCGGATTGAACGCCATCGGGTGCCAGTTGTGGCCACCGTAGGGCGCCGGTTTGATGACGGTCGCGCGGTCGGCGTATCGGGCTTCCGGCGTTTCGACCGGCCGACCGGTTTCCGGGTCGACATGGGTTGCCCAGGTGACGGGTACGTAGGCCTCGGCAGAAATGAATTCTCCGTTGGTACGGTCGAGAACGTAGAAGAAGCCGTTCTTGGGCGCCTGCATGATGACCTTGCGCTGGGCCCCGTCGATCTCCAGATCCGCGAGGATCATGTGTTGGACGGCGGTGTAGTCCCAGGTGTCGCCGGGGGTGGTCTGAAAGTGCCAGACGAGCGCGCCGTTATCGGGGTTCACGGCAACGATGGAAGAAAGATAAAGGTTATCGCCGCCACCCGGTGACCGTATCAGGCGATTCCACGGGGAGCCGTTGCCGACGCCCACATAGAGCAGATTGAGCTCTGGGTCGTAGGCCATGGAATCCCACGTGGTGCCGCCGCCACCGACTTCCCACCACTTGCCGCCGATCCACGTCTTCGCTGCGGCCTCGAGATGCGGCTGCGGCGGATCATCGGTCTTGGTCGGATCCCCGGGGACGGTGTAGAAGCGCCAAAGCATTTTGCCGTCGTTCGCATCGTAGGCGGAGAAGTAGCCTCGGACACCGAGTTCGGAGCCTCCGTTACCGATGATGACTTTGCCTTTCGCGACACGAGGCGCACCCGTGATCGTGTACGGACGGTCGCGATCCGTCGTCTGCACGTCCCACAGCGGCTTGCCGGTGCCGGCATCAAGCGCGACGAGTCGTCCGTCAATCGTGCCGATGAAGATCTTGCCTTCCCAGGCGGCTACCCCGCGGTTGACGACGTCGCAGCAGGCGAACTTGCCCCATTCGCGAGGTACCTGCGGGTCGTACTCCCACAACAACTCCCCGGTGCGGGCATCGTGTGCCCACACGACGGACCAGGCGCCGCTCGTGAACATGACCCCGTCTACGACGATGGGTGTGGCTTCCAGGCCGCGCGTCGTGCCGGTATCCCAGGACCAGGCCAGCCCGAGTTTGCTGACCGTTTCCGTGTTGATCGCGTCGAGCGGACTGTAGCGCTGTTCGTCATAGGTGCGGCCATGAGCCAGCCAGTTGCCGGGCTCGCTGTCGGCTCCGCGTATGCGGTCACCGTTGATGGTCGCGGTGGCGCGCTGGATGACGGTGCTGCGATCCGCCGTTGCGTCGGGCTGCGGCGTTGACTCGGGCGCTTGGGCGGGCTCCTGCGAGCACGCTGCAACCAGCACGAGTAACGCCGCCGGGATCAGATTTCGAATCATGAGCTCCTCCCCGGTGAGCTATTTTGTCCTGTCGGTACCGGGCGCCGCCCGGCTCACGTCGGCATGTTAGCAGAAGCGCGCCCGCAGTCAGGCGGTGGCATCGGCGCTTCGGAACTCGGCTGGACCACCCCGAAGCCATCGCGTACTTTGCCTGCTTCGGCAGGAGTTCAGAGCAATGCGGGAAACAGCGGCTGCAACCGACGATTGGCCGGTGGAGCAACAGGAGTGGGTCGAGGCGCTCGACGATATCCTGCGCCAGCGCGGCGCCGAGGCGGCCCGCGACCTGCTTACCCAGCTGGAGCGGCATTTGAGCAGCCGCGGGCTCGTCATCACGGGAGCGGCACTCAACACACCCTATCGAAACACCATCGATCTGCGCGACCAGCCCGCGTATCCGGGGGACATCGATCTCGAGACCCGGATCGGCAACATCATTCGCTGGAATGCGGTGGCCATGGTGCTGCAGGCCTATGACAGCGGCTCGGGCGTTGGCGGCCACATCGCCACCTATCTCTCAGCGGCCACCATGATGGAGGTCGGGTTTAATCACATTTTCCGCGGCTCTGAGCAGGGCGCGGGCGATGCTCCCTTCGGTGGCGATCAGGTGCACTTTCAGGCTCATACCGCCCCCGGCGTCTATGCGCGGGCTTTTCTCGAGGGGCGGCTCTCCGCAGCTCAGCTCGCAAACTTTCGCCGCGAACTGGCACCAGAAGGCGGTCTGCCGTCTTATCCCCATCCTCGGCGCATGCCCGCATTCTGGCAGATGCCCTCTGCAAGCATGGGGCTCTCGACGCCGTCCGCGATCTATCAGGCACGGTTTGCAAAGTACCTCGAAAGCCGCGGACTGAAGACCCGGGACGGAGCAAAAATCTGGACCTTCATCGGCGATGGCGAGTCGGACGAGCCGGAGGTGCTCGGGACCATCAATATCGCGAGCCGCGAGCGCCTGGACAATCTGGTGCTCCTGATCAATTGCAACCTGCAGCGACTCGACGGCCCGGTCCGAGGCAACGGCAAGATCATTCAGGAACTCGAACGCGCTTTCCGTGGCGCGGACTGGCACGTGATCAAGGTCATCTGGGGCAGCGGCTGGGACCCACTCCTTGATCGCGATGTCGATGGCATTTTGGAGCGCCGCATGGAGCAGGCGGTGGATGGCGATTACCAGATGTACACGGTATCGCCCGGTGATGTGGTGCGTGAGCACTGGGTCGAGGACACGCCGGCACTGCGCGAGCTCATGCAGAGTCTGTCCGACGAGGAAATCCGTTCCATCAAGCGCGGCGGTCAAGATCACAAGAAGGTCTACGCCGCGTTGCATCATGCCGCGCGGGTGGAAGGTAAGCCGTGCGTGATCCTGTTCAAGACCGTAAAAGGTGAGGGCCTCGGACCGGGAACCGAAGGCAGTAATACCGTGCATCAGAAGAAGTATCTGAATGTCGACGAGCGCCGCGATCTCGCCCGCCGTCTTGGCATCCCGCTCGCAATCGCCGACATCGACCGCGCTGCTTTCTACCGGCCGCCGGAAGACAGCGAGGAGCTCGCCTACCTGCGCGCGCGTCGCGCAGAGCTTGGGGGCTATCTCCCGCGTCGCGAGGTCCGCTGCCGACCGATTGAGCCGCCACCGCTCGCGCTGTTTCGGGAGATGCTCGAGGGTTCGACCAGAGAAGTATCGACCACAGCGCTTGTGGTGCGCATGCTTTCACGCCTGCTGCGTGACAAGGCGATCAGCCGCTACATCGTCCCGATCGTGCCTGACGAGGCGCGGACCTTCGGCATGGACGGCTTGTTTCCGCAGGCGGGAATCTACTCGCCCGCGGGGCAGCGCTATCGCCCCGTCGATGCGGGCACGATCGCTCCGTATCGTGAGGCGGAAGACGGGCAAATTCTGCAGGAGGGAATCTGCGAAACCGGAGCCATGGCTTCGTTCATGGCGGCGGGCACCGCCTATGCCAATCACGGCCTGCCGATGATTCCGTTTTACATCTTCTATTCCATGTTCGGGCTGCAGCGCGTCGGCGACATGATCTGGGCGTGCGGTGATATGTTGTGCAAAGGCTTCCTGCTCGGTGGTACCTCGGGGCGCACCACGCTGAATGGCGAGGGCGTGCAGCATCAGGACGGGCATTCCCATCTGCTGGCAGCGACCGTGCCCAACCTCTGCAGTTTTGATCCCGCATTCGGTTACGAGATCGCGCTCATTGTCCGTGACGGTATTCGGCGCATGTATGCGGCTCAGGAGGATGTTTTCTACTACCTCACCGTCACCAATCAGCCGTACGCGATGCCTGCCATGCCTGAAGGCGTCGAGATGGGTGTTCTCGCCGGTATGTACTGTTTCGAGCGTGAGGCGGATGCCCGCATCAACCTGTTCGGCAGCGGCGCGATCATGACCGAGGTGCGGGAGGCAGCACAGCTGCTCCGCGCACGGGGTCACGCGGTCAACATCTTCAGCGTGACCAGCTATAACGAGCTGGTGCGAGAGGCGCTGGCGGCGGAGCGGCGTTCGCTGCATGCGCCGTCCGGTACGGATGAGCCCTACGTTCGGCGCTTGCTGGGGGCAGAGCGTGGCGTCTTTATCGCGGCGAGCGACTACATGAAGACGCTGCCGCTACAGATTTCTCCCTGGGTGCCAGGACCGTATGTCGTGCTTGGCACCGATGGATTCGGACTTTCTGAAGCGCGACCGAATCTGCGCGATTACTTTGAGGTGTCGGCGCCGTGGATCGCCTATGCGGCGCTCGTGGCCCTCGGGCGCACACTTGCGGATCCAGTCGCGGTGGCGGCGCTGGACGCGGCAGGTTTTGCCGTCGCAAACGCGCTTGACCTTGCAAAGGTCGACCCGGCGGGGAATGGACGCGGTTGATGCCCTTGTCAAGACGCGCGAGTGACTAGGTCACGTTACGCAGCAGGGTTCCATCCAGGCGTCTGATCATGGCGTGGCGCGCGCTCACCTGACCGACGGCCAAGAGATAGATACTGGTCGAAAGCACGACCGCAAC
>DMUF01000088.1:1452-9277 GCA_003476445.1 Gammaproteobacteria bacterium | reverse complement strand
GCCGGGCGTGAGATGCCGCTCGCGCGGCCGTATCAGGCGGACACGCCGCTCGATCGGGTGGTCGACGCGCTGCCGCCGGAAGCCTTTGACGCGCAGCGCCTGCGCGCCCTCGCTACCCAAGCGCTGACGGACGACAACACCACCATCCCGGGCTGCGACGCTGCGTCCGCGCGTACCGCGCTCCGAGCGCTTGCCGCGCTTTGGAGCGCACTGCCTCCGGCGGGCACGCCGCAGGAGCTGGACGCTGCGGCGCAAGCGCTCATCGAGGTCGGGGATATCGTTACCGACCTGCTCGACGGTCGGGTAACCCCCGCCGAAGCGCATCGGGCACTTGCCGCCCACGCGCGGCCGTTTGGCGAGTATCTCCTCTCGTGCGTGCCGATTCTGATGGCGGCGGTTGCCGATCGCTCAGGTATAGGCGCGGCATGAACCCATCCGACGAGGCGGGCAGGCAGGCACACGCCGTGATGACCGCGGCGTGGTGGCCCATCGACACCTGCGCCCCTCTCGGCAACGGGCATATTCATGGCACCTGGCTCGTGACCGGCGGCCAGGGTCGAGGGGTGTTGCAGCAGATCTCGACCGCGGTATTCAGGGACCCTGCGGCACTGATGGCGCGGGTCGCCGCGGTGCTCGCGCACCTCGGGCGTCAGGTTCGGCACACCACCATCCTGTTGCCAGAGCTACTACCCACCCGCCGCGGGGCAGCCTGGCACGCGGCGGCTGACGGCACGCATTGGCGCCTTTGGACGTATATCGGCGAAGCCCGCACGCTCGAGACACTCTCGACACCGGAACAGGCAGAAGCCGCAGGGCGCGCCTTCGGGCAGCTGCAGGCCGCGCTTGCCGATGCCAACCTGCCGGCGCCTGATCCCATTCCCGGGTTCATGCAGCTTGACCATTATCTCGGCTGCCTGGATGGCGCTGCTGCTGCAGCCATGCCGTCATCGCGGGAACGCGAACTCTTGCGGGGTATCCACGCGCGTCGCGATCTGGCGGGAAGCTTTAGCCAACGCGAGCAGGTCATCCACGGCGACTGCAAGGTGAACAACCTGTTGTTTGCGCACGGGACCACGACCGAGGTGCGGGCCGTGCTCGACCTCGACACGGTCATGCGCGGGCACTGGGCATGGGACGCCGGCGATCTGGTGCGCTCCGCAGCGGCGGGCCCGAATGGGTTCGCGCTCGATCGTTTCGCCGGCGTGGTACGCGGTCTGCGGGCGTCGGCCCGCATTGACGCAGGGCCAGAGGACTGGGTGCGGGCGCCACGCTACGTGACACTAATGCTGGTCGTGCGCTTCCTTACCGATCACCTCGAGGGCGATCGCTATTTCCGGGTTGAGCGACGTGGCGATAATCTCGAGCGCGCAGAAGCGCAGTGGCGGCTCCTGCTCCAGATGGAACAGGCGGCTGATGCAATGGCGGCGGCCATAGAATGAGCGCAGGAGTTCCGCAGGCACGCGTGATCGTAGCGCTGGCGTTCGGCCTCGCCACCTTCGCGCTAGCGCCGATCTTTGTACGTCTGGGCGGCGCCGGAGCCGACGCCGTGGCCATGACGCTCGTACGAACCCTGGTCGCGGCGGCCGTCATCGCGCCATTCTGGTGGCTGAAACCCGAGCGCCGCACCCCCGTACAGGCTGACCCCCGCAAAGACGGGCGCTTTGCCGCGTTTCTGGCCGGGGCGTTTCTCGCAGCTCACTTCACCCTGTGGAGTAGCTCATTGAGCTATACATCGGTGGCGTCCGCCTCGGTGCTCGTTACCTGTCACCCGGTGCTCTTGATCGTGATCGAATCGGTATTCCTGCGCGCGCGGTTTGGCGTGCTGACCTGGGCCGGCGTGCTGCTCGCATTCGCCGGCGCCGTCCTGCTCGCGGTTGCGGATGCAGGACCGAACAGCAGCCAGGCGGCTCCGCTACTTGGCAACGCGCTCGCCTTCGCAGCTGCGGTCATGTTCGTGGGCTACATCCTCATCGGGCGCAGCGCGCGCGCCGAACAGGGCTGGCTCGACTGGGTGACCAAGGTCTATGTCAGCACCGCGCTGTGCACGCTCGTCATCTTTATCGCCAGCGGTCGCGGGTTGGACGCGTTGTCAGCTGGCGCCGTGGCCGCGGGAGTCGCGCTTGCGCTCGGTCCACAGCTCATTGGTCATGGCTCAATCAACTATGCCGTACGGTTCGTGGCGCCAACGCTGTTGTCCACGCTCATTCTCGCGGAGCCGGTTTTCGCGACGCTGCTGGCCGCCGCACTCTTTGCAGAGGTGCCCTCGCTGCTCGGAGCGATCGCGATGACCCTTACGCTGATCGGAATCGTGATGACCTGGTGGTCGCGCAAAGACGCCTGAGCCTGGAGGCCGAGCGCTCAACCAGCGACCGAGAGCACGCTGCGCACGACAAACACCATCGTCACGACGAACAGCACGGTGAAGACGATGCCGGCCACAATGAAATGAACGGGGCGGCCCGCGGAAAAATCTCTGTGCCGATTACGGCTCGACTGCACGCCGACAGCCGCCGCAATGGTGCTGCCAATGATTTGCAGCAGCGTGAGGCGCTTGGGAGAAGGCGACGATTCGGGAGCCGCCTTCGCGGGGCGATCGGATTCACTGGTCATCGGTATACTCCAGAACAGCGCGCATGGTGGGCGAAGCGATCGCAACCCTCAAGGCGCGCCCCGCAAACTGCCTGAAGGAGTGTTCACGTGACCGACGCCGCCCCTCTGACCGGAGTTCGTGTCCTCGACCTGTCCGTCATGATCTCGGGTCCGCTCGCCGGCATGATCCTCGCGGATCAGGGTGCGGACGTGATCAAGGTCGAATCACCCGGCCTGGGCGACCTGATGCGTCTGCTCGGCAGCAGCAAGGGCGGGGTCACGGGCATCTATCTCAACAACAACCGTGGCAAGCGGTCGCTCGTGCTGGACCTCAAGCAGCCCGCCGGGGTTGATGTGCTGAAGCGGCTCGTGGCCGACGCCGACGTGTTGATACAGAACTTTCGTCCGGGTGCCATGGCGCGCCTCGGGCTCGATTACGAAACGTTGTCGGCGCTAAATCCAGACCTCATCTACGTCTCCATCTCAGGCTATGGTCCAGACGGCCCGTCCTCGCATCGGCGCGTCTATGACAACGTGATCCAGGCCGCATCGGGATTCGCCGCGGTGCAAACCGACCCGGCTTCGAGCAAGCCGACCATGTTCCGCATGCTGGTCTGCGACAAGATCACGGCGTACACCGCCGCGCAGGCGATTACGTCCGCGCTCTTCGCGCGCGCAACGGGCAAGGCGCGGGGTCAGCATATCGAGCTCGCCATGCTCGACGCCGGCATCGCGTTTCTCTGGCCTGATGCTGCCATGGACGAAGTGCTGCTGGACGAAGACGCGCATCGCGTGCCGACCATCGGCTCGAACTATGCCGCCACCGAGCTGGCGGATGGCTACGTCTCGGCAAGTGCCGTCAGCGACGCGGAATTCCGCGGTCTCTGCGCAGCGCTCGGACATCCCGAGATGGGCACGGACCCGCGCTTCGCCACCACCGCCGATCGCATGCGCCATGTCGGGGAAATGCTCACGCTGTTCCGCGAGTACGCGTCGGTGACCCCGGTCGCCACATTCCTCGCCCGCGCTGAAGAGCATGATGTGCCCGCCTCCGCCATTCTCGGCATGAAGGATCTGCCGGACGACCCACAGGTGCGTCACAACGCAGTCTTCGTGGAGCGAGAGCATCCGCAGGCAGGCCGCACCCGGGAGCCCAGACCCGCCGCCCGCTTCTCAGCAACGCCGCAGCGACCCGGCGGCTTCGCGCCGCTCTATGGCGAACACAGCGATGCCATTGTGGCCGAGCTCGGCCTCGATCCCGCCGCGCTTCGTGCAGCAGGCGTGATTCGCTGACCCGTTGCCCACCGGAGAGCAAGGGCGCACCGGCGCCCCTTAGACGGGGTCGTTCTCGATGCGGCGCACCCAGTAATCCGCATCGACCTCGGGATCGTCGAGCAAGTAGCGCCAGAACCGCACGCGGTTGATGAACTCGACGCGCCCGGTATCCGCCTCATGCCAGGGTTCGGGGCGGCAAAGAATGGCGTCGATGCTGTCCTCGTTCCCGCCCACGCCGGTCCAGAAGATCGGCCGCTGGGGCTGCCCTGGCGCCGGCAGATCGGTCGTGTTCCACAGCCGTCGCTGCCGCTCCCGGGGCTGCATGCGGATCTTGAACATATACCGCAGGCGGTCGGAGCGGTTGATGCCTGCTCCATGCCAGATGCCGTGGTGCATGAAGAGCAGCGTGCCCGCGGGACACACGACATGCTGCTGGCCGCGAATGTTCTGATAGCGCGCGATGGCGGCCTCGCTGACCACACGCAGGTGACTGCCGGGGAGGTAGCGGGTGCCACCCATGTCCGCGGTCACGTCGTGGGGGTAGTACATGATCTGAATGTCGAACGCCGCGCGCGGATCGATGGTCGAATCCTGATGGTTGTGCTGCGACACCTGACGCAGCCCCTGCGCCTCGTAGAACGCAGGTGGAAAGGCAATGTGCAGAAAGTGGTGATCGAAAATGGGTTGCCGCCCGACGAGACTCCGGATCGCGCCGCGCACGCGGGGCAGCGCGAGCAAGTCGGCTAGCGGTGAGCCTTCCGGATACGCGGCGGCAAGAGGAACGCCCGCGGGCACGGCCGGGATCGCGCCGGACGTCATGATGCGCCCGTAGTAACTGCGCATGTTTGCGACGTCACCGGTATCGACCTGACCCAGCGCCGCGAGAAAGGCCGCGTTGATGTGCGCAGGAACCACCGCATCAAGACGCAGAAACCCGCGCGCCACGAATCGGGCCATCTGCCGCGAATCCAGCAGCAGATCGTTATCTTCGACCACGGCTTCACTCATATCCGACCTCGCCTCTCGCAGTTCACGCTGGGGGCAGGAGCTTTTCAAAGAAGAATTCGTATTTAAGGTAACCGAGGCGAAACTCGTCACCCGACGCGTGCGGCAGGAGTGGGCTTACCTGGATCAGACGCCAGCCATCCCGCAGCGCATCCAGCCCGGTGGCATACGGCGGTTCGTCGCTGTCCCCGGCCATCGAGTCCGTTCGTCCGGTGCCGTCATAGAACGACCAGCCGACCACGGCCGTGTCGAGGGCGGAGGTTGAGAGATAGAGCACCAGCACCTGCTGACGCATGTCTGGGAAGGACGCGGTCATTGGCCACCATGGCGCAACTACGTGATCGAGGTTAGCACAAGCCGCGCTTGCAGAAGCGCCGTGCCCGGTGCGAGCCTGCGCATCGATCGGACCCGAAACACCGTCCGAGCTCCAAACTGAAGAGATGCCATGCGGACACTGCTCTCGCTGCTCGTGCTTTTATTCGCCGGCTGTGCCGCCAGCGAGCGGTCGCTTGAACTGCTCTCTGGCGCAGCGCCTGACTATCCTCCGACGGCGCGCGCCGCTGGCCAGGAAGGCTGGGTACGCGTGCAGTACGACATCGACGAGAATGGCCGGGTGATTGCGCCGACCGTGGTCGCGGCGGAGCCACCGGGGGTATTCGACGAGGCCGCGCTCGCCACCGTCAGCGCCTGGAGATTTCGGCCCGCAGAGCCGGGCGCACAACCTCGCGTCATCCGCAACGTGGTCAGCCGTGTCGAGTTCAGCCTGACAGGCGGAGAAGCCTACAAGGGCTATTGAGGGCTCGGCTCGCGTTGGCGGCGAATGGCGTATTCCCCGGAAAAGCTCGCTGCAACCTGTCCGGCCACGGTCAGCTCTACGTCGAGTAACACGCGCGCTCGATACTCGCGCTCGAGCGCCGCAAACGCTGCTTCGGCGCTCGCCGTCCACTGACAGCGAGCCTCCATATCCGCATCGACCGGGACCAGGCAGCGAATGTCGCCCCCGACAAAGACGATGCTTCCCGCCCAATCCCGAGCCGCAAGCTGCAGCCAGATCTGACCCCAGCCACAGAGCGAGGCGACGGAGAACTGGCTGCCCGCGAACGCGGTGCCGTGCACATTCACATTGCGGGCAAGCGGCGCGGCGGTAGTGAGCTCCGCGCCATCGAAGCCGAGGACACGGATCCCCATGACAGCCGAGATCGGGATCTCAGCGTGCCAGCGCGCTTCAAGCGCGCGCAGGCGCGCGTCGACGGAGAGCCCGTCAGCCATTGATCACCAGCGATTCCAGTGGGTGATGTTCGAGACCGGCGGACGCGCCGCGCGCTTGAAGTCGGTGCCACGGGTGTAGGCGACCGGAAGTAGCGCCACCTGCAGGATATTGTCCGGCAGTCCGAGCAGAGCCGCTGCTTCCTGCTCGTGCACCAGATGCAGCGTGGTGAGCGCGGAACCCAGTCCACGGGCGCGCAGCGCCAGTTGGAAACTCCAGACGGCAGGAAAGATCGATCCGTACAGACCCGCGAGCATCGCGGCGGGCGCGTTCGCCGGGGGGCGGCCTTCAATACACGGGATCAGGTGCACGGGCACCTTTTCAAGGTTGTCCATGAGCCACATCGCGGAATCGTAGACACGCTCGGTCTGACGATCACCACGGGCTTGCGCGGCGTCGTTGGCCTGATTCAGGTAGATGGAAGCGGCCTTGCGGTACAACGTGGCAAGCGCCGCGCGCTGAGCCGCGTCGTCGATCACCAGCCAGCGCCACCCCTGGGTATTGCTGCCCGTCGGCGCCTGCACGGCGAGTTCGAGACATTCAAGAATCACATCCCTCGGCACAGCTCGGTCGAGGTCCAGCCGCTTGCGCACCGCGCGCGTGGTCGCAAGCAGCTCATCGGTCATCGCGATATCGAATTGCATGGTGTCCCCTCCGCTCTCCATTCAGGCAGGGCCGAGAGGGTAGCGAGTTGCGCGCGCCGTGCCAAACGGGGCACGGCTGAGGTCCGAAAATCGCCTGGCGCGGCGCAATACCGGCTCAGAGGCCCCAGCACTCCAGATCATTGGCGAAAATGAGCGACCCCTGGTAGTGCGCTTCGATCGCCTGAGTGGTCAGGGTTTCACGACCGCGGGTGCGATTCATCCGATGCCCGAGAATAACCATGCGCACGCCGGCTTCGGCCGCGATCTGACCGATCTGACCCGGAGCCATGTGGAATTCCGTCAGGGTGCCGCGCGCGTTCTCGGGTATCGAGTGATGAATGACGAGCGCGTCGGCATCCTTGGCGAATGCGGTGAGGTTGTTGCGCAGATTGTTCGTGTCACCGGCGAAGACGATCCGCTTGCCGCCCACCGTGACCGCCCAGATCAGCGCGGGCACCTCGCCGTGATGAGCTGGAATAGCTTCAAGGCGGAGATTGGCGCTGGAAAAATCCGACCAGCGCCGCTGTCCGGAGGCCGTCACCTCGCGCGCGCTCGCTCGGAATCGACCCACTGCGTCCGGGGGCAGGGTCGTCGCCAACGCGGGGAACGCGCCCGCCGGGCCGACCAGCCGCTCTAGCAGGGCCGCGACCCCAACGTGGTCCTTATCCCCTGCGGGGCCAAGCACTGGCAACAGACGGTTGCGGCCCGCAAGCGTCGCGCCAAGCAGAAAGGCCGGCAGGTCCGCGGCACGCTCGGCGCCGGTATGCGAAAGCACGATCGCGTCGAGATCATTCACACGGCCACCCGACCGATCAAAAAGTCCGGCGGCACCCGGGGCTGGATCGACAATCAGCCGGGCGCTGTTATCGAGAAACACCGCATAGCTCGCGGTCGTTTCACCATCATCGAGCTCGGCTCCGCCTGCACCAAGAATCTGCAGCCAGACCCCTTCATCACCACAGTACGGGGTGCGGTCGTTGCCGCGAATCACCTCTTCCGCATACGCCGGCACTACGGCAACCAGGAACAGCGCGAGCGTCTGCGC
>DMUF01000088.1:520-1079 GCA_003476445.1 Gammaproteobacteria bacterium | reverse complement strand
AGCAACTCCTCGACCGCTGATATCAGACGGATGCCCTTGCGCCGTCGCCCACGACCGGCGCATCGGGCAACGCATCAACTTCCTCAAGAATCGCCGCTACGGCGGCTTCATCCGGCATGCGCCAGTCACCACGCGGCGACAAGCTGACCGAACCCACCTTGGGCCCCGGCGGCAGAGTCGTGCGCTTGAACTGCTGGGTGAAGAAACGTTTGCAGAACTCACGCAGCCAGCGGCGGATAGTCGGCGCCGAATAACGCGGCGCAAAGGCGACCACCGCGAGCGCGTGAATGCGCCGCGGGCTGGACCCGTTGCGCATGAAGTGGAACAGGAAGAAGTCGTGCAGCTCATACGGGCCGACAATGTCTTCCGTCGCCTGCACGGCGCGCTCGGGGCTCGGCTCCAGCAGCTCGGGCGAAATCGGCGTGGTCAGCACGCGCTCGAGGACCGGCACGAGCGCCTGCACCGCGCGATGCCGTGCATACCAGCGCACCAGGTAGGCCATCATGGTCTTCGGCACGCTGGCATTCACGTTGTAGCTCGCCATGTGGTCCGCGTTGAA
>DMUF01000088.1:0-128 GCA_003476445.1 Gammaproteobacteria bacterium | reverse complement strand
ACCTGGTTCGCATGGTTGAAGAGTAGTTGGGTGCGTTCCCGCGCCTGCGCGTTCTCGAACACGATGTCGTTGCGCGTGGTGTGACCGAGATCGGCGAGATGCTGTGCGACCGCGGCGTGGATCGGTAT
>DMUF01000067.1:10866-21424 GCA_003476445.1 Gammaproteobacteria bacterium | reverse complement strand
GCTCGTCTGCTCATCGTCGATGACGATCCTGAAATTCGCGAGCTTGCGAGCCAGTACCTCACGCAGCAGGGGTTCGTCGTGCATTGCGTGCAGGATGGCGAGACCATGCGCGAGTGGCTCGAGGATCACCCGGTCGATCTCATTATTCTGGATCTGATGCTCCCGGGAGAGCACGGTCTGTCCATTGCGCGGCGCCTGAAGACCGAGGGCGACACGCCCATCATCATCGTTTCAGCTCAGGGCGACGACGTCGACCGAATCGTCGGTCTCGAGATCGGCGCTGACGACTATCTATCGAAACCGTTCAACCCGCGCGAGCTGCTCGCCCGCGTGCGGGCGGTATTGCGCCGGGTCAAGCGACCGGCTGCTCCAACAACGCGTGAGCCGGACATTCGCTTCGGGCACTTTGTGCTCAGCACGACGGCGCATCAATTGACTCGTGACGGCGAACCGGTGGCACTGACGTCCGGAGAGTTCGATCTGCTCGCCGTGCTCGCCACGCATCCGAACAAGGTGCTGCATCGGGACCGCATTCTCGATCTGCTCACCGGAGCCGAACGTTCGCCCTTTGATCGCAGCATCGACGTGCGAGTGACGCGTCTTCGCGGCAAGATCGAGCACGATCCGTCGCGTCCCGCTTATATCCGCACGATCTGGGGCAAGGGCTATATGTTTTGCCCGGAAGGTCATGTCTGAACGGGATGGCCGGGCGACCGCTGCGGGTCGCTCGCTTTCGCTTCTTGCGCGCACCAATCTTATTCTCGCGGTCAGCGCCCTCGCGATTGCGGCGATTGCGGTGGCCGCACTCAACCAGTTCGTGATCAAGCCGATCGCCGAGCAGTCGGCGGATGATGAAGCAGCGCTGCTCGTGCTCTCCGCGCAGACCTGGGTCGAACTTCCGCCGGATGCGCGTCCGTACTTCGAACTGGAACTCGCGCAGAGTCACGACCTCATCATATCGGCGGAGACGCAGACGCTTGCGCGCGCGGATCTGAGTCGCCCATGGCTTGCACTGCTGCAGGCGCGGCTCTCGGACCGCCTCGCCATGCCGGTTGCTCTGCTCGAGGACGACGTGCTGATCTGGGCGCAGGTTCCCATGGGCGGGCTTGAGCTGCAGATTGGTTTTTCCCCGGCGCGACGCGATATTCAGCCGCTCAACGTCGGCATTGTCATTGTCGTCGTCGGGGCGCTCATCGTTTTCCTTGCGTCGCTCGGCATCGTGCAACGTATCACCCGACCGCTGGTTATGGCGGCGGAGCGGGTTGAGGAATTTCGCGGCGGCGAGAACTTTGAACCGCTGCCAGAGCAGGGTCCGCGCGAGCTTGTCTCTCTCGCCCGCAACTTCAACACGATGGCGCGGGAAATCTCGGCGCTGCTGTCGAACCGCACGACGCTGCTTGCGGGTATTTCCCACGATCTGCGCACGCCGCTTACCCGCATGCGTCTTGCGCTCGCGCTCCTGCCTGACAATGTTGACCCCGGCCTTGTGGCCCGATTCGAACGCAATCTCGAGGTCATGGACGGGCTCATTGGCGACGCGCTGCGTTTCGCCCGAGGCACGCAGGAAACGCCGCAGAATCTTGAGCTTTTACCTTTTGTACGCGATGTCCTGTCGGGTTTTGAACAGACCATTCCGCTGACAACGGTCGATGCCGATGATCTTCGTCTCGCCCTCGCGCCCGGGGCGCTGCAGCGGGTTCTCGTCAACGTGATCAGCAACGCGCTGCAACACGCCGAGGGCGTTCGGGTGCATGTCGTCGGTCGTCGTATCGAAATCAGCGATGCGGGCCCGGGTATTCCAGTCGAAGCGCGCGATGCCGTCTTCGAACCGTTCTATCGACTAGATCGCTCACGTAACGTTCATACGGGTGGCAGCGGCCTTGGGCTCGCCATCGTGCGCCAGCTATGTCAGGCGCAGGGTTGGCGCATACGAATCGAGGAATCCACCGAGGGTGGCGCAAAGTTCGTGCTCGATCTTTGACAAGCGCGCGGGGCAAGGGAAACACACTGTCACAAAGCGTCTCCAACGCGAAATTCGAAGGCAACAGGTCTTTGGCAGAGTAGCGTCTGAAGCGTTCGCGAGAGCGTTTCGCGTGAGGCTATCTCTATCCCCTTGGAGCCTGTCGCGGCAGGCTCGTTGAACCGTCGGAAACCGTAAGGGGTCCGGCGGTTTTTTTTGCCCGCTGCTCCCCGCGCTCAGGGTGTGCCCCTCGGCGTGGATTAGGGGTCTGCTATGATCCGGCGCTTTGCAACGAGGACGCACGGTGTACGAGAACATCCTCTACGAGATTGATGGGCCAATGGCGCTCATCACCATCAACCGGCCGGATAAGTTCAACGCTATCTCGCTCGCTACCCTGGCTGAGCTACAGGACGCGGCGCGGGTTGCGGCGCAGGACGACGCGGTGCGCGTGATCACGATCACGGGTGCGGGTGATCGCGCGTTCGCCTCCGGTTCCGATCTTTCCGAGGTGCTGCATCGCGACTTCCGCAAGGCGCTTGAACCGATCGTGCAGGGGCTCGCCGATCAGCTGGAACGTACCCCCAAGCCGACGATCGCTGCCATTAACGGCGTCTGCATGGGCGGCGGGCTCGAAGTAGCGCTGGGCTGCGATCTGCGGATCGCCGTTCCCCATGCGCGCTTTGCAACACCCGAGGGCAAGCTCGGCATCATCCCGGGCGGCGGAGCAACGGCGCGGCTGCCGCGCATTGTCGGGCGCGGTTGGGGCATGGAGATGCTGCTCATGGGGGAGCCCCTCGACGCCGAACGCGCGCTCGCCATCGGTCTCGTCACGCGCATCGTTCCGCAGGAGCAGCTGATCGCCGAAGCGCGGCGCATGGCGGATCACCTTGCGAGCTTCGCGCCGTTCGTGCCGCGCACGATGAAGGCGATGGTTCACTTCGGCATGGAGGCGAGTCTCGCGGGCGCGCTCATGTTTGAGAAGTACGCACAGGGTGCGCTGGTCCAGACCGAAGACAAGATCGAAGGTATCAGCGCGTTTCTGGAGAAGCGCAAACCCGAGTTCAAGGGGCGCTGACCGCGGGTCAGCCGAGCCGTGTTGATCCCCCTGGGGTGCTGATGGATACTCCCAAGGGTTCCTTGAATGTCCATCTGAATAGGGGGATGAGCTGATGGCCGTCGAGAAATTCCTCGTCGAGGCGAGTCACATCATGATGTTCGCGCGCTCCGTGGGCGATGCGAACCAGATCTACTACGACGCGGACTACGCGAAGACCACGGAACCGGGCACGATCATTGCGCCGCCCACGTTTGCGCAGTCGAGCGCGCAGTTCGATCCCGATTACTTCCTGCGGCCGAAGATCGGTGAGCCCTGGTTTGGCTCCGGCAAAGAGCCGACCGGTATCAAGCGTGAGTCCTCCGGTGGTGGCGGCGGTGGCGGCGGTGGGCTGCATGCAGAACAGCATTTCGAGTATCACCGGCACCTGCACCCAGGCGATGTGCTGTCGGCGACGGTAAAGCCCGGAAAGACCTGGGAAAAGGAAAGCAAGCGCGCCGGTAAGCTCGTGTTCAGCGAGTCCATTACCGAGTACCGCGATCAGCATGGCGAACTGGTCATCACGGCCCGGGGTGTTGGTGTACGCACCGAGCGACCGGTCGATTCGAAGTAAGGGGAGGGCATCATGGCTCTGAAGGCGAGTAATCTCCGCGTTGGAGATACCCACAGCGTGTGCATCGTCGAAGACCTGAAGCGCACGCAGATCGTGCAGTACGCGGGCTCTTCGGGCGACTACAACCCGCTGCACACGGACGAGATCTTCACGGTGAAGGTGGCGGGTTATCCGTCGGTCTTCGCTCACGGCATGCTGACCATGGGCATGACCGGGCGCATGCTCACGGATTATGTGGGTGACGGTCGGCTGACCAAGTACGGTGTGCGCTTCACCAATCAGGTGTGGCCCGGTGACACACTGCAGGCCACCACGACAGTGGAAGAAGTTGCCGACGGTATCGTGAAGCTCAAGGTCGAAACCACCAATCAGAACGGCGTGTCGGTATTGTCCGGCTATGCTGAGGCCCGGGTCGACTGATCCGGCACCTGCCCGGGCCGCCCTTGGTTGGCCCGGGACCCGTCCGGCGTCAGGTTCATGACCGGACGGGTTGCGCGGGAACCGGGAGTGATCGGACTCGATGGTGACGTTACGAGGACTCTGGTCACGCATTGCCCAGCAGCTTGCTCCGCACTGGCGCTTGTTGGCCGCCTTGTTCGTCATGGTTCTGGCGGTTGGTGCCTTCGCGGCAGGGGCCAGGACCAGCTACTACCCCGATCCGCTTTATCCCATCGCCTGGATCTATTTCGCGGGCAGCCTGTTTCTGTTCGGTGGCACGGACGTGGGCACGCCGCTCCGGGACTCCGGCTTCTGGCCCATGGCTGCCCTCTGGACGAGCTATCTCCTGGCGCCGCTCATTACGACCACGGTCGCGATCGATGCGGTGCGCCAACTGATGGCCGCTCGCGGTCAATCGGAACGTGATCTCGACGATCACGTGGTGCTGGTCGGATCCGACGCGCTCGCGCTCTCTTACCTCGATGCTATTGCCGACGTGGACCCTACTCGGGTCGTCGTTCTGGTCGAGCACATGGATGGGCTGGGCGCTATCGAGTTCGAGCGATCACCGCGCGGTGCGCGTGTGCGGCGTGCCCGGGGCAATGTGCTGCAGGCCGGCGCGCATGAGCGGCTGCGACTCGAAAGCGCGCATATGGCCGTGGTCATGACGGCGAACGACGCTCTTAATCTGGAGTGCGCCTGGTCCCTGTGTCAGTCCCATCCGGAGCTCAAGGTTGCCGCCCATGTCGCTGAGCTCGCGCTCTTGCGACCGGTGAACCGGCTCCTGCGCGCGCAGCGCGAACAGGCGGGGGCCCGCGCGCCGGCGGTGTTCAGCACCCATCGGTTCGCGGTGCTTCTGCTCTATGACGAGCATCTCGAGCCGCACTTTGCGGGCACGCTGCAGGATGACGTGGTCTTCGTTGCTGGTTTCGATCACCTCGGCCAGACACTCACCGAACTGCTGCTGATGCGCGGCGAAGAGGAAATCGAGCGCCTCGTGGTGATCGACCCCAATGCGCCAGCGCTCGTCCGCGAATTTGCTCTTGATGTGGATATGATCGAGCTGAAGCCGGAGCCTGTAGCCGGCGCTCTGACCGATCCTGAGAGCTGGGAGACAGCGCTGGGGTCACTCGGATCCGCGGCGGTTCAGGACTCGGGAGTGGTATTGCTCACGGCAGACACGGAGACCAACCTGCGTGTCGCGACGCTGCTGCGCGCGCGCGCGCCGGACCTGGCGCTCTTTGCGGTTTGTCCCAGTCGTAACGCGTTTATGGACGCCATGGCGCTGCAGATCGGGCTGCGGGTGTTCTATCTGGACGAGATGCTGGCGGGCGCCCTGCGCGACCACTATGAGGCGTTGGCCGCCGCCTGAGGACGGTCGCCCGCGTTCAGCGCGCGCCGAAAGCGGCGAGCGCGGCTGATTCGCTTTCGCGCAGATCGAGCAGCTGGTCCATACCGGAGATCTCGAGCACCTTGCGCACCGTTGGGCTCGCACTGCAGAGCTTGAGCGCACCGCCGCTGCCTTTGACCGCTTTGGCTGCTTTCACCAGCACGCGCAAACCGATGCTGCTGATGTAGTCGAGCGTCTCGAGGTTAAGCAGCACCTGCCGACCGGGATCGGTCAAAAGCGGCAACAAATCGTTCGCCAACGGGTCCGCTGCATTGCCATCCAGTCGGCCGCTCAAACGGCAGACCAGCACTGCCCCCATCATGTTGTGTTCCAGCATCTGATCCAACCGCGTCCTGTATTGCTCGATCCGGTTTCAAGTCGGCGTTTAAACGGCCCAGTCCAGGCCCGCATGATGCGAGCCCCGGTCAGGCGAATGTCAGCTCTACCAGCGAGAAGTCATCATCAAATCGATCCCTTCCCTGCAGTGCCGCGACCCGTTCGCGAACCGCCTTGATGCCCGCGCTCTGGTCCGGCGCATCGGCGACGAACGGAATGAAATCCTCGAGCGTCATCTCGCGATCTTCCGGCAGCCTCACTTCGTAAACACCATCGCTAAAGACATACAGCCGCCCGCCGGTAGGAACCTGCACCGTACCGACCGGATAGTCCATGTCTTCCATGCAGCCGATCGGCAGCGACGGGGCCACGAGCTGGCGCGGGTTGGGGCCTGCGCCGTCGAAGAGCAGAGCGGGAGGGTGACCGGCGGTAGCATAGCGCAGCTCGCGGGACGAGCGATTGAACACTCCGTACCAGATAGTGAAGTACATGTTGTTGTGCCGCTCCATCTGGAACACGTTGTTCAGATTTGCGAGCACGGATTCCGGTCGGCGCAGATCGGTATTGGGTAGCGTTCGCGCGGCCAGCGTGTTCAGCACCGACACCGATAACAGCGCCGCGCCAACGCCGTGTCCGCAGACGTCGAGCAGATAGATGGCGAAGTGGTCATCGTCGATCCACTGATAGCTGAACGCGTCTCCGCCCACGGAGGAACAGGACTCGAAATCCCAGCGGATGGCGATAGCGCCGTCTTGCGGCGCGGGCAGCAGCGAGCGCACATAGTCGGCGGCTTCTGCGAGCTCGCCGGCGAGCACACGCTGGTTCTCGGCGAGATCGGCAAACGCCTGGTTACGCTCGAGCAGGTGGATGTAGCCGCGTGAGTGGTAGCGGATCCGGGCCAGCAGTTCGATGCGATCGGGCAGCTTGACCAGGTAGTCGTTAGCGCCGCGCGCGAACGCGTCGGCCTTCACCACCGCCTCCTCCTGGCTGGAGAGCACGATCATGGGCACGTCACGGGTGGCAGCGTTCGCACGAAAGCGTTCGACCAAGGTCAGCCCGTCGATGCCCGGCATCACCAGATCCTGCAGGATCACGGTCGGCGTAAAACTCTCGGCGGTAGCCAGTGCCTGAGCCGGATCCTGACAGAAGGCGTAGTCAATGTCGGGCTCGCTGGCGAGCATGCGGCGTACGGCTTCTCCGACCATGCGCTGGTCGTCGATCAGCAGCACCCGCAAGCGGTTCTCAATCGGTGAGGAAGGAAGATCGGTCATGACAGTTTTCGCTCTGGGTAGAGTTGAATGAGTTCGTCGGCGATTGCCTGGATCGGTCGAATGCGTTTCGCGGCTCCGATCTCCACCGCGGCGCCGGGCATGCCAAACACCACGGATGTAGCCTGATCCTGGGCGATGGTTTCATAGCCGGACTGGCGCAGGGCGAGCAGCCCGGCCGCGCCGTCGCGGCCCAGCCCGGTCAGAAGCACACCGCAGCTGCCGCGCGGGCCTCGCCGCGCCAGACTGTTGAAGAAGATGTCCACCGAGGGCTGATAGAGCGCCTCGGGTGCATCGACGTAGACCAGCCGCCCGCCAGCGCCAAGCGATAGGTGGGCGCTCGCATTTGCCACCAGCACCGTTCCCGCGAGGGGCAGATCATTGGCTTTGGCCAGCCGCACCGGAAGCCGGGTTCGGCTGCCAAGCCAGTCCGCGAAGCCATCGACAAAATGGCTGTCGATGTGCTGAATAACCACGATCGCCGCTGGAAAGCGCTCAGGCAGCCGCTTCAAGATGGTCTCGATCGCAGCCGGGCCGCCGGTGGATGCGCCGATCGCGAGGATCGGTGACACCGCGGCCGCGTTCTGCAGCGGCGTGGGTGACGCCGTGATCGGTGTAACCCTGCGTCCGCCGTTCAGCGTGTGAATCGTGCGAATCTTGCGCAGCAACGCGCGACTGTCTGCGTCCGCCTCTGCACCTCGAGCCTGGGGGGTGACGACGGCGTCCAGCGCGCCCGCGCCCATGGCGTCGTACACCCGACTCATGTCTCCGCCCACCGTAGCGCTCACGACCAGAATCGGGCAGGGTGTTTCCGCCATGATGCGTCGGGTGGCGGTAATCCCGTCCACGTTCGGCATGATGAGGTCCATGAGGACGATATCCGGAAGGTCGCGTCGGCATCGATCGATGGCCTCTGCGCCGTCAATCGCGGACCAGGCGATTTCCAGCTCGCGGTCGCTTGCGACGATCCGACGCAGAACGGCGGTGGCGAGCGGCTGATCGTTAACGATTCCAATCCGAATGCGGGGCGTCACCGGGGAAGCTCGTTCGGCGGGCCGATGAGATCTTCCACTGCGCCGACGAGAGCCGAGTCTTTGAAGCCCCCCTTGGTGAGGTACTGGGTTGCGCCGGCCTCCAGTCCTCGCAGGCGGTCTTCCTCGCGATCCTTGTAGGAGACAATGATGACTGGAAGCGTGGCGAGCGTGGCATCCGCCCGGATCCTGCGTACCAGTTCGATGCCGTTCATGCGTGGCATGTCGACGTCGGATACGACGAGGTCGTACTGGCCCAGCCGCACGGCGCTCCAGCCTTCGAGACCATCCACCGCCACTTCGACGTCGTAACCGCGGCCGGCAAGCAGCTGTCGCTCGGTTTCGCGCACGGTGAGCGAGTCGTCGACGACGAGAATGCGCTTACTTCGCCGCGCGACGCCGCCCAGCGTGCCAAGCCCAAGCTTGCGCCCACCGCTGATGAGCGCATCGATAGAGCTGACCAGCTCCTCCAGATCGAGAATCAGGATCACCCGCCCGCGATCATCGGTGGACACGGCAGCCACATCGGGCACGTCGCCGAGGCGCGGGTCCAGGCGACGAACGACCAGGCTGCGCTCGCCTTCGAAGCTGTCCACGGCGAGTCCGTAGCGCCGTCTGCCGGCAGCAAGCACCACGATGGAAAGGTTGCTGCCAAGCGCAGGAACATCGGGCAGCTCGAGAATTTCCGCCGCGCTCACGATGGCGACGTGCTCCCCATCGCAGGTGAAGCAGGGCCGCCCTTCGATGGTGACGATCGTATTGCGATCGATGCTGACCACGCGCTCCACATTAGTTGTCGGCAGCGCATAGGGCTCGCCGCCAATGATCGCGAGCAGCGCGCGGGTAACAGATCGTGTCACTGGCAGCTCGATGTTGAACATCGTGCCCACGCCGGGCGTACTGGCGATCGTCACGGCGCCGCCGGCGCCCTGCACCATGGTGCGGACGGCATCCAGCCCGACGCCACGGCCGGACAGCTCCGTGACCTTTGCCGCGGTCGAAAAGCCGGGAAGAAAAAGAAACTCGTAGAGCTCTTCTGCCGACAGGCTGGCCGCGCGTTCAGGAGTTTCCAGACCGCGCTCGACGATGCGTCGTCGCAGCCCCTCGACCTCGATGCCGCGGCCGTCATCCCGAATCTGGACCATGAGCCGCCCCGCGCGGTGGAAGGCTTCCAGGGTCAGTCGGCCTTCCGCTGGCTTGCCGGCGCTGGTGCGCACGTCCGGCATTTCGAGACCGTGGTCCAGCGCATTGCGGACGATGTGGTTAAGCGGGGCCTCCATCTGTTCGAGAATTTCCCGATCGACCTGAGTGCCCTCGCCGAGGATCTCGAAACGACAGCGCTTGCCGAGATCCCGGCAAATGTCGCGAACGAGTCGCGGAAATCCGCGCAGAATCGACCCGAACGGCAGCATGCGGCTGGCCATGCTCTCCCGGGAGAGGCGACGCGCCACGGTGGACGAGCGCCGTGCGTAGTCCTCGAGCGCCGTTTCGCGCGCCGCAAGCTGCTTTTGCAGGGCGTCGCGCGCGCCGAAGATGTTCGCAAGCAGGCTCTGACCGGCAGCGTCAGCGCCGGGTCGCAGGGTATCCCGCAGCGCGCTCAGCCCATCATCGAGCGCACGCTGGGCTTTGCGAATGGCCATGTTCTGATCGAGCAGCTGCTCGAGACGCTCAGCTTCGACCACCGCTTCCGCCGCGAGTCCGGTGAGGCGTTCCAGCGCCTCCGCGGTCATGCGAATAGAGCGACCGCTCGTATCCGCGCGGGCGGCGGCAGCCGGCGGACTGGCTGCGGGATTTGTCTTGGATTGGGGGAGCGGTGCGGGCGCGCCAGCGCCAGCCGGCGCACTTTCCTTGATCTGACTGATGGGTACGGTCGGCGCGCTGCCCGCCGCTGGCGTGCTCTCCGTGGCTGGCGCGCTGCCCGCCCCCTGGGCGCTTTGCGGAACCGGTGCAGGCGTCGGGCTCGGCTCCTCGACGGGAGCGCCGCTTTTCGCCGCGGTCAGGCGCGACATCAGCTCCGGCAGACCGGCTTGGCGAACGGACATCTTGTCCGCATCGCCGCTCGAGAGGTCGGCGATGAAATCGACGACTGAAAACACGATGTCGACGATGGCGGGGGTGATGCGCACCGTTCCCGCAAGGGCGGCCACGAACAAGTCTTCGGTCGTATGCGCCAGCTTGACCAGCGTGTCGATGCCAACGATGCGAGCGGCCCCCTTCATCGAATGGGCAGCCCGCATCAGCGCTTCGAGGTGGGGCTTGGGCTCGCTCGCGTCATCCAGCGCCACCAGTGCCATGGTCATGGCTGCGAGCTGGGTTTCTGCCTCTTCGCGAAAGAGCTCGAGCAGCGACAGATCGGCGAGCGCTGCATCATCGAGAATGGCTTTGGGCGCTGGCGGTTCGGCGGGGGTAGCCAGCGCAGTCGGTTCAGCCGGCAGCTGCGAGGGCGCTGGTGCAGGCGCTGGTGC
>DMUF01000067.1:0-10601 GCA_003476445.1 Gammaproteobacteria bacterium | reverse complement strand
AGGCGCTGGTGCAGGCGCTGGCGTCGCTGCGTCGGCTGCGGGAGCGGACTCGGGCAATCGTCCGGCACGGATGTCGGCCAGCTTCGTGATCCAACCCGGTATCTCGGGCGCGCGCTGGTTGAAGCTCGCCGTATCGCCGGCCGAGAGTTCCGCAAAGAAATCGCTGGCGCCAAGGAGCACGTCGACAGCTGCGGGGGTGACCTCGAGCGTGCCCGCAAGCGCGGCCACGAAGAGGTCTTCCATCGTGTGAGCCAGCTTAACCAGGGGCGTGAGTCCCACGATCTGCGCCGCGCCCTTGAGCGAGTGCGCAGCCCGCATCAGATTGTCGAGCACCGGTCGCCGGTCCGCGGCGTCCTCGAGCGCGACGAGCGCTTCCGTGAGAGCAGCAATCTGGATTACCGCCTCTTCGCGGAACAGGAGCAGGAGCTCTTCGTCCAGCCCCTCGCTCATCTGCAGATCCTCTGCAGCGCGTACCAGAGCGTTTCTTCGTCGAGCACAGCAATCGGTCCGTCGGGCGTTTCCAGTACACCGCTGGTAAACGCGGCGCGACCCAGTTCGATCGTGACGGGCGGCGTTTGCAGGGTGTCGAGATCCGCTCGGTGAATACCGTCGATCTCAGCGACCGGAAAGACCCAGGCCTCGCCGGCGCGTTCAATGACCAGCAGTCGCGCCGTCGCTCGCTGCGCCCCCGCTGGTAGCGCCGGCATCTCGAGCAATTCCGCAATGTCGGCTACCGGCAGAATTTCGCCGCGGACGTTGGCAAGACCGAGAAAGCGCTGATCGCCGCGATGGGGTACGCGGTGCAGCGTAGTGGGCTCGACAACCTCCCGCGCGCTGGCCGCTCGAATAGCGACGCGCTCGCCGCGCACCCGGAACACCATCAGCGCCTGCAGTTTGGCTGCCGTCGGTGAAGCTCTTTCGATTGTGTCCAGCCCGGCATCGGCGACCGTGTGCGATCGCGCCAGAAGCAGCCGGCCGCCGCGCGCGTACACAGGACAATTGCGACAGTGGACGTGCTCCTGCAAGAGCGCACAGGAACTATCGCCCCACACGCCGATGGTCAGGCGACAGCTGGCGTCGGGGCTGCCGCCGGCGCTGCTCTGACGGGCGGTCAGCATGAGGCCGCTCCAGCGCGCTCGGCACGCTCATCGAGGCGCCTGGCCGCCGCGTGTTGCCCTTCTGCTTCAAGCAGCCGCGCCAGATGTTCCAGGCTCGATACGTGCGCAGGGTTCAGATAGAGCGCGCGTTCGAAAGCCGCCCGGGCATCTTGTGTTCGATTCATCGCGATCAGGACGAGACCGCGCAGATGATGTGCTTCCACCTCCGCTGGCTGCTCGCGCAACAGCGTGTCGATGCTCACAAGCGCTCGGACGTAGTCACCGCTGTCTGCAAGCTGGGCCACGCGGTTCAGTTCACTTTGTCGGTTCGCTCCAGACTCAGTCCCGGTTTCTTTGGCCGGCGCGGCTGCCCTGGCGCGTCGCACGGGCGCCCTGGGCTGCGGAGGGGATCGCAGCGTCGACGAACGCTGCGTGGACAGCGACGGCGTGCTGCCAGCGAGAGCGGCTGGAACGGGTTCGAAGGCAAAGGCGCCGGGCGCGCCGACCGGACGCAATCCGGTGTCCGCCAGCAGACCTGCCTCGGCATGCCCGACAAAGAGAAGCCCGTCTGGCGCCAGCAGGTCGCGGAGCGCTGAGAGAATCGCGACACGCGCCGCCCGCGTGACATAGATGAGCACGTTGCGAACGAAAATCGCGTCATAGCCGGGCGAGAGTCCAAGCTTTGACAGCTCGAGCAGATTGGCGCGGCGAAACTGTACGAGCGCGCGAATCGAAGCAGCGACCTGGCGTCGTTCTCCCTCCGCAGTTTCGAAGAATTGCCGCCCGATCGCTTCCGGTACAAGTCGTACCGCGCGGGGCGTATAGGAACCGAGGGCTGCCGCCTCGAGCGCCCGGCGGCTGAGATCGAGAGCGTCTACCTTGAGCGAATCGGCGGCGACTCCGAGGTGTCGAAACAGCATTGCGATGGAGTAGGGCTCCTCGCCGTTGGCACAGGGAGCGCTCAGAAAACGCAGAGGACGTTCGGGTCCGCGCTGCTGCCAGTGCGAGCCAAGACGATTGGCAAGCAACTCGAATGGGGCGCCATCGCGAAAGAACCAGCTCTCGCGCACCAGCAGCTCTTCCAGCAGCTCGGTCTGCTCTTCGTTATTGGCAGACAGGAGTGCGGCGTAATCCTCGGTTCGTGCCGCGCCGCGTACGATCGATCGGCGGCGAATTGCCGCTTCAAGCAGAGCGTCGGTCACGCAGCCCGGATCAAAGCCGGCGCGATCACAGAGAGCCCGACACTGGGCGAGCGCAGACTTCATGGTGTTACGTCCACGAGCGCGAGGCTGGCGCGCAGCTCGTCGTTCAGCAGTGTGTCCGGCTCGATGCGTTGCACCAGCGTGCCATTGAGTCTTATCACGGGCCCCAGATAGGGCGCATCGGGCGCAATGATACCGGAGCTTTCGAAGTCCGCCGGATCCACCTGCACCGCGTCATCCGCATGCTCGACGCGAAGCCCGTAGTAGCGCACCGGATCCTGATCACCGCGTTCGATGATCAGAATGCGGGTGTTGAGTCGCGCGGGTGCGGGTTCGCCCTCGGTCAAGAGCGAGAGATCAACGACTGGCACCGGGCCCTCGTGAGTCATCAGCAGACCCGCTACGGCGCGCGGCGTACCGGGTATCCGGCGCAGCGCGGCATCCACCTCGATGCGGCGAACGCGCGTGGCCGCCATTCCGTAGCGTGTGTCGCCAATGCTGAAGAGAACGAGCAGCATATGGCTTGAGCGCTCAGTGATCGGAGGTCTGGAAGCGGGCCATCGCCACCTTGAGCGAATCCACGGCCGATAGCAGCTGCGCGGAGGCGGCGTGAAGCCCTTCCGATGATTCCCCCGACACGAGCGCGATCTCCCTTAGCTGCAGCATGGCGCTGTTGATCTGTCCGGCGCCGACAACCTGGGACTGCATGCTCTGCTGGGCAAATTCGAAACGGGGTCGGAGCGCTTCGACGTTCTCGATGATGACGCTCAGCTGACCGCTGAGACGCGTGGATTCGGTGACGCCTTGTCGGACCTGCTCATCAAAGCGATCCATCTCCATGACCCCGCTTGAGACAGAGCTCTGCATGTCGCCCACAATGCGCTCGATATCGAGCGTGGCGATGGCGGTCTGGTCGGCCAGGCGGCGAATCTCGCGCGCCACCACGGAGAAGCCAAGCCCGTATTCACCCGCCTTTTCCGCCTCGATCGCGGCATTCAGCGACAACAAGTTGGTCTGGTCTGCCACCTTGGTAATCGTCGTCACGACCGAGCCGATGTGGTTCGCGCGCTCGGAGATGACACCCAGCTTTTCGGAGATGGATGTGGTGGCCGCAGCAAGCTGCTGCATGGTTGCTTCCATGCGCGAGAGGTCGGTGCGGCCTTCGGACGCGATCGACGAAGTGCGTGCACTCGCCTCCGAAATTTGGGTCATCGTCTGCAACAGCTCGCGGGATGTCGCCGTGATCTCGTTGGTCGATGCCGCGATCTCGCTGGTCGATGCGCCGAAATCGGTGCTGATTTCCTTCTGCTTATGTGCCGCCGCGGCAATGTCTGTCGCAGCCGAAACAAGCTGGACGCTCGAACCCTTCACCCGACCGATCAGGCTGTTGAGCGCGGTGACCATGTCGCCAATGGCCCGAACCATGTTGCCGGACTCGTCAGCGGTGGTGGATTGCACTACCTGCATCAGGTCGCCCGCGGCGACCCGCGCGGCGGCGGTTGCCGCCAGTTCGATGCGTGCGGTGATGCGGTTCAGGAACACGAATGCGATCAGCGCCGCGCCGATAATGCCCAGGACGACCAGTACGAGCGCTTGCAGTGATGTTTCGATCACTGGCGCCATGATCTCTTCTTCGGTGACGGTCAGCAGCAGCCGCCAGTCGCCGGTGGAAATCTGCGTGCCGACGAAATAGCGGTTGTCTCCGGAGACCGGGTCTTCCGCCGTGAACGAACTGTTCAGCCGCTCGTCCAGATAAACAAAGCGCAGCTGATTCGCGTACGGTGAGTCTTCGATCAGCGTCGCGCGCAGGTCGGGATTCATGGTGGCGGCAATGATGCGGCCGCGCTTGCTGACCAGCAGAAACTCCGCCGTGTCGAAGGAGCGCAGCTCGCGCAGGAAATTATCGATGTCGTTCAGCGCTCGATCGACACCCGCCACGCCCATGAAGCGACCATTGATGATAATCGGCGATGTCTGTTCGACGATGAATTTGCCTTCGTAGACGTAGGGCTCCGTGATCATGCGCAGGTCGTTCGGGTCCGCCCGACTTTCCTGGTAGAGAGTGCTGATACCGCCGGGCAGCGCAACGCCGTCACCCTCGGGTCGCCCTTGCGCGACGTTGGCCAGACCGCGGTAGTAGTAGCTGGATTCCATATCAACGAGCGGCGTCAGTTCGATCGCGCTCGCATCGTCGATGTTGCGGAACCAGTACGGCAGAAACCGGCCGTCAGCGCCCAGGGCGCGCGGATTCACGCCATTGTTGTCCGGGCTTTCGCCGTCCGCCCCCGGTTCCCAGCCGAAGTAGGCGCCCGTAATTTCGGGTGTGTGTTCCAGCACGCCGCGCGCGAAATCGATCGACCGCTTGCGATCGCCGAACATGCCATGCTCCTGCGCGATAGCCATGCTTTTCGCGACGTCGCTTGCATGCTGATTGACGGCATCAATGCGCAACGCGGCGAACTCGACCGCGCTTCTCAGTTCTTCCTGCGCTGCAGCCACGCGTGATTGATAGAGGTCCCAGATCAGGAAGGCGGCAGCCAGGACGAGGACAAGAAGTACCGGCAGGCCGCTGGACAGGAGAATCTTGGTTCGCAGTTTCATGCTCGCGCACTCCAGAGGCGGTTGCCGGCGGGATCAGAGCTTCGAGATAAGGCCCCTGGGCTTTGCCCTCGCGAAGCCCGGGTCCCGCCATCAGTCGTCCAATTGTCAGTACGTCGGTGTCAGCAGCGCCTGCGCAATGCGTTCGTGTTCGTCTGCAATGGCGTGCTCTACAGCGCGTGCGATGAGGTCGAGATTGCCGATCTTCATCAGGCGCTCCTCGAGGCGTGCGACCTCGCTCGATGACAGAAAACCCTGCAGTAGTCCGCCTGCGTGGGCGAGCCCGATCAGCACGCTGTCGTGGGGTGAGGGCAGGTCCTCACTCAGCAGCAGGTTTACGATGCGCAGCTTCGCCTCGGTCTGCTCGCGCCCGTCGATGACCGGGTAGCGGCGAGTTTTGAGCACCCACAGCAGGCGCCGCTCTTCCCGCGAGAGAATGCCTCGCGACACGAGCGAATTGATGGTGAGACTCACAAGCTCGCCGCTCATGGCGCTGAGATCGAGCAGCTGGTCGTTGACCGGCATTTCTTCAGCCCCGTCGAGACGTTTCAGCACCGCGTCGAGATAGGGTCGTCCGGTCAGATCGCTCGACAGCACATGGATCGCGTCCAGGTCCATGTCGATGCGTCCGCGTCCGTTCAGATCAACAAGGCAGGCGCCAACGATGCAGAGCGTGAAGTCGAGCGTGCCCGCCGTGTGGGCAATACCGCCATCATCTTTTACCGCCAGCAGTACGATTTCTTCTGTCAGGTCAAGCACGTCATCCCCTCCGCGTGCGTGGAATGCGTTCATCATACGGTCCCGCTTGCTGCTTTGCGACCGTGACCGTGGGCGAACATGGTAGGACCTACGGGGCTGCCGTATACTCGGCGGGAAGGGCTGCCGACCGGCCGCCGCTATTCATGCTTTAGGGGAATTTGCGATGAATGTGACGATTGATCGGCAGGGCACGGCTGCCATCGTGCGCCCCGCAGGACGCCTCGATTTCGGCGCGGCAGCGGGGTTTCAGGAAGACGTCGACCGCGCCCTGGCCGGCGAAGGCAGCAAACCCGCCGCAGTCATCATTGATTGCGCAGCGCTCGAGTATGTTTCCAGCGCCGGTCTCAGGGTCTTTCTCGTGGGTGCGCGCGCTTCGAAATCCGCAGGCATCTCGTTCTCGGTCTGCAACCTTATGCCGACCGTGCGCGAGGTGTTTGGCGTGAGTGGTTTCGACCGCATCATTCCCGTCGCCGCGACCGTCGAAGAGGCGTTGGACAAGGCTGGCGTCGCGCGCTGATGGAGGCGCGTCTCGAATTGCCCGGGGATCCTGCCCATCTCGATGCGCTCATGGCGTTTCTGGGCGAGTTCTGGCAGTCCGCGGCGTTGCCTGAAGAGGCGAAATTCCCGTTTGAGCTTTCGCTCGAAGAGCTCTTCATGAATGTGGCGATGCACGGCTCCGCCGGGTCAGCAACGCCACGTACGGTGGAGATGCGCATCACCGCTGCGGATGGTGAGGTGCGCGTCGACCTCAAGGACGACGGTATTGCCTTCGACCCCTTCGCCGAAGCGCCGGTCCCCGATCTCGACATTGATATTGAAGATCGTCCGGTGGGCGGGCTCGGCGTGTTCCTGGTGAAGGAAATGATGGACCAGGTCACCTACGAGCGGCGCGGCGAGCACAATTGCATCTCGCTGTCGAAGCGGGTCGACGCTTGAAGCCACTCCTGCTTCCTCTCGCCCTCATCGTCGCTGTGTCCGCGTTGCTGTTGGCGATGGATCCGGGTGTGCGCACGGCCGATGCGGAGCGCGTGCCGCGCGTTGCCATCGTGCAACAGGCGCCGCAGTCCGCGCTTGACCAGGGCGTGACCGGCGTGCGCGATGCGCTCGCCGAGCGCGGATTCACTCAGGGCTCGACTATCGATATGGAGTTCTTCAACGCGCAGGCAGACATGCCGACGGCGAATGACATTGCCCGCCGCGTGACCGATGGCTCCTGGGATCTTGTGGTGACGGTCAGCACAGCGTCGCTGCTGACGGTGGCTAACGCCAATCAGGGCGGGCGTGTTCGCCACGTGTATGGAATTGTCACTGATCCGACCGTGCTTGGGGTTGGCATCAGCGCGACCGACCCGCTTGATCATCCCCCACACATGGCGGGGTACGGCAGCTTTGCATCCATTGAAGAAACCATCAGCCTGGCGCGCCGCTTCAATCCGGGGCTGAAACGCATTGGTCTGGTCTGGCACACGTCGGAGCAGAATTCCGAGGCGTATACGCTGCGGGCGCGCAAGTACTGTGCGGAACACGGCATCGAACTGCTTGAAGCAAACGCAGAGACCGCGTCCAACGTGGCTGAATCAGCAGCCTCCCTCACGTCGCGCGGCGTAGAGGCGCTCATGCTCACCGGCGATGTGCTGGTACTCACCGCCGTAGATCCGTTGGTCGCGGTCGCGGATCGCTCGGGCATCCCGGTGTTCAGCGTCATTCCGCCCAACGTGCAGCGCGGCACGCTCTTTGATCTCGGTGCCGACTACACGGCGATCGGGCGTGAGGTCGGGCAGCTGGCGGCGGACGTCCTCGAGGGGCGCGATCCTGCAACCGTGCCGACCGAGAACCGGGTGCCGGAGATGCTGCTGCTGAATCTTGATGTGCTGAAACGCATCGGCGCCCCCTGGCGGCTGCCGGAAGGACTGCTCGAGAGCGCGGCCGTGATCATTGAAGACGGCGTTGAGCGGAAGCAACCGGACGTGCGCGTCGCCAAGGGCAACTGAGCCATGGAACTTAGAACCGTTCATGTCGGCGATCTGACGGAGGTTCATGCGGCGGGTCGCCTCGACGGGCATTGGTCGGAGACGCTCGACACCGCGTTGAATGAGCTGATTCGCCAAGGTCGCCACCAGGTGCGGTTGCGCATGGCTGAGGTCGACTACATCAGTTCGCTTGGCGTGCGGGTGCTCGTTACCGCGCATAAGCGGTTCCGCAGTGTGTCCGGTGTGTTCTCGGTCGCCGATGTCGTGGGCAATGTGGCGCGCGTGCTTGAGCTTGCGGGCCTCACCGCGCTGCTCATGCCGCCCGAACCACCGGCAGCGGCGGATGGGGTCAAACCGTTGCGCGAGATCGAGCACAACGGGTTGCGCCTCTCGGTCTTCGGGCAGCAAGGGCGTGGTATGCGCGGTGCCGCGTTCGGCGCGCCCGCGTCGCTCCGTTCTGGCGGGTATGGCGCAGAGCAGTGCATACCACTGACGGTGACCGCGCAGACCTTGAGCCTTGGGCTTGGGGCATTCGGCGAAGATTACGCGCAGTGTCGCACGCGGTTTGGCGAGTACCTCGCGGTGGCGGGCGCCGCGGTGGCGCTGCCTGGCGACGGCTCCAACACGTGCGATAGTCTGGTGAGCACAGGCGCGTTCGAGCCGGTCGTTCAGGCGCTCTACGGATTGCGCTACGAGGGCGACTTCAGCGCGCAGGTACGGTTCGAGCCGGCCGAATTGAGCAATGAGAATGCCGCGCGCAACCCGGTGGGCAGTACAGGTTTTCCGCTTTCGAGTCTGGCGGATGCGGCGCTGACCGCGGCGGGCGTCGATGCGGCCTGCGTCGTGCTGCTCGGCGAATCGGATGGGCTCATTGGTGCAACGCTGCGGTCTTCTCCCGGCAGTGTGGCGGCGGCGGAAGATCCGCTTGCATTTCCGACCGTGCGGCGCTGGTTGTCATTCACGAGCGAGCCGGCGCACGCGCGAGCTTCGGTAGTTGCCGTTGGTGTGATCGCGCGCCCGGGTGTGCTGTCCGGGCTTGACGCAGAGTTGCTCCGGCCGCTCGGTGCCCGTGATGGCGTGCAGGGGCATGTGCATGCAGCGGTGTATCGGTTCCGTCCTCTGCCTCACGGCGCGCTGGATCTCAACGAAACCCTGCGACCGCTGTTCGAACACGCGCCTGCGGAAACGCTGATGCACCTCCTCGGAGATGATCGCGAGGGCCAGATGCTCGAAAGTCGGCTGGTGCGCGGCGTCTGCTGGATCGCACCCATTCTGAGCGCTGAGGACCTGTCATGACGCTTCTGCTGGGTGCGCTCACCATCGGCTGCATTCTCGGGCTGCTCGCCTTGGGCGTGTACGTCAGCTTTCGCATTTTCGCGTTTCCGGATATGACCGCTGAAGGCACCGTGACCTTTGGTGCCGCCATCGCTGCGGCGCTGATCGTGGGCGGGCAGGACCCGGTGACGGCGACGCTCGTAGCGACTCTGGGTGGCGCGGTTGCGGGGGCGCTCACCGGCGTGTTGCACACCCGCTTCAACATCAATGCGCTGTTGTCGGGCATTCTGCTCATGACGGCGCTGTACTCGGTCAACCTCTGGGTGATGGGCCGCAGCAACATTCCGCTCATGGGAACGGAGACGCTTGCCACCTGGGCCGCGGACTCGGCGCAAGCGCTTGGGTTCGGAACGACGGTGATGCTCGGTCGCTGGAATGTGGACGTCGGAGATCTCGGCATACTGGCGGGAACTCTTCTGTTCGTAAGCGTGGTTAGCGCGCTGCTCTATTTCTTCTTTCGCACGGAGCTCGGTACCGCGATGCGTGCGACGGGGGACAACGCGCAGATGATTCGGGCGCTGGGCGCCAGTGACAGCGGGCTCATTATCGTCGGGCTCGCGCTCTCGAACGGGCTGGTCGCGCTTGCGGGTGCCTTGCTCGCCCAGTATCAGGGTTTCGCCGACGTGCAGATGGGCATCGGTATGCTGGTCTGGGGGCTCGCGAGCGTGATCATCGGTGAATCACTGGTGCGCTCCCCGCGACTCGTCTATCTGCTCCTGGGTGCCGTGCTCGGGTCCATCCTGTTCCGGCTCATGGTAGCCGTGGCCCTGCGCTGGGGGCTCGACCCCAACTACCTGAAGCTGATCACCGCAATATTTGTCTTCATCGCACTGGTGTTCCCCGGCGTGTTGGCGCGGCTGCGCTCACGGGACGCGCGTCATGCTTGAGATCGTTGATCTGCATAAGACGTTTAATGCGGGCACTGCGAACGAGGTGCGCTCGCTGCAGGGTGTAACGCTCACGATCGAAGCAGGGTCTTTTGTCGTTGTCATCGGCACCAATGGATCGGGCAAATCCACGCTGCTCAACGCCGTCGCCGGTACCTTTCTGCCCGACATCGGTACGATCCGCATCGCGAACCAGGATGTCACCCGCTGGCCCGAGCATCGGCGTGCTCGCCTCATTGGTCGGGTGTTTCAGAATCCGTTCAGTGGCACCGCGCCGAATCTCACCATTGCGGAGAATCTGGCGCTCGCAGCCCGACGTGGGCTGGGACGCGGGTTACGTCCGGTGCTCTCCGCCTCCGTGCGGGGCGCCATGCACGAGGCGGTGCGTGGGCTGGGAATGAACCTTGAGTCCCGGCTCGACAATGTGATCGGCAGTCTTTCCGGCGGCCAGCGTCAGGCGCTTACTCTGCTGATGGCTACCTGGCGTCGGCCGGAGCTGTTGCTGCTTGATGAGCACACGGCAGCGCTCGACCCTCGCAGCGCCGATCAGGTGGTACGAATCACCGACCAGATCATAGCCCGCGACGGACTCACGGCACTCATGGTCACGCATTCCATGCAGCAGGCGGTTACCTACGGCGACCGCCTGATCATGATGCACCGCGGGCGGGTGATTCAGGACTTCAGCGGCGCCGACAAGCGTCGCCTGCGTCCGGAAGACCTGCTCGCACGGTTCGAGGAAGTGCGGCGCGC
>DMUF01000018.1 GCA_003476445.1 Gammaproteobacteria bacterium | reverse complement strand
ATCAAGATCATCAACATCGTCGCGCTCTTGATCGTTCCCCTGATCTGAGCCGCGTCACTCCGAAAGGGCGGATGGGACACCATCCGCCCTTTTTTTTGCCTCCGGACACCCTGTTCCCCTCCGCGCAAGCGCTAACATGTCGCCTCACCCCGAATGGTCAGGCACATGACGCGCGAGATCATCGAACACGGCAGCCAGCAACGCTCACGGTCCTTCGCCAAAACCCGCTACACCGCTGCCGATCTGGTGCAGACGGAATGGGAGCGGGTGTTCCGAACTACCTGGCTTCTGGCCGGGCTGGAACAGGATCTGCGCACGCCTGGGGATTTCTTCGTTTTCGCGATCGGCAGCGAAGAGATCCTGGTGACGCGCGCGACCGACGGCGGGCTGCGAGCGTTTTACAACGTGTGTCAGCATCGCGGGCTCCGCCTGGTACCGGATGAGCGCGGTCATACCCGACATTTTCGTTGCCCGTACCACGCCTGGACCTACGACAGCGACGGCACCCTGCGCGCGGTTCCGCATCGCGATGCGTTCAGCGCTGAGCTCGACACCAGCACGCGGGGCCTGCGTCGGGTTGCGGTGGATACGTGGGACGGCATGGTATTCGTGCACCTCGGCAACGATCCGGAACCACTGTCCCAATTCCTTGGGCCGCTGGTCACGCAGCTTGCGCCCTATCGGTTCGCCGAGATGAACCTGGTCGCGGACCAGACCTGCAGGCTCAACTGCAACTGGAAAGCCGTGATCGACAACTTCGGCGAGCTCTACCACGTGGATTTCCTGCACCCGCAGCACCGCAGCATGGTCGACTGCGAAAACGATACCGTGCATCTCTTTGCTAACGGACACACCGGGGTCCACGTGCCAGGTGCCACCGTGAGCCCGCGTTTTCCCCTGCCGAAGAAACCCACACCCATACTTGCCGCCCAGCTTGCCGAGGTCGGGCTTGCGCCAGAAACATTCATCGATCGGGTGCCTGAGATTCGCGGCGCGATCGCCGCGCGCAAGCGGGCGCTGGGGCAGGCAGACGGTAACCGCTATGCCGCCTTCACCGACGACCAGTTGACCGATGCCTGGCAATACAACCTGTTCCCGAACATCGTGTTGTCCTTTGGCGTGGACTACATCTGGATCATGCGCGCGCGCCCGCACGCTGAAGATCCGGGCCGCACCGACTTCGACAAGCTGACGTTAGCGCGACAACCAATGGCTACGCGACCGGTTCGGGATGAGTTCGATTACGCAGCGGTCATTCGTGGTGACAAGAGCATGACCATCACCATCGACCAGGATGTCTCACTGCTGAAGGATGTGCAGCGCGGTATGCAGTCGGCCGGCTTTGATACCGTTTGGCTGAGCGAAGAAGAAGCCCGCGTTCAGCACTTCCACGCCGAGTGGGAGCGGCGCATGGGCTCGTGATCGCCGCGACGCGCCCCGCCCAAAGGATCGGCGGGGAATCGCCCGACGCGACGATGCGCCCGCCCGTTCGGAGGGATTTAGAGCACGTAGTAATCCGGTAGGTCTGCCCGCGTGATCCGCTCCGCATGCAGGAAGGGGTCGTGCCCAAAGTAGATGTCTTCGCCCACGAGCCTTCCATCCGGAGCCGCCGGCCAAACCGTAACCAGCTGCGCCCGAGTCAGCACCAGATCGTCCGGCTGGATCGGAGCACCGTTGAGTTCGCGCATGCCCATGGCGAGGAGGGCTGATCCCCGATAGACCTGCTTCACCTGACCCTCGGTGATTACCGCGCCATCGTCAACCACCACACGTTCAACCACGACTTCGAACTGCTGGCCGCCACGCGCCATCATGCCGGAGTAGAAATCGCGGATAGCCTGCGTGCCACGCAGCTCAGAGACGTTTGCGCCCCAGAAGTGGTACACCGGCGATGCGCAGAGCGTCTCCATGAGTGCGTCCAGATTGCCTTTGATCTCATGTTCCATGTGATCGCGCACGTGAGTGAGCAGACTGCGGCGATGCGGATCAGGCTCGGCTGCGGCGCGTGCCTCCAGCGGCAGCCAGCTTTGATGGGGATCAATTTTCGGCATGGTAAAACTCCTCTCACTAACCAACGGAAGCCTGACGCTCATTCAGCCGATCCAGGTTGTTCCGATGCGCATCGCGGTCGATCCCGTAACGGGACACAATCCAAAGCGCGAGCGCGCCAAGCGCAAGGTACAGCGGCAGAAACGCCAGCGCGATACGCAGACGAATCTCATTCGTCATCTCAGCGGCAGAGTGGATGTCATCCAGCCCCACCAGCGACACAATGGTGCCGGCGCCAATAATGCCCCCGGCGGAGATCGCCTTGTACGCAAAACCCCGCGCCGCAAAAAACAGCCCTTCGGAGCGCCGGCTCGTCGACAATTCGCTGTCCTCCACCACGTCCGCCATCATCGAGTCGAGCATCACGCCCCCGATGATCGCGCACAGGACCTCGAGCACGATAAAGACCGTATAGATCCCAAGGCTCGTCCAGCTGCCGATGTCCGGCCAGAAGCCGGTGAGGACCAGCACGAACGGAATCGGATAGAGCGTGAGCCGAAACGCGAGGGCGGTGATCGCAGCCCGCGGCTTGCCGAAGCGAACACCGAGTCGGGGCCCGAGCGCGTACGCGCAGAGCGGCGCAATCAGCACGAAGACGCCGGTCGTTGCGATCATCGGCCCGGTAAAGCCGAAGAAGAAGGTGGTGTTGTAGAGATAGAGCGCCGTCCCCAGCCCGCCAGCAACACCCATGGTGACGCCGTAGAAAAAGAGCGCGCCAAAGTGACGATTGCGCAGCGATTCGACGATCTGGCGCAGCTCCCGGGGAAACGACCGAAAGCGGAACCGCTCTACCGGTCGCGGCAAGGCAGCGGCGACACGCTGGGTGCCGAGCGCAGACGCCGCAATCGCCGCCGCAATCAGCAGGGCGCCCGCCACACCATAGATACCGTATCCCGTCGGGACCCCAACACCGTAGGCGCCCACCCAGAAGAAGAAATTCACGGTGTGGATGCCGTTACCGCCGTACCAGCCAAAGCCGTGGCGCAGGGCGAGCCACTTGTTGCGACGGTCATAGTCGCGCTCGAGATCGGGCAGCAGCGCGGTGGACGGCACTTCAAACAGGGTGGTTCCGGTGCGTATGACCAGCGCAAGCACCAGGATGTACCAGAAGGCGCTCTCGCCTGACACGTCAACCAACGGGTTGAAGAGGGCGTAAAAGGATGCAGGCAATACCAGGAGCGCGGCGTACATGAAGGGGTGGCGCCGACCCAGGCGCGAGCTGGTCTTGTCCGACCAGTGGCCAAGCAGAAGATCAGAGACCGCGTCCCACAGCATCGCAATCGCAAGCGCAAGCGACGCAAGATAGCCCGGCACGCCAAGCACCTGGTTCGCGAATATCAGCAACAGGTAGCTGAACGCATTGTCCTTGACGCCGTAGGCGATGGACGCGGATCCGTAAAACCAGAATACGGACTGTCGTTCCAGCGGAACCTGCGTTTCGGGCAGCGGTTTCGACGCCCCGGACAACGATATCTCGGCCATGGCTTCCCTCCCCCCAACGCAGCATCACCTAGAGTTCAGCGCATCGCAAGCCGACCCGGCACGGTTTTGCAATCGTGCAAGCCGCGTCCTTGGCTTCCGGGACGGGGATCGCTATCGTCCGGGCTCCGTTGTTCAGGGGAACGATATGCCGGATCAAGGCGCCACCGCCGCGCGCATCATTGCGCTCATTGCCACCGACATTGGCGCCCGACCAGCGCAGGTGGAAGCCGCCACTGCGCTGCTCGATGGCGGCGCCACCGTTCCCTTCATTGCGCGCTATCGCAAGGAAGCCACCGGTGGTCTCGACGACATCCAGCTGCGCACACTCGAGGAACGACTGCATTCCCTGCGCGAGCTCGAAGCGCGTCGAACCACGATCGTTGAAACCCTGACCACACAGGGCAACCTGACGCCGACGCTCGCGGAGCGAATCGAGGCTGCAACGACCCGCAGCGAGCTCGAGGACCTGTACCTGCCCTATCGGCCCAAGCGTCGAACGCGCGCCGAGATTGCTCGCGAACGTGGTCTGGGCCCGCTGGCGGAACTGCTTCTCGCCGGGCGCGACCAGATTCCAGAACCCGTTCCCGACACGGTGGCGGAACCGTTTATCACGGACGAGGTGCCCGACGTGCGCGCCGCGCTCGACGGTGCGCGCGATATCCTCTGCGAACGCTTTGCCGAAGACGCCGATCTTGTCGGCGCACTGCGCGCGTATCTGCGCGAGCGCGCCGTGCTGCGCGCGGAGGTCGTATCCGGCAAGGAAGCAGAGGCCGCCAAGTTCTCCGATTACTTCGACCATCGCGAACCCTGGGCGCGCGTGCCTGGGCATCGGGCTCAGGCCATGCTGCGCGGACGCAGCGAGGGCTTGCTCGCGCTGGACCTGGAGATCGATCAGGACCTACCGGAGACGCAGCGCCCGGTCGAGAAGATGATTGCGCGGGCTTTTTCCATCACGGGCGACGGCGGCAGCACCAACGCCTGGCTGCGCGACGTGGTGCGATGGACCTGGCGCGTGCGTCTTTCTGTCAATCTGTCCGCGGATCTCATGGTCGAACTGAGGCAACGCGCCGAAGAGACCGCCATCGACGTCTTCGCCCAGAATCTCAAAGACCTGCTGCTCGCGGCGCCGGCCGGCCCGCGCGCAACGCTGGGCCTCGACCCGGGAATTCGCACCGGGGTCAAGGCGGCCGTGGTTGATCGAACCGGCAAGCTGCTCGACACCGCGACTCTGTACCCCTTCGCGCCGCGCAACGACGTGCGCGGCACCGAGAACGGGCTTGCCAGCCTCATCGCCCGCCACGGGGTTGAACTCATCGCCATTGGCAACGGTACCGCAAGCCGCGAAACCGAACAGCTGGTCGCGAATTTCCTGCGCCAGACCCCTGATCCACGACCAATCCCCGTGGTAGTCAGCGAAGCCGGCGCATCGGTCTATTCCGCTTCTGCCGTTGCAAGCGCCGAGTTTCCGCAGGTGGACGTCGCACTGCGCGGCGCTATTTCCATTGCGCGTCGACTGCAGGATCCGCTCGCCGAGCTGGTGAAAATCGAACCGCGATCGATCGGGGTCGGACAGTATCAGCACGATGTGGATCAGTCGCGTCTGTCGCGCTCGCTCGATGCCGTGGTCGAGGACGCAGTGAACGCAGTGGGTGTCGATCTCAATACCGCATCAGCGCCTCTGCTCGCACGGGTGGCCGGGGTTGGGCCCACGCTCGCCGATGCCATCGTGGCGCACCGCGACGAGCACGGCGCGTTTCGATCGCGGCAGGCGCTGCTCAACGTGCACCGCTTGGGGCCCCGCACCTTTGAGCAGTGCGCGGGATTTCTGCGGATTCGGGAGGGCGAGGATCCCCTCGATGCCACGGCTGTGCACCCGGAAGCTTATCCGGTGGCGCGTCGCATCGTGGCTGCCTGCGGCAGATCGGTGCAAAGTCTGATGGGCGATGCGGAGGCGCTGGCACGCGTGCCCGCCGCGGACTTCACCGACGAGCGCTTTGGTCTTCCCACCGTTCGCGACATTCTGACCGAACTCGAAAAGCCGGGACGTGACCCAAGGCCAGAGTTTCGCACCGCGCGGTTCGCAGCCGACGTGCATACGCTTGAAGATCTGCGGCCGGGTATGACGCTTGAAGGCGCCGTGACCAACGTCGCCGCCTTCGGCGCCTTCGTCGATATCGGGGTGCATCAGGACGGCCTGGTGCATATCTCCGAACTCGCAGACCGCTATGTCAAAGATCCACGCGACGTTGTACGCGCGGGTCAGATCGTTCAGGTCCGGGTGCTCGATATCGACGTCGCCCGTCGACGCATCGCGCTCAGCATGCGTACGGATCGTGCGGCGGGACAACCCGGACAAGAGGCATCGCAACAGGGGCAATCAAGGACGCAGCCCCCCAACAAGCCGGGGGCCGAACGAAACCGCGGCAAGAGCGCAGAGCGTGAGCGAGGCAAGACTGTGGAGCCACCACGCGGAACTCTGGGCGCGGCGCTCGCCGACGCCCTGCGCAAGCGCTGACAGGGGCTCTGCGCATACGCTGACCAAGACCCTGCACCAGCGCTAGCCGCGCGCGGCTTCTTCCAGCATAAAAGCCGCACCACGCTCAGCGATCATCACGGTCGGTGCGTTGGTGTTGCCGGACGTGATGGTGGGCATGATCGACGCGTCGACGACACGCAGGCGGCCAATACCATGCACCCGCAGCCGGTCGTCCACCACCGCGTCGGCGTCCTGCCCCATGCGGCAGGTGCCGACCGGATGAAAGATGGTCGTGCCAAGCTCGCGGGCGGCGTTGAGCAGAGCGGTGTCATCCGCTGCTGCGGGGCCCGGCTTGTCTTCGCGCGGATGAAACCGCGCGAGCGGAGCAGCCGCCATGATGCGGCGCGTGAAGCGCAATCCCGCGACCGCGATCCGCGCATCGTGCTCGGTGGACAGGTAGTTCGGTCGGATGGCCGGCGCCGCAAACGGATCGGCAGAGCGAATCCAGACTGACCCGCGACTGGAGGGCCGCAGATTGCACACCGAAGGCGTAATGGCGTCCCAAGGGTGTAACGGGGCGCCGAACCGGTCGAGGGACAAGGGCTGCACGTGCCACTCCATATCGGCGCTCGCCACCTCATCGTCACTGCGCGCAAAGGCCCCCAACTGTGAGGGCGGCATGGTGAGAGGCCCCGTGCGGAAGGCGAGGTACTCGAGCCCCATGAGCGCCTTGCCCCAGAGCGTGCGCGCACGCCGGTTGAGCGTGACCGTGTTGTCCACCCGCCAGATCGAGCGAATCTGCAGGTGATCCTGGAGATTCTCACCCACGCCGGGAAGCGCGTGCACCGGCGCGATACCGAGCGCTGACAAGCGGCTAGGATCGGCAACGCCAGAAAGCTGCAGCAGCTGGGGTGATCCGACAGCGCCGGCGGCGAGCACGACTTCCCGCCGCGCATCGACTTCGAATACCTCCTGATCGCGCCCCCGTCGCAGGCGCACACCGCGCGCGTTGAGCGCGCCTGCGGCGTCGCGCTCCCAGACAAGGCGCTCCACATGGCTGCGGGTCCAGATCTCGAGGTTCGGGCGCTTCTTCGCAGGATTGAGAAACGCGCGCACACCGCTCCAGCGGACGCCGCGCCGCTGGTTCATCTGGAAATAGGCGGTGCCGAAATTATCGCCGCGGTTGAACTCTGTAATCTTGGGAATACCGCAGGCGGCAGCCGCGTCGCGCCAGGCATCAAGTATCTCCCAGTTAACACGACGCTCCTCAACGCGAAGCTCACCGCCGGCGCCATGCCACTCATCAGCACCGTGCTGATAGTCCTCCGAGCGCCGAAAGATCGGGAGCACGTCATCCCAGCCCCAACCCCGATTACCGAGCGCTGCCCAGTGATCGTAGTCACTGCGCTGCCCGCGCATGTAGATCATGGCGTTAATGGAGGAACAGCCGCCGAGCACCTTGCCGCGGGCGTAGATGATCTCGCGCCCGTTGAGCCCCGCGTCGGGCTCAGTGCGAAAACACCAATCCGTGCGTGGATTGTCGATCGTGAACAGGTAGCCGACAGGAACGTGGATCCAGGGGTAGGAATCCGAACCCCCCGCTTCGATCAGAAGCACGCGATAGCGACCACAGGCGGAAAGACGGTTAGCCAGCACACAACCGGCGGTACCCGCGCCCACGATCACGTAATCAAACGATGCCTCCGCAACCACGCCCGCCTCCCTCTGTTCGCGCGGCATCATGCCATCGCATCGGGCCCTTCCGATAGCAAGCGCCGCGAGGACCGGATGCTCCGATGACGAATCGACTGCCTCGAACGCGCCAGCAGCAAATCCCTGATTTACCGCCCGCGCTCCAGCGCTAACCTGAACCACCTAACGCGTCAGAAGTCGGGTGCGCCATGCTGAGAATGCTGATCGATGATTCCCTGAAGGAAGCGTGGGAACCGGCTGTCGCCCGACACTATCAGATGACCCTCGCGAGCTGCGTCGGCGATTTACGCACCCTCACTCTGCGACTTGAACGGGATGGAGATAACTTCGTCCACTGCACGCTCGACGGCCGCTTTGGGAACGGCGAGCGCCTGCGCATCGAGGGGCGGCATGCGGATGGAGAAAGCGCCATCAGCCACGTGATGGCGCGCGCCCGACGCGCGCTGCGTCGGCGACAAACCTACGGCCAATCGGCCTGAGTCACGGCAACGCTGGCGGAGGCACACGTACGTTCGCTGTGCCTGAGCCTCAGAGGCGGCGGCGACTAAATCGCCGCTCGCGCGGTCTCCATGAGCAGGGCTACCGCCGGGTGCGAAATCTTGCGTTCGGGTGAAATCGCGAAATAGCTTTCACTGAGCGACTCCACGCGTCCTAGCAACTCAACCCCATACATGCGCTGCAGCGGAGCTTCGAGCGCCGCGGGCGCAGGAAACATGCCAGCCCCCGCGCTCGCAAACGACTTCATCAGCGCGCTGTCGTCGAACTCCGCGACGATGCGCGGTCGGATTCGCTCCGCCTCGAACCAGTCATCGAGGCGCCGCCGCAACGCGCTGGTGTTGAGCGGCAGCAGCATGGGTGCCCCATTCAGAGAGGCAGGAAAAGTCGGCTGACACTGGGCGACCAGCGCGGGCGTGGCGAAGAACGCGATTTCGCTGTCGCCGAGATGGTGGTTATACGCCCGCACGCTCAGCCCGGTCGGGATCGGGTGATCGGACAGCACGACATCGAGCCGATGCACCGCAAGATCGCCGAGCAGCTTTTCGAGATCCCCTTCCCAGCACACCAAACGAATGTCGCCATCCATGGCCAGCGCCGGAGCAAGCACCTGATAGGTAATGAGCTTCGCGATGGAATTGACGATGCCGACATTGAGCACGAACGGCGCACCCGGCTGCTCGTTCTTCATGCGCTGGGCGAGCTCGGCACCGAGTGAGAAAATTTCGTCAGCGTACTGATTAACGATCTGACCGGTGTCCGACAATACCAAACGACGTCCGACCCGGACAAAGAGCGGCTTGCCTATCGATTCTTCGAGCAGCTTGAGCTGCCCGCTGATCGTTTGCGGTGTCAGGAAAAGGACCTCAGACGCCCGGGCGATGCTGCCTTCACGGGCAACTGTCCAGAAGTAGAGCAGGTGGTTGTAGTTCAGGTGCCGCACGGTTCGCGCTCCGAAAGTTCGGGAATACCGAACAGTATGCACAGAATAATCGATTTTTCGATCGGTGCAGCCGACGCTAGCATCCCGGCTCATGACTCCGGCATCGTGGTATCAGGTTGGTCGGCACGCGTTGTTGCCCGAGGCAGGGCACGACGACGTCGCGCGCTTCGACGTCATCGCGCAGCTCAATACTTTGCTCGCCGATCGACTCGCCCCTGCCGTGCGTGCCACCTACGAGCAGGTTGCGGCACCGGCGTGGGAGGCGAAGCACGGGCGCGCTCCGGCCAATCGCAAGGAAGTCGCCGAGGCTTTGGCGCATCAACCGGCGTATCGCGCCTGGAGTCTGGTGCGTCGCAACACCATGGAATACCGGCAGCACACCGGTCGTGCGTTGGCGCTGCGCCAGATGCGGAAGTTGCGCGATCGCGCGCGCGAGTTCAATGACGGCGCAGACACGCTGCATCTCGATCCGCAACTCGACATCCCGAAGTACGTCGCGAGCGTCGATACGCATTTGATGCCTGGCGGCTATGCGTGCGAAGTCGTCGATGGCGACGTCTGCAACGCGGCCAGTTACGACTCCGGATTGTTCGCGACCTTGGGTGGTGCAGGCGGCCCGTGGAACGATGCGGCCGGTCGTGCGCTCGTGGCGTGGCTCGCGCGGCACGCGCCGGATTTTTTGCCGCGCACGATCGTCGATCTCGGCTGCGGCCTCGGGCACAACACCTTGCCGCTGCGCTGTGCGTTTCCGTCGGCGCGAGTCGTCGCGATCGACGTCGCGGCGCCGTTCTTGCGCTACGGGCATGCGCGCGCGCGGTCGCTCGGCATCGACGATCTCGAATTCAGACAGGAAGACGCCACGCACACCTCGCTGCCGAGCGGCAGCTGCGATCTCGTGTTCACCACCATGGTGCTGCACGAGACCTCGCACGACGCGTTGCGCAAAATTTTGAGCGAAGCGAAGCGCCTGCTCGCGCCGGGCGGCCTCACCATCCATCTAGAACAACCGCCGTATCGCCAATTCGACGCCTACGAGCAGTTCATGCGCGACTGGGACGGTCGGTACAACAACGAGCCGTTCTGGAGCGCCTTGCACGAAACCGATGTGCCGTCGCTGTTGCGATCAACGGGTTTCGAGGCCGCGAACGTGTTCGAGACGCGCTGCAGCGCCCCGCTCGTGCGCGAACGCACGCAAGCCGAGGGTGCGGTCGTGGAAGATTTCGGGCGTGCGCCCTCCTGGTACGCGATTGGCGCGTGGCAGACGGCACACGGAAACGTCGTCAAAGGAGAGTACGGACATGGACACACTCCTGCCGATCGAAGCTGATCCCACCCGGCTCGCGTCACTAGCGGCCAGAGGGCGCCGCCCGGAGTTCACCGATGATCCGATGCTGGATCGCTTGTATTCGGTGGCACTCGTGTTGACGGCGGAGCTCGCGATCACGCGGCTGCGCCTCGATGCCGTCGAGCGCATGCTCGGTCGCGGCGACGACGTGTCGCGGGCGACGGTCGATGAATTCAAGCCCGAGCCGCACGAGGCGGCCGAGCGGGCGCGCCTGCAGCGCGAATATCTCGATCGGGTGTTTCGAGCGTTGACGGCCGAGGGTCAGCGAAAGGCGGGATGAACGACGCGATCGCCGCGGCGGATGCCGCGTGCGGCCGCTTCGCCACCGCGCAATTCGAGGATGCCGAGCACCGGCGTGTCGGGGCCGACCGGCGTCAAAGATAGCGGTTTGCGTTCGGGATAGATCGCCACGATGCGACCGCGCGCGTCGATGAACAACATGTCGAGCGCGATGTAGGTGTTCTTCATCCAGAACGACGAAGGTCGCGGCTCCGGGTTGATGAACAGCATGCCCTGATTCGCAGGCAGATCGCGCACGTACATGAGTCCCTGTCGCTGCCGATTTTCGTCGTCGGCAATCCACACCTCGAATTGATGCGGGCCGCGCGCGCTCTCGACGCGCAGCGTGCCGCGCGGAAAAGAGGCGAGATCCAGAATCTGTTCGGACTGCGCGACCGCGAGCGGCAACATCGACATCAGCAGCGCGAGCGCGACCCCGCGCAGCGACGACATCATCATGGTCAGCATGGCTCTAGCCCTCCAGCAATCGATCGACGACGTCACGCGTGCGTTGCCACGTGTGGCGCCAGTTTGAGAGCGTGGCGCGCCCTTCGTCCGTGATTCGATAGTAGCGGCGCGCCGGCCCCGCGTACGAGGGGACGACGCGGCTGGCCAGCCAACCCGCGGCGCACAGATTTCGCAGCACGGGATAGATCGAGCCCGACTTGAAGGGCGAGGTGTCGCCGTCGAGCCGCAGGCGCCTGGCGAGCTCGTACCCGTAGACGTCGGCCTCGCTCGCGGCTACGGCGCCGAGGACGGCCAGCCCCAAAAGTCCCGCATTCAGGTCTTTTTGGAATTTGTTTGGGCTGGTAGTGTTCATCTATTATGTTTATTTGCTAGACACTATTATTAATCAAGCACTAAAGACCATGCCCCGTGCGAAGCAACCCCGCCGTCTGGTGGCCTTGATAGACTCGGTCTCGATGCAAGGTCTGACGCGTATCCTCGTCGCGCTGAGTCTGCTGGGGGTCACCGGTTGTGCGGTGCTCGGCCCGAAATTGCGTGCGCCGGATCTTTCGATCCTCGAGGTGCAGATCGTCAAAGGCGATTTGTTCGAACAGCGTCTGAAGGCGCGCATGCGCGTGCAGAATCCGAATCCCGTCGGGCTTTCGGTGCGCGGCATCACCTACACCATCGAACTCGAAGGTCAGGAGCTCGGCCGCGGGCTCTCCGGCAGCAGTTTCGTGGTGCCGCCGAGCGGCGAAGCCGAATTCGACATGCTGGTGACGGCGAATCTCGCCGGCACTTTGCTAAAAATCGTCGAGCGCACGCGCAAGGCGGGCGGCTCGCCGCCGACGGAGCTCAGCTATCGATTGCGCGGCGAGGTGAAGCTCGACAAAAGTCTGCTGCGGACGGTGCCTTTCGATCAGAAGGGCAGTCTGCGTTTGCGATGACGCGACGACGTCCATGACTCGTCGCGCGTTGTTGCGTCTGTGGCTTGTGACCCTGATCGGCTTGCTGGTTCTGGGGTCGATCGCGCTAGGTTGGTTGGCGGCGAATTTTCCGCAACTCCGGGATCAAATTCTTTGATCAGATCGCTCAAAACCCTGGGGCATGCGGAGCATCTCGATGCGCCGCAGTTTTCCGCCATCGAACGGGCGTTGCGGCGCCTCGATGCACCAAAGAAAGAGATCACGGCGCGGGCTTTGCAGCGCGTCGCGATCGACGCGACCGGGATGGGTTCGGCGCCGTTCGCGCGATTGTTCGAGGCTTGGGCCGGCGTGCCGTTTGCCGCGTTGGTCGCGGCCCGTCTCGACTGCGACTCTTTGCAGGCGGCGGCGTTCGAATTGCGTCTGCGCGGCGCGAATCGTCTGGCCTCGCGCGTCACCGCCGTCACCGAGGCCGCGCCGCGCAGTCCGGTCGCGCGCTTGTCCTGGGGCGTTGCGCCGTCGCCGTTCGGCATGTGTTTGATCGCATCGAGCGAACGCGGGCTCGTGCATCTGTCGTTCGTCGATCGCCTCGCGCGTGACGTGCGCGAATTCCAGCAGCGTATCGACCCTTGGAAGCCGGGCGTACTGCAGCGCGACGATCGCGAGGCCGCCGTGGTTTTGCGCGCCCTGTTCGCCGCGCGGCGCCGGGCGCAGATCGAGTTGCACATGATCGGCAGCGAGGTCCAACGTCGCGGGTGGGGGGGC
>DMUF01000054.1 GCA_003476445.1 Gammaproteobacteria bacterium | reverse complement strand
GCCAGCAGTCGGCGGCTCGAGCCCAGCCGCGCCTGCATGTCCGCGGGGTCCGTGATGTGGTCGGGTGACCAGAACCGTTCTGCGAGCGCCGGGAGTCGTGTCCAGAGCCGGACATCGAGCGTGGCGCTGTCCACGAGCTCTGACCACAGGCAGGCACTGCCGCCCAGCAGTCGCCCCGGCAGCGGCGCGATTTTCCCGGGCTCCGCCTGACGCCAGTGCCGAGTCCAGCGCATACCGGCCGCCACGTGCTCGAGCCGAGGGTCTTCGCCCAGCGCATCTTCGAGCGCGATGAGGCTCCCCTCCGGCGCCGCGGGGTCGAAGCGGTAGTGCACATCGGCGGGGAAGAAAAGATCCAAGTAATAGTGGCTTGATACGATGCAGTCGCATCCCGTCGCCAGCGCGCGATCGCGGGCCGTTGCGCCGCGCCAGGCCTGTACCGTCACGCCGGATGGAAGCCCAGGATGCAGCACTTCATCCCATCCCATCGGGCGCCGCCCAAGCGCCGAGATGCGGGCGATCACCCGGGCGTTGAATGCGGCCTGGAGATCGGCGGGGGTGCGCATCCCCGTCGCGTCCATGTGCGCGCGCAGCACCGGATCCTCGGGCCAGGTAGCGGGATGCACCTCGTCGCCACCAAAGTGCAGGTAGGCGTCGGGAAAAATCTCGGCGACCTCGCCGAGGAGCGTATCCACGGCGTCCAGCACCCCCGAATGGATCGGGTTCAGGCACGACCGATGCACCCCGAACCGGCGCGATGGGCCGTTGTAGCCTACCCCCCACTCGGGATAGGCATCGAGCCAGCTGTTTGTGTGCCCGGGCATGTCGAGTTCCGGTACCACGCGAATGCCGCGATCAGCCGCGTGCCGGACCAGCGTGGTCAACTCCTCCGGCGTGTAAGCCGCGGCGCTCGCCAGCCCGGGATAAGTGTTGCTTGGAAAGCGAAAGCCCTGATCGTCCGTGAGATGCAGGTGCAGCACGTTCAGCCGGAACAGCGCCATGGCGTCCACTGTCCGCAGTAGATCGGCAAGGGGCAGAAAATGGCGTGCGACGTCGAGCATGAGCCCGCGCCAGGGAAACCGGGGCGCGTCATCAATTGCGCAGAACGGCAGAGAGCCGTCGTCGCTCAGGAGCGCCTGGAGCACCGCTAGCGACCGCAGCACACCCCACTCCGCTGCGGCCAGAACGGTAATGCCGCTGGCCTCGATGGTAAGCCTGAATGACTCGTCATCGTCGAGCGCCGGCCACTCGGCGCTTGCGCGGGCGCAGTGCACGGTCAGCGGGACAGTCGTTCCTGAGTTCCGCTCGCTTACAGCACCGTCGATGTTCGCGAGCGCCTGACGGGCTGATTCCCAGCGCGCCAACCCCCGCTCGAGCCGGGGCGTGCTGACACCCGAAAACGCGGGCTGCAGCAGCGACCCGCGCGCGATGCCCGCTCCTGGAAACCACTCGACCGACCGTGGCCATGGCATCAGGCGCCTGGAGGGAGGGTCCGGGATGGGAGACATCAGCCGACTCCGGCGTCCGCGTGGGTGGCGCTCGACTCTGCGAGTCAGGACTTGCGCTGTCAACGCAGGGTCTCGCGCCCAGCCTTGAGCGGGTCCAACGCGCGTGACACCATGCGCCGCCTCGACCCCCGGAGCAGGACATGGATATCCAGGAACGCATGCGCGCGGTGCTTGCCGCAGAGGCCGCCGCGATCAGCCGGGTGCAGATCGACGACACCTTCGAGCAGGCCGTCATCACCCTGCGTGACTGCCGCGGCAAGGTGCTGACCACGGGTATTGGCAAGGCCGGGCACATAGCGCGCAAGTTCGCGGCAACGCTGTGCTCCACCGCGACGCCCGCGGATTTCATTCACCCCGCGGAAGCAGCACACGGCGATCTTGGTCTCGCCGCCAAGGGCGACGTGCTGATCGCATTCTCGACCAGTGGCAAAAGCCGCGAGGTGCTCGAGATTTCGGAGCTTGCGCGCCACCTTGGCGTCGCGACCGTGATCGGGGTCACCTCGCACCCGGATTCGGAGCTGCGGGCGCTCGCGGATATCGTGCTTGATATGGGTGTGATCGAAGAGCCCTGCCCGCTCGGACTCACCCCCAGCGCCAGCATGGCGGTGATGCTCGCCATCAGCGACGCCATCGCGCTTGCGCTGATGGAGGCGAAGGGCGTGACGCGTGAAGACTATGGGCTTCGTCATCACGGCGGCTATCTGGGTCGCAAGGCGCGCACCGACAACCTGCCGACCTGAGTTTCTCTATTCCGGCGTGAGTTCGAGCCGCAGGTCGCTGCCGCTCGGCTCGAAGCCGAAGCGCTGCAGGAAGGCGGCATGATGCTGGCCCCGCACCAGAACTTCGCGCCCGCCGCGTGATTCCGCCAGACCGAGCGCGTGACCGAGTAACCAGCGACCGAAAGCCCGTCCGCGCCAGCCTTCCTCCACGACCAGCGTGACAAGCTCATAGCAGGTGGGCGTCTGCGGCCGAATGCCGTAGGCCCCAACGATGCGGCCCTCAAGTTTGGCTACGCGGACCAGCTCGAGCGCGACCACCTGCTCCAGTATCGCTCGATCCGCATCGACGCTTAGAAGCAGGTCCCAGGGCATTTCATAGTCCCAGGGGCGAAAGGTTTCGAGGTGGCGCGGTCTGATCATGATTGGCGATTCGAAGAGGGGTTTGGAGCCGGTCGCAAAGATCATCTCGACAACCGCGGCAGGTGCGGACGGTAGTCCTGGCTGCGCGTGTGTTCAAGCGCGCATTGGGCTCGCGAGATCGCCTGGTTTCTCGTATCGTCCCGGCAACGGGTCAGGCAGGCCACGCTCATGCAAGCGCCACCTCTTTCCACTTTTGCCCCCAGTCTGTTCGCGGATCGCGTCGTCCTTGTCACGGGCGGCGGGCGCGGCATAGGACGCGGTATCGCACTCGCCTTTGCCCGGCTTGGCGCCGACGTAGTGATTGCAAGCCGTCAGACGGAGCGGCTCGAGTCGACCCGCGCTGAGATCGAGGCTCTCGGTCGGCAGTGCCTTGCGGTGCCCACCAATATCCGCGACGTCGGTCAGGTCGATGCGCTGATCGAGCGCAGCCTAGAACGGTTCGGTCAGATCGATTTCCTCATCAACAACGCGGGTGGGCAGTTCCCAGCGCGTCCGTTTGATATCAGTGACAACGGCTGGCGCTCGGTCATCGATCTCAATCTCAATGGCACCTGGAACGTGACCCAGCGTGTTGCGCGACACATGGTTGCACGCGGTACGGGCAGCATCGTAAACATCGTGCACATCTATTCGTTTGAACGCGGGGCCCCGCCCTTTATCCACTCCGGCGCCGCGCGGGCAGGAGTGGTTAGCATGACGCGCTCGCTGGCGTATTACCTGGCCCGCAAGGGTGTCACCGTCAACGCGCTGGCTCCCGGAACCATCGCAACCGAGGGCGTGCGCGAAGAAGAGTTCGCGCATGCGGACGTGCCGGATTACGAGCGGCATGCGCTTCGTGACATTCCGGCGCACCGACTGGGTGATGTGGATGAGGTCGCCGCAATCTGCGCGTTTCTCTGCTCACCCGCTGCGCGCTACATCAACGGCGCCGATCTGATCGCCGATGGGGCTTACAGTCTCGACACCTGGACCCCGATGTTCGACCCTGAGTCCGGCTGAAACTGGCTTTCACGGACCTCTGACGGCGAGCGCCGCAGGCTGCGCGCCCCCGCTCCGGAGTCTGTTATGCAAGCTCGCGCCGCTTTCCTCTTTCGCCAGGGACAACTTCATCGCCCGTACTCCGCACGCCAGCTGACCCCGGTGCGTTCCCGGCTCAGGCATCTCTGGTTGCTCTCGCTCCTGCTCTCGGCCTGTGCCACACAGCCGGCTTATGGTCCCCTGCCCCTTGCATCGGCGGTTGACCTCGACCGTTTCATGGGCGATTGGTACGTCATCGCGAATATCCCGACGTTCCTCGAGCGTGATGCTTACCATGCCATCGAACGCTACGAGCGTGCGCCCGACGGCACCATCGCGACCACGTTCACGTTTCGGAAGGGCGCGGCGAACGGTCCTTTGAAAACCTATCACCCCCGTGGTTTCGTACAAGACACGTCCACCAACGCAATCTGGGGCATGCAGTTCGTGTGGCCGATCAAGGCTGACTATCGGATCCTCTATGTCAGCTCGGATTACCGCTACACCATCATCGGCCGCGAGAAGCGCGATTACGCCTGGGTCATGGCGCGCACGCCGGTGATCCCCGACGCTGATCTCGCGGACCTCATTGCTCGCCTGGTCGCAGCCGGCTACGACCGTGGCGCAATCCGACAGGTACCCCAGCCCGCTCTCGACCCGATGTGATCATTGCTAACAGAGGTTTCCGATCGCTGCTAACAAGTTGAAGCGATCGCTGTGAACAAGGCGATGTGATTAACCGAAACAAGGCGATGTAATCGCTGCTAACAAGCGGTTGCATTTCTGATCGGATTTGTTTCTTCCCTCTTGCATTTTCTTCCCGGCGGTGGAACTCTCGTGCTGTGAGCCGTTTTCTTGGGGGGTGTGTGGAGCGGCTAGTTTTTATCCTCTCTGCCACAAGGCTCGCGTCGTCCAGACCGTGCGGCACTGTGTTCGCCGCACTCGGTCGTCCTGTTTGTCATGGGGGTGAATGCCCGCTACGGCGGGTGGTGGGGCAATGTTCGATCGCAATCCGATCGTCATACGGCTTTGACACAGAGCGAAGGGGGATGAGAACTATGAAGCACTCCGTGGGGAAGGTTGGCTTGCAGCCGACCATCGGCTTGTTCATCGCGCTGGCGTTTGGCACTACGGTCGCGCCGTTGCCAGCGCTGGCAGCCGAGGGCGGTGATCGGCGCATTGAAGAGGTGATCGTTACCGCTGAGCGGCGCGAATCGACCGTATCCGATACCGCTATCTCGATATCCGCGTTCGATTCGCAGTTCCTTGAGAACTTCAATATCCGCAACCAGGAAGACCTGCAGAACTATATTCCGGCCACCACTATCCAGCCGTACGACGCTGCCATCCGTGGTATTGGTCGCACGGCGCGAACGCTGGGTGGTGATCCGGGTGTTGCGACCTACTTCAACGGCGCCTATTCCGAAGACTTCGGCATCGCGTCCACGGAAGGCGGCCTGCACGATCTGGAACGGGTAGAAGTGCTGCGCGGCCCACAGGGCACGCTGTTCGG
>DMUF01000187.1:545-2785 GCA_003476445.1 Gammaproteobacteria bacterium | reverse complement strand
CTCTCCAACACGCCATCGATAGCAGAGAGATAATCGACCGCATGCTCGAGCACCACGCCCACCCGGTCGAAACTCGAATGCCGTACCAGCTGATCCATGAATCGGTGTCCCCCATTGGCGCGTTCAGCGCAGGAAGTCGGGCAGGTGATGGACCAGTCGATCGGGTGAAAGCTGAGTGAGTGCCTTGTCCACCGTGACCGCGACCAGCGCCGCGCTCTGCTCGCTCAGATGCGCGCGCAGGCGACCGAGAAACCGCGGTGCAGCGACCAGAACCAGGCGGTCGAGACCGCCGGATTTGCGCCCCTCGTCGATACGTCCCGCCACGCGACGGGCGAAGGCATCGAAGGCGTGTTGGCGAGCCGCATTACGCGAACCGAGGCTGTGGATACCGCCGCTCGCCGTTTCGATCCGCCCGGGTCGATCCGATACCTGCTCGTGTTCTTCGAGACGATTGTCAGGAGCTACCAACACCTCGAACTCGTGCAGCACGCGCTGCCCCTCCCGCGAGAAGAAGCGCGCGCGTGAACCATCTGCGACGACCACCCATGTTTTATGCAGGGTGTTCTGCCTTGAGTTCTGCATGCCGTTCCTCCTGTCCGCCGGTATTGGCGCAAGAAAACGGATTCTGCGTGGTCTCGTCGCGGGATGAATCCGCGATTGCCGCATCCGCAGAGCTCCTCATCGCAAAGGCTCTAACGCAAAGAGGCGCCGGGGCGCTGCTCCAAGAGCAAGCCTGGTGTAATCTCGGGCGCGCATCGTCACAGGCAGGGGGGCATCATGAAACTCGGGCTCATGCTCGGCTATTCGGGCGCGGAAATGCGCCTACCCATCGAGCGCGTGCAGCTGGCGGAACGTCTTGGCTACGACTCCGTGTGGACGGCGGAAGCCTACGGCTCGGACGCAATTACACCGCTCGCCTACATTGCGGCACATACCGAGCGCATTCGTCTGGGTACGGCGGTCATCCAGCTTGCGGGGCGCACCCCCGCCAACGCTGCTATGTCGATGGCAACGGTTGACAAGCTCGCGGGGGGTAATCGGGTCATCTGCGGAATCGGCGTCTCCGGACCGCAGATCGTCGAAGGGTGGTACGGGCAACCGTGGGGTCGACCCTATTACCGCATGCGCGACTACGTTCAGATCATGAAGAAGATCTTCGCGCGGGAAGAACCCGTGTCGCACGAAGGCGAGGAAATCAGCCTGCCGTATACCGGGCCGGGTGCCATGGGTGTGGGCAAGCCGCTCAAGTCGATCCTGCACATGAATCCCGATATTCCGATCTGGCTGGGTACCGGGATGGAATCGACCGTGCGGCTCACCGCGGAAATCGCGGATGGCTGGTTACCGCTTGGCTACGTGCCTGAATCCGCGCCGCTCTATGAACGCTGGATCGGCGAGGGACTCGCGCGCAGCGGTCGACGCCGCGATCAGTTCGAGATTCAGGCCATGAGCCAGGTGGAAGTGACCGATGACGTGCAGAGCGCTCTCGACCGTCTGAAGCCCGGCATTGCGCTCTACGTGGGTGGCATGGGTCACCGCAACAAGAACTTCCACAAGGAGATGATGGTTCGTCGCGGTTTCGGCGAAGCCGCCGAGCGCATTCAGGAACTGTACCTCGCCAAGCGCAAGGACGAGGCCATCGCCGCGGTCCCCGACGAGTTTGTCGACCAGGGTGCACTGGTGGGCCCTGAGGAACGCATTCGCAAGCGCTTTCGCGCGTGGGAAGACAGCGGCGCCTCCGGTCTCACGATCTCCGGCGACGAACGCGCGATCCGCTTCATGGCGGAATGCGCGCGGCTCAACTTCGCGGCGGACTGACCAGACTATCGGGCTGCGCCGCCCCGGCGGCGCAGTTCCTGCCAGGTCACACCGATCAATGTCAGCGCGGTGATGGGCAACACGAAATACACCATCATCGCGCTGAACTCATCGAGCGCATCATGCGATTGCGCGCGCAGCACGAGAAAGGCGGTATAGGCGACGTAATAGAAAAAGAACACCGCGCCTTTCCACCGATCAATGGTCCCGCCGTGGAAAAACATCGGCAGACAGGCCACGGCAACCGCAATCATCACCGGCAAGTCGAAGGCAACCACCGAGGCCGCCACGGGAATACCATCCAGCGCCACGAGCGTGGAGAGGCCGAGGACTCCGAGAATATTGAAGATATTGCTACCAACCACGTTGCCCACGGCGATATCGCGCTCCCCACGCACCGCCGCTACGATCGACGTCACCAC
>DMUF01000187.1:0-188 GCA_003476445.1 Gammaproteobacteria bacterium | reverse complement strand
AGCCCGATCACAAGCTCACTCACGCCAAACGCCGCCGCAATACCCACGGCGCCTTCCACAAAACCGTGCGAGCCGCCGACGAGGAGGGCGAGACCGCCCACCACAAACGCCACGTTGGCAGCAACAGATTGGGAGCCTTGCAGGAATTCATCCGCCTCGGACCCGGCCTCCGCCGGACGGCTGCGCGC
>DMUF01000129.1 GCA_003476445.1 Gammaproteobacteria bacterium | reverse complement strand
TCTTTGCGTATCGCTGATCCCCCCCAGGTCTCGTTTCACCGGACCGATCATCACATTGAGAATCTGGCGATCGATGAAGGACAGCGTGGAGGCGAGCGTCAGCACGAACACCACATACCAGAGATAGCGCGAGGAGTATTGAGTATTCATGTACCGAAGCTTACGCGGGCTTGCACCCAAAGCAAAAGCATCGCGGCCGATGCATGCGCTGTTCGCCCGCGCGTCACGCGCGCAGGATGGATACCGTTGGTTCCGGCTTGTCGCTCTCAGGGGCCGCGTCCCAGACGAGGAGAACAGAATCGCCCTCTTCTGCGAGGGCAAGTCGACGCGCGGCGTGGCGCGCCGCCTCGCGTATCTGCCTCAATGACCCTGTCGGCACGATGTCCGGAATGAGCCCCCAGGAAAGCGCCAGCCTGCGACCAATGATTCCGTCTTCAACCAGCGCAACCACCGGGGCCGCCGGTCGTTCCGCACTCACCAGGCGCGCTGTTCGACCACCACGCGTTGGCACCACGATCGCCGCCACCCCAAGGTCCGACGAGAGCAGCGCGGTCGCGCGCGACAACGCCTCGCCCGGATCATCTGCATGAGCACCCGTGCGAACCGCGCCCACCCGCCCATGCGCGCCGTGCTCGAACTGATAGCCCTCTACCATTCGCAGGATACGATCCATAGCAGCCACCGCCTCCACTGGATAGCGCCCGGCGGCGGTCTCTGCCGAAAGCATGACAGCATCCGCACGGGACAGAGCGGCGGCCGCCACATCCGTCACCTCTGCTCGCGTTGGACGCGGACTCTCGATCATGCTCTCAAGCATCTGCGTTGCAACGATGACCGGCTTGTTGCTCTCGATCGAAAGGCGAATGAGCTCGCTCTGGATGAGCGGAACTTCTTCCGCAGGCAGTTCGACGCCGAGATCGCCGCGCGCAACCATGACCCCGTCCGAAGCGGTCAGGATCGCGCCGATACCTTGCAGCGCTTCAGGCTTCTCGATTTTCGCAATGATCGGCAATCCGGCATGTCCTTCACCTGCCAGAAAATCGCGCAGCAGCGCAATATCCGCGTCCGAGCGCACGAACGATAGCGCGAGAAAGTCGATGCCGGCGTCCGCGGCAAAGGCAGCATCAACACGGTCCTTGCCCGTCAGGGCCGGCGCAGATACCGCAACGCCGGGAAGGTTCATTCCCTTGTGATCTTTAAGGATTCCGCCATGCACGACGCGACACCGCACCTCGGTGCGCTGATCGGTAGCAAGCACCGTCAGTTCCAGTTTCCCATCATCGAGCAGAATGCGGTCTCCCGGCCGGACGTCCTCGGCGAGGGCTGCATATTGAGATGGAACAAGATGCGGTGTTCCGACCACAACACGTGTAGTCACGGTGAGTTCCGAGTCCGCTTCGAGACTTACCGCGCCGCCGGCAAACCGACCCACACGAATCTTGGGCCCGCAAAGATCTCCCAGAATGGCTACCGGCTGCGATGCGAGCGCCGCCAGCCGACGGACACGCGCGATGTTGTCCGCATGATCCGCGTGGTTGCCATGGGAGAAGTTCAGCCGAAAGACGTTCACGCCGGCTCGGATGAGCGCGGCAACGATCTCATCGGACGAAGAAGCAGGCCCAAGCGTCGCCACGATTTTTGTCCGGCGACGATCGAGCATGACACGGGAGATATCGAGGCGACTATCACTCATGGGACGAGGATAACCCGCCTTCATCGCGCCGGCAGCAGGCGCTGCCCGAAACGGGCGCGAGGATCAGTTTGAGCGATCCGCTGCAAGCACCCGTCGATAGGCTTCGGCATAGGGGCGTCGCGCAGCCCAGAGCAGCGCGGACCCAAGCGCGCCGAAAACCAGAACCAGCGTAATGATCGAGTAACGAACGCCCTCCGGGCCGGGAAAGACCGAGGTGTTGAAGTAACCGGCAAGCGGCGGGCCCAGCATCATGCCGAACGATCCAACGAGCATATTCACCGCGGCAACCTGCGCGCGAATGCCGGACGGTGCGATGACGGGGAGCGCGCCATTGGCAATGCCGAAGGGTGAATTGATGAAACACATCGCCGGCGCGTAGAGGATGAATGCGAGCGTCACGGTTGGCGCAAACTGGGTGGCGATCATGAAAGGTATCGCCAGGACCCCACCAATGAGCGCTGCAAGAATATTCGCGTCGTCGTGTCCGCGGCGCGCCAGGACACGCCCCACACCGGCAATGAGCAACGGGCCGAGCGCGCCAAAGGTGGTGAATATCCAGCCGAAGGTCCATGACGCTTCGGCGGCGGAGATGCCGTGGACCCTGACGAAGAAGGAGATTGTCCAGAAGACGAAGGCGTAACCCATAAGGTTCAGGAACAGGCAGCCCAGGTGGTGACAGAGCAGAAGTCGCGGATGACTTCGGTAGAACGCCAGCACCTCGCCCAGATGAAAGCTGGAATCCCGCGGCGCGTCGCGGCGCGCAGGCTCACGCATAAGCAGGAAAACCAGCGCAAGGAGAAGTCCCGGCGTTCCCAACAGAACAAAGGTCTGCTGCCACGGATGGAGCCCCCCGATGAACGGCAACGCGGCCACATCGAGCTGCGTCACAAGGGAGAGCACGCTACCGCCAATCACAAACGCGAGACCGGACCCGAGAATGGGACCCAATTGGTAAATACTCAGCGCCAGCGGCAGCCGATCCCGAGGGAAATAATCTCCCAGCAGCGAATTGGTTGCCGGTGTAAGTGTTGCCTCGCCGACCCCAACGCCCATACGGGCAAGCAGCAGCTGCCAGAAGGTCTGCACCAGACCACAGGCCGCGGTCATGACCGACCAGAACGCAACGCCCACGGCAATGAGGCGGGTGCGGTTGCCATGATCTGCAAACCAGGCGATCGGCAGCGCAGCCATCGCGTAAAAGACGGCAAAGACGCCGTATAACCAGCCGACTTCCGCATCCGTTAGCCCGAGGTCCTGCTTCATGGGTTCGACGACGATGGCGACGATCTGCCGATCGACAAAGGACACGAGCGAAGCGAATACGAGCAGGCTTACGACGCCCCATCCGATGACCGGATGCGGAAAAGATCTGTTCACGAGAAGCCACCCCCAGGGACATCACCGCACCGGAATTTTCCCCTTGGTCTCCGGCATCCCGTTCCGACTATGCCCGCCTTCACGCTTGATCGCTACCCGCTGCCGTGCAGAAATACGCACCTTCATCTCACACCCGGAGCTTTTCATGCCCGTTCGCTTCGACCACAAGATCGTTCTCGTCACCGGCGCCACGTCCGGTCTCGGTCGGGATGCCGCCATCGCTTTTGCCGCCGCGGGCGCCAAAGTCGTGGCTACCGGGCGCCGTCCGGATGCGGGCGCGGAGACGCTCCGACGTATGCGTGAAGCCGGCGGCGAAGGTATCTTCATCGCGGCGGATCTTGGCCGCCCGGAAGAGGCGGAACGCGTGGTCGCTGCGGCCGTTGAGACCTTCGGCGGGCTCGACGTCGCGTACAACGTGGCGGGCATCTCGGGTGACGCGTGGTCGCGCTGCGCCGATTACGACATCAATGCCTGGAACGACGTGATCGCGAGCAATCTGTCGTCCGTGTTTTACTGCATGAAGTACGAGATTCCGGCGATGCAACGCCGGGGCGGTGGCGCTATCGTCAACATGTCATCTGTCGCTGGTGTCGACAGCACGCCGGGCGGCGTGGGCTATGTGGCCTCGAAGCACGCAATCGTCGGCCTGACCAAAGCCGCTGCGCTCGAATATGCTCCGGAAAAGATTCGCATCAACGCGGTTGCCCCCGCGGTGATCGAGACCGAAATGCTCACGGCCGGCATTGCAGCACAACCCGGGCTCGAAGATTCCATGATCGTGAAGCACCCGATCGGTCGATTCGGGCAGCTTGCGGAGGTAACCCGCGCAGTGCTGTGGCTTTGCTCCGACGAAGCCTCCTACATCACCGGCACCACGCTCATGGTGGACGGCGGCTACACCATCCACGCGGCGGGTGGCTGACACACTCGTCCCGAGTGCGCTCACGCTGGCTTCGGCACCACGATCAGTGCCAGCGTGAGAACTCGGGCAGCAGATCATGGTCCAGCGTTGCGGTGCACTGGCGCGCAACGCACTGCGACATCCAGGCGTACGCGCGCGGGTCACTCCCGTCCAATCCGCCGGTGATCGTGGTGCAGTAGCACCACAGGTACATCAGCGCGACGCGATAATCGCGCCAGGCCTCATCTTCCCCATACGACACGCCAAGTTCTGCGAGCCGCCGCGTATACCGCTGTATGAGTGCTTGTTCGTGCTGGCGCCGCACGGATACGTGTACGTTCTGCGCGAGCAGCACGGCAACATCAACGATCCCACGCGCACGCAGCGGACCCTGCCAGTCCAGAATGATGATCGGATCATGCTCCGGCGCGCTGCCGAACATAACGTTATCGAGTCTGAAATCCCCGTGAATAAGCGTCGCAGGCCCCTGATTCACCGCGGCTTGCAGCGCGGGTAGCGCCGCATGAATCGCCGGGCCGGCCGCGCGAATCGAATCCGGCACGTGATCCGCGTACGTGTTGACCATCTTGTCCCAGCTGCCCACCGCCATGGTATACAGCGCATCCGCGTGATAGCTGCGATAAATTGTGGGCACCCAGTCGAGCGCTTCTACGCGCCCCCAAAAGGGCGCATGCAGACGCGCAAGCTCATCCACTGCCAGCAGAGCATCCTCGAGGCCCGCGCCCTCGGCCTGACTGCCCGTGCGATAGGCGCCAAGATCTTCCATCAGCACGAGATAGTTGCCGCTCTGGTAGCGCGCGAAATGACAGACCGGTGTGCGCGCCGTTGTCAGTTGATTGAGCTCGCTGAAGAAGCGCACCTCACGCTCGTAAACATGAAAGCCGTCGCCTGCTGCGCGATTAGTGGGATTCGTGGACGCATACTTGGCGATGAGGGTCGTCGGACCCGCATCGGTTTCGTTCGACCAACGCAGAGTCAGACGAGCGAGCTCGCTCATCATTCCAACGCCCTCGCCCACGGCGCCGAAACCGACCTGCTCAATGCGGGTACCCCTGCCGAGCCCGGCAGCATGCAGAGCCGACGTCAGCCAGTCGGCGGTCAGACCTTCGGGAAGAGCGGGCAATGTCTCGTGCACGTTCATCCTGCCGGCACGCCGAGGACAGGCGCCGGGACGGCGAACGCGGGCGTGTCCGCAGAAAGCCGGACCCTGATCTCGCCACAACCACCACGCGCGAGAAGATCGAGTACATCGAGCGCAAGCTGCTCCGGGCTCATCATCGGCATGCCGGACGCCCGCAGCGCGGCCGGCACAATGGCCGTATCAACGCCCCCCGGACAGATGGCATTGAGTCGAAGCGGCCCCTCACGCAAGGTTTCCGCCACGCTGCGTACCAGCCCGATCAACGCATGTTTGGTGGCCGAGTACATCGGATCGATCGCAAGCGGAATGAGCCCCACCATGGAGGCCGTGACCGTGATGGCACCGCCTCTTGATTTCATCAACGGCAACAACGCGCGCAGACCGAAGACCACCCCATCCAGATTCACGCTGACGATGCGGCGGTACTGTTCGAGTGAGATCGCGTCGAGCGGCATGAAGGGTTCGCCCGCGGGAACGCTCATGACACCCGCGTTGAGATGAACAAAATCCGGCGCGCCGAAAATGTCCACCGCGCGTTCGACGGCACGGGTCCAGGATGCAGGGTCGGAGACATCACAGGCCACAAATTTGATCCCCAGCGCGGTCGCCGACTCCGCACCCGCCGCCACATCGCGATCGAGCAGCACTACGTGCACGCCGCGCTCCGCGAGTGCGCCGCAGACCGCGCGACCGATGCCGCGCGCGCCACCCGTGACCCAGGCGACCTTTCCCGTCAGATTTTCCGGCGATGCCGTCTGCATTGTCCTGTCTCCCCTTTCCCAACCACTAACCTAACCCGTGCTGCCTGGCGTGGGTAGCACGGTCACCGGCATGCTCTCAGGTTCCAGCCCGAGAAGGATCAGCACTTTTGACATGCCAAGAAAAAGTCCGACCCCCAGCGCAAGCTCACCGATGGCTGCCGGCGCATAGTGGGTAGCGAGTGCCGCGCGATCCGCAGCCGACCATGATTCCGGGTTGCCGATGATCGCGTCCGTCAATTCGAGTGCCGCCACCTCCGTTGCCTCAAATCTGAGGCGATAGTCATCGTCGACCGCGTTTGCAAGTTCTTCATTGAGCCCTGCCGCACGGGCAGAGTGAAATCGCACGTTGCGTCAGAAGCCGCAGTCGGTCACGCGCGCATTGCGCAGCCGCGTCAATTCCTTCGTGACCGCCGATACGGAACCGGTCTGCCAGAACGCGCTGTACAACTCGCCGAAGGCGCTGAGCGTGGACGGCGTGTGCGCCATGACCGTGGGAAAACTGGGCGGCGCACCCGCGATTGCGGATTCAATGCGTGGTCTTGTGGACATGGTCATGCCTCTGTTGATGACACAGGAGGAAAGGTCGAAACGGGCGAGGCCGATGGAAGCACGATGTGAAGTCGACAAAACACATCGACAAATGCGAGCGCAGTAAGCAGCGCCACGGCTCCGCGCTCACCAAACGCAGCGCGAGCATCGGCCACCTCCTGATCCGTGACGTCATGGTGCGCAAAAGGAATCTTCTCTGCCAGCGCCAGCGCGATCTGCGCGTCCCGATCAAAGGTCTGGAAGGCGCCGCTGCGCAGGGCCGCAAGGCTTGCGTCATCAAGCCCTGATTCAGCTGCTGCAACTAACAGGTGATCCGACAATCCGTGAATGAACGCAATGCGGACGCGACAGAGATCCAGGATTTGCCCCGGCACCGCATTGGTGTGTTGCACGGAATCATAGAA
>DMUF01000202.1 GCA_003476445.1 Gammaproteobacteria bacterium | reverse complement strand
GCGAATACCGTCGACCACGTGAGTCGACTCGTTGAACTCGCCTCGCGAGGGCTCACTCCTGCGCGCTCGCGTTACGCATTGCGAATAGTCAAACCACCGTCCACAGGCAGCGCCACGCCGGTGGTGAAGCTCGCGGCCGGCAACACCAGAGAAAGCGTCATCTGCGCGACTTCCTCGGGATCAGCGTAACGTCGCAGCGCCGTGCGGCGACGCGCGTATTCGAGCTTGGCCTCTTCGGCGATGGCCGCGGTCATGCCGGTGCGAATGGGGCCCGGGCAGATGCAATTCACGGTAATACCCTCGGGCCCCAGTTCCACGGCCAGCGAGCGCGTTAGCCCGATGACACCCGTCTTGGCGGCGGTATAGGGGCTGCCGAAGCGGGTTGCGCCGAGCCCTTCCGTCGACGCGATGTTCACGATGCGCGGATGCGGAGCCCGCCGCAGCCAGGGCAGCGCCGCGCGAATCGTGCGCGTGTGCGCGGTAAGCAGGATGGACAGCGTACGATCCCACTTGTCCTCGAAATCCGGCGCATCGATCGGCGTGAACAGGGAGATCCCCGCGTTGTTGACCAAAATATCAATAGCGCCGAAATGAGCCGCAATTTCGCCGAAGACGCGCTCGATCTCCGCCCGATCACCGAGATCACAGGTCCACCCACGCACCTCACCGCCGGCGGTGGTGATCTCATCGGTGACCGCTGCCAGAGGCTCTGCGTTCACGTCGAGCGCAGCGACGCGCGCACCTTCATCGGCAAAGAGTTTTGCTGTAGCGGCACCCATGCCGCTGGCTGCGCCCGTGACGATCGCCACCTTGCCTGCAATCGAGCGTGACAGTGTCGTGAGTCTCATAGTCTTCCCTCCGCCAGATCGTCACCAAAGAGTGGACGAATAAATGGTTCATAGTTCGGCCCGCGCCGCAGGTGATGCCCGCCATCGACCGAGAGCGAAACCCCGGTGATCCAGCTGCTCTCGGGCCCGCACAGGAAACGCACCGCATTGCCGATATCCGCTGGCACACCGGTGCGCCGCACCGGCATGCAATCGAGGTAGTCCTTGAGCACCGCGTCGGTCGCAAAGAGACCCGCCGCGATCTCGGTATCGACAAGGCCCGGACACACGCTGTTCACCCGCACACCCGCCGCACCAAGCTCGTCTGCCGACGTGCGCACCAGCATGTCGATCGCTGCCTTGCTCGCAGCGTAGGCGTGCATAAAGCGATGCGTGCGCACACCCGCAATCGAGGAGATCGCGCACATCGCGCCTCCGCCCGCCCGCGCGATATGACCCGCCGCGTGCTTGAAGGTGTAGAAGGTTCCGGACAGATTGGTCTGCAGGATGTGCTGCCAGTCGGCGTCCGTCGTGGCCGTCAGCGGAGCGAGCCCGCCGACGCCCGCATTCGCCACGGCAATCGAGATCGGTGCCCGAGCATTCATGGCGGCAAGCGCGGCTTCGACCTCAGCTTCCACACCGACATCGCCTGCATACACGTGCACGGCGCCGAGCGCCGCCAGCTCAGCCTGCGCACGCTCGAGTCGCTCCAGCGACCGCCCCATGAGCGAGACCCGCGCGCCCGCGGCGAGAAACGCCCGCGCGCACGCAAGGCCAATGCCGCTGCCACCGCCCGTGATGAACGCGTGCTGTCCGTCGAGCGGTGCCGCCATGGATGCTTCCCTCCCCTGCCAAGACGCCACACTAGGCGGCGCGTGCGCCCATTGCAAACCGATCCCCGCACCTCCCCGGTCAGGGGAAGGGTGCGCTATGCTCGCGGCAGAGGGAACGGGAGAGGACGCGATGACACATCCGATGAACGGCGCCGCCGCGATCTGCGGCCTGGGCATTACCGCCATGGGTCGGGTCTACAGGGACGCCGAGGACCTGGCGGCAGAGGCGGTCTATCTGGCGCTCGAGGACGCCGGACTGCCGAAATCCGAACTGGATGGTCTGCTGATCAACGCCGGGGTCACCAACGGGGTGAGCATACCGCTGCATATCACGCTCGGTCTGCGCGAGCTCAACGTGCTGACCTTCATGCAGGGCTACGGCTCCTCCGCCGGACAGATGATTCAGTACGCCGCTATGGCCGTCGCCAACGGCCTCGCCAATTACATCTGCTGCGTGTTCGCGGACGACCCGCTGAAAGAAGGCGTACGCACGGGCGATGCCTATGCGGGCGGCGCGCGCCGCAACGCCATGAGCGGACTGTATCCCGTCTACGGTTTCATGGGCGCGCTGCCAATGTACGCGCTCGGCGCCAGGCGGCACATGGATCTCTACGGCACCACCCAGGATCAGCTCGGCGCGGTCGCCATCGGACAACGCCGCTGGGCAGCAATGAATCCGCGCGCGACAAAGCGCGAGCCGTTGGATCTGGCCGGGTATCACGCGTCGCCGTGGGTTGTGGAGCCGTTTCATATTCTCGACTGCTGCCTCGTTTCGAACGGAGGCGTGGCCGTGATTGTCACGACACCGGAACGGGCACGCGACCTGCGTCAGCCGGCGGTCTACGTGCGCGGGTTCGCGCAGGCGCATCAGCACGATGCCGGCCTCGCGGGCACTGACGCGCTGGTCCACACCCCTGCCGCCAAGGCCGGTCCGCGTGCACTCGCCATGGCCGGAGTCAGCCGCAACGACGTGACCCAATGTCAGATCTACGACTGCTATACCTATACCGTGATTGCCACGCTCGAAGACTACGGTTTCTGCGCCAAGGGCGAGGGCGGTCCGTTCGTGGCGGACGGCAAGCTCGCCCCCGGGGGGGCTTTGCCCACCAACACCGGCGGCGGCGAACTCTCGTCGTTCTACATGTGGGGTATGACTCCGATCACCGAAGCCGTGATCCAGGGCCGCGGGCACGGCGGCGAGCGCCAGCAGAGCAACGACGTGATCCTGGTCTCGGGTAACGGCGGAGTGCTGAACTACCACTCCACGCTGGTGCTGTCGCCGCACGCGGCCTGATAAAGCCCCCCCTTGTGAACGCATCGATGCCGAGGAATCCGCGATGACTGAACCGACCCGCTGGCTGCCCGAACCGGACGACAGCAACCGACCGTTCTTCGATGGGGCGCGTGCCGGCGTGCTCAAACTGCAGCGCTGTGACGACTGCGGCGGATGGATGTTTCCCGTGCGCCGCCGTTGTCAGCACTGCGGCAGCACGGCGCTGCAGTGGGCAAACGCGTCGGGTCGCGGCACCGTCTATGCGCACGGCCAGCTTCAGCGCGAATATCACGTGCGACACCGGGGCGCGCTGCCCGTCATCATGGCGCAGGTGGACCTGGCGGAAGGCGTACGTATGAACACGAACCTGGTCGGCGTTTCGCCCGCTGATGTGCATGTGGGCATGGTCGTCAGTGTCGATTTCGAACACTCCGAGAGCGGTGAGGCGATCGCCGTGTTCCGACCGGCAGGCACCCCGTCATGAGCGATAGTCTTCCGTTTCTGCATTGCAGCGCCGACGTCGGTGACGCGCGCATTCACTGGGTCGAGTGCGGGACCGGACCCGTGGTACTGATGGTCCATGGCTTTCCGGAATCCTGGTACTCATGGCGCCATCAGTTGCCTGCCCTTGCCGCAGCCGGCTATCGCGCCGTGGCGATGGACGTGCGCGGCTATGGCCGTTCCTCCAAACCGCGCGCGGTCGAGGACTATCGCATGGTGCGCGTGGTAGCCGACGTGGTCGGATTGATTCGCGCACTGGGCAGCGACGACGTCACGCTGGTCGGTCACGACTGGGGCGCGCCCATCGCCTGGACCACCGCACTACTGCGACCCGATCTGCTGCGCGGTGTGGCTGGTCTGTCGGTGCCCTACGCGCCTCCCGCGCGCTCCGGCCGACCGCTCGAGCGCATGCGCGCCATGGCGGGCGACAACGAGTTCTATGTCGAGTATTTCCAGACACCCGGTCGCGCCGAGAGCGAAATCGAAGCGGACGTGCGGCGCTGGCTGCTGGGTTTCTACTGGTGCGCCTCGGGCGACGTGCGAAACGGCCCGAACATCTCGATCGTGCCGCGCGGGCGCAAGCTCGGCGACCAGTTCGTATTTCCAGACGCCATGCCGGCCTGGCTGTCCGAGGCGGATCTCGACGTGTACACGCGCGAGTTCGAGTACTCGGGCTTCTTTGGACCCTTGTGCCGCTACCGCAACGTGGATCGCGACTACGACGATCTCGCGGGGTTCGCCGGGCAACCGATCACCATTCCCGCGCTCTTCATCGGCGGCGATCGTGATGGCCCGACCATCTGGGGTCAGCCCGCGATCGAGCGATTCCCCGAGACGCTGCCGAAACTCACACGGGCCGTGATACTCCCAGGGTGCGGTCACTGGACCCAGCAGGAACGCGCAACCGAAACCAACACACTGCTGCTCGAATTTCTGGCCGGACTGCACCCGGCCCATCCATGAGTAATCGCTTCGATTACCAAGGCGGCGAACACGACGCGCGGCGTGCGGGCCACCCGGAAGACGTGCTCGAACCGGATTGCGATCACGTTCACGCACCGCTAACGTGCCCAGTCAGTGATCTTTGAACCCCGCTTCGCGCGGACTCTGCATCGATGAGGCCCCGAATGAACGCCGGCTATACATTCCACGATGACGACGTAATTGCTCCCGAGATCTACGGCCGCATTGGCCATCCTCATGAAGCGTTCGCCTGGCTGCGCGCCAACGACCCGCTGCGCTACGTCCACCCCACGAATTTTCGCCCGTTCTGGGTGGTTACCCGCCACGCAGACGTGGTGGAGATCGAAAAGCAGCCCGACGTGTTCGCCAGCGAACCGCGTCCGATCCTGGGCCCCGAAGCCTCGAGCCCGCAGCTTCGCGAAGAGGTTCTGGGAGAAATCTTCCGTCGTCTGCAGGACTCGCCGCGCCTGCTGCAGGTGCTCGCAACAGCGGGACAGGCGGGGCTGATCCGCTCACTGGTGCAGATGGATCCGCCGGATCACCCGAAGTATCGCGCGCTGGTGCAGCCGTGGTTCAAGCCGTCGAACATCAAGCGCCTGGAAGACAGCCTGCAGACCATCATCACGCGCATCCTTGATGACATGATGGGCGACGGCACTGTCCGCGAACTCGATTTCGTGCAGGACGTCGCGGTATGGCCGCCGCTCAAACTCATTACCCAGCTGCTGGGCGTGCCGGATGAAGACGAGTGGCGCATTCTCAAGCTGACCAACGAGCTCTTCGCCGGCGACGACCCCGAGATGAAGCGCGTGGGCGAAGATCCGCTGTCGATCTTCGAGACGATCAAGGATCTCTATGACTACTTCACGCGGCTGACCGACGAGCGGCGCGCACATCCCACCGAGGATCTGGCGTCTTACATTGCCAACGGGCGCATCGACGGCGAGTACCTGCCCTACAAGGAGCTGATCTCGTACTACACGATTGTTGCGACGGCCGGTCATGAGACGACTCGCACGGCCATTTCGGGTGGGCTCCACGCGCTGCTGCGAAATCCCGACCAGCTTGAACTGTTGCAGAAGAATATCCACGACGAAGAGCTCGTGAAGCTCGCCGTGGAAGAAATGATTCGCTGGACCACGCCGGTCGCGCAGTTCTCGCGCACGGCCACCCGCGATTACTCGCTGCGCGGCAAGCAGATCAAGGCCGGTGACACCGTGGGGCTCATGTACGCCGCCGCCAATTTCGACGAAGAAATATTCGACGCGCCATTCGAGTTTCGCATCGATCGCAAGCCGAACCGTCACCTCGCGTTCGGTACTGGCCCGCACCAGTGCCTCGGCCTGTTGCTGGCGCGGCTGGAGATGCGCATCTTCTTCACGCAGTTCATTCCGCGCATCGACATGATCGAGCTCACGGGTCCGGGCGAGCATCTGCGGGCCAGCTTCGTGCACGGCTTCAAGCACCTGCCGATCCGTTATCGGCTGCGTCCCGCCGCCTGAGCGCGTCATGCATCCGTCGCTGAAGCCGCTCGGTGATCGCATCATTGCCTATCTGGCAGAGCGCTGGAGTCTGCCGGTAGCCCTCGCCACACTCGAGCAGATTCCGGGCGGTGCATCACGGGAAACCTATCGCGTGCGGGTGTCTGTTGCAGGTGAGACACGGGGTCTGATCGTGCGGCGCGACCCCAAGACCAGCCTGATCGATACCGAACGGGCGCTCGAATACCAGACCTACGAAGCTGTTCACGGCGCCGGTTATCCGGTGCCCGAGCCGCTCTTTCTCGAAGAGGACCCGCGCTTTCTCGAGCGCCCGTTCTCGGTCATGGCAGAGATTCCAGGCTGCGAAACACAGGTCGCAGGCGTCCGTGCCGATGCCACAGAGGACCGCCGCGAGCGGCTCGGCGCAAACATGTGGATGCTGCTCGGAGAACTCGCCGCGCTCGACATCGACGCGCTGGGCGTAACCCGTTTCATGCCGGTTCCGCAACACGCGGCCGCACGCGAGCTTGAGTACTGGGCGCGGGTGATCGAAACCGACGCCCAGCATCCGCAACCCGTCGCAATGGCGACCATTCGGTGGCTACGTGAACATCTGCCGCCCCCGAGCAAGCGCCTCGCCCTGGTACACGGCGATTACCGTACCGGCAATTTTCTCTTCACACCTGATGACTGCGTAATCCGCGGCGTGCTCGACTGGGAAATGGCCCACATCGGCGATCCGCTGGAGGATCTCGCCTGGTCGCTGGATCCGCTGTGGTGCTGGCCCGAGCGCGAGCGCGCGGGCGGACTCGTCTCCCGGGAAGCAGCCATCCGGTTCTGGGAGCAGGCTAGCGGCTTTACCGTCGATCGCGCCGCGTTCCGCTGGTGGCAGGTGTTTGCCTCCCTGAAGGCGCTCGCCATCTGGATTTCCTCCACCGAGGATTTCCTGAATGGCGAAACCAAGGAACCCATCCTCGCCATGGCGGGCTGGATCATGACCGACCGGCAGAACCGGATTCTCGTGGATCGGCTGCATCCCGCCAGCGCGCACGTTTATACGGAGCCGCTCGCATGATTCCGAAACCGGCACAGGCGCTCGCCGATCTGGCGCTGAAACTGGCCACGGGTATCGCGCCGGAAACCGCTTCTGCCTATGCGCAGGCGAATACGGGCATGATCAGCGCGCTGCTGCTCGCACTTGCACAGGACAGCGAACGTGCCGCGGCCAATCGGCTCGATGACATCGCGGACATGAAGCACCTGTTCAGCGATGCGGCACGGCTCTTCCCAAGCGCAGCGGGCGCGGATGCCCGAGCGGCTTTCTGCGCCGACGCGCCCGCCGGGTACCGTATTTCAGAGCTGGATGCCTTTCACGCTCGGGGTATGGTTGCGCTGATTGATCTGCACGCCTGGTCGGAGCGCCACGCCCCGCCCCTCGCGCAGCGGATCTGGGATTTTCTGCGCGCACACACAGAGCGCAACCGTTTCGACGTAGCCGCTCCTTAGGACCGCGGCTATGCGCGAGATCAGCTCACCAGGTTGTGCGTCCGAGCGCCCGCGACTACAATTCGCGCTCTCTTTTCGGGTCGTTAGCTCAGCTGGTTAGAGCACCTGGCTTTTAACCAGGGTGTCCTGGGTTCGAGCCCCAGACGACCCACCACTTTCTTCTGGTTCCCTGCTCCAGGGCTTACCCGCACCGCCGGTTAATCGCCAACCCCGAGCGCACATCCGCCTGCGACGCGATCACACCTGATAGCGGGTGGGGTCGCTCACTCCTGCCGCCGCGAACCCTTCCCGGCGCAAACGACAGCTGTCGCAGCGTCCACATGCCCTGCCCGTCTCATCCGCCTGATAACAGGACACCGTACGCCCGTAATCGATGCCAAGTTTCACACCCTGGAGCACGATCTCGGCCTTGGTCATATGCAGTAGCGGCGCATGGATGCGAATACGGTTGCCCTCTACACCTGCGCGCGTGGCCACGTTGGCGAGTGCTTCGAAGGCTGCCACGAACTCCGGGCGACAGTCGGGATAGCCCGAATAATCGAGCGCATTCACGCCGAGGAAGATGTCCCGCGCGCCCAGAACCTCGGCCCAGGCCAGTGCCAGAGACAGGAACACCGTATTGCGCGCAGGGACATAGGTGATGGGTATGCCCGCCGTCGGTGCCTCTGGCACCGCGAGCGAGAGATCCGTCAGCGCGGACCCGCCGAATGCAGAGAGGTCGATGGACATCACCCGATGCACGACGGCTCCCAGCTCCCGCGCCACGCGCGCGGCGGCTTCGAGTTCCGCTACATGCCGTTGCCCGTAGTCAAAGGAAAGCGCATGACAGGCAAAGCCCTGCTGCCGCGCCAGCGCAAGCACCGTTGCGGAATCCAGCCCACCTGAAACGAGAACAACGGCGGGAATCATCGACCTGGCTCGTCGCCCCAGAGGAGCTTGTGCAACTGCAGTTGAAGTCGGACCTGGAGTCGGTCTGCGACGATCCAGTCCGCCAGATCGCGCGCGGCGAGCCCGGGAGTTACCGGTGAAAACAGCACCTCGCCGCAGCCGCGGATCGAGCCGTGTTCAAGCAGTACATGCTTTGCCCACTCGTAGTCAGCCCGGTCGGTGAGAACGAATTTGGCCTGATCGAGCGGGCCGCAATGAGCGAAGTTTTCCCAACGATTGCGCTCGACCTCACCCGATCCCGGCGTCTTCACGTCGATGATCTTAGCGACCCGGACATCGACGCCGCTGACGTCGAGGGCGCCGCTGGTCTCCAGCGATACCACGTACCCCGCGTTGCACAGTTGCTCGAGCAGTGACACAGCGCCCGGCTGCGCGAGGGGTTCCCCCCCCGTGACGGTCACATGGCGGACCTGAAAGGCGCGCACGCGTTCCAGGATTTCGGAGAGGGTCAGCAGGCTGCCGCCGTTGAAGGCATACGCTGAATCGCAATAGCCGCAGCGCAAGGGGCACCCGGTCAACCGCACGAACGCGGTTGGTAGCCCGGTATACGTGGTTTCGCCCTGCAGGGAGAGAAAGATCTCGGTAATGCGCAGGCGGGGTTCGACGGCAATGCCCGTCACTGCAACTCCGCCAGGTAGGTCTGCGCCAAGGCTGCGGCCGGTGCGCTGGGGAACTGGCTGATCGCGCGATTGAGATACTCCCGCGCGCGCACGGGATCACCAATGCGGTGATGAACCACCCCAAGCTTGTAGAGTGCATCCGGCATCTTCTGGCTGTCCGGATACAGGTTCACCACCTGCATGAACGACTGTCGCGCCGGCTCGAACGCATTCTGCGCCAGGTGCAGCTCACCCAACCAATAGAAGGCGTTCGCGGTATACCCGCTGTTGGGATAGTCGCGCACGAAACGATCGAACGCTGCTGTTGCTTCCGGAAACTTGCGGGCGCGCATGAGCTCGAAGGCTGCACTGTAGGCATCGCGGTCAGGACCTGCGTCACCCTGCTGTGCAGGCGCGCCCGCTGGGGGCTGCGCTGCCTGCCCGGAAGGGGTCGCCGCGGGTGCTGCCGGAGTCTGACCGATGTTACCGGCGACGGGCGCTGGCGCCGTGGCGGGAACGCCGGTCGCCGCACCCGCACCACCGCGCAGGGCGACCACACGGGCATCGAGGTCCCGGTACTGCGCCTGCTGATCGCTTGCCAGGCGATTCACCTGGTGCGTGAGTTCTTCGACCAGACCGCGCAATTCCGCGACTTCCTGCTGCAGCGATTGCACCTGCATGAACAGCTCTGAACTTCCGCCCGCGGCGACGGCAGGGGCAGGGGCCGCGCCATACGGCGTTGCCTGGGCGACCGCGGTTGGCGGCGCAGTTCCATACGGTGCGGCTGTGGGTGCGGCCGAGCCATACGGCGCCGCGGCGGGCGCACGATAGACCGACTGAGCGGGGCTCACCCGCACGGACTCCTCGACCGGCGCCGCGGCGGCGGCGATCGCGCCCGAAAACACCGCGGCGAGGACGAGCGCGCCAGTGAGCGTACAGCGACCCGCTACGATCAAACGCTTTGCGTGCACTTCGTACCCCTGCGCCTGCTTCATGCGTTGCTCACGGCTTTCCGCGCCAACAAGCGACAACCATTAGCGGTAGATGAGGGCCGCACGACGGTTGCGCGACCAGGCTGCTTCGGAGTGACCCGGATCATCCGGACGCTCTTCGCCGTAGCTCACCGACTCGATCTGGGTGGAGGCAACCCCGGCAGCGGTCAGGAAGCTGCGAATGGCGTTAGCACGCCGCTCGCCGAGGGCGAGGTTGTATTCGCGGCTGCCGCGCTCATCTGCATGCCCTTCGACCACGATCGCGCGTTCCGGGTTGTTACGCAGAATCTCGCCATGCATTTCGAGCGCGGTCAGATCGCTCTGGGAGAGCTGCGACTGGTCGTAGTCGAAGTAGAACACCCGAGTGAGCGGCTGGTTGGTACCCGGAACGAAGGGGTTGCCGTCCGCATCAAACCCGTAGCTTTGCGCGCCCGAGCCGCTGGCCGGCGCGGTCTGACCATCGTACGGTGCGACACCGCCGTTCGCGGGCTCAGCCTTCGAACCCTTGCTCGCGCAACCCGCGAGGACCAGACCAGCCAGTGCCACCATCGCCGCGCCGCGCAACCAGTGATTCGTCATTTTGCTCGATTCTCCTTGTGTTCTTGCCGTGCTGGCGTTTGCTTGTTGTCGACCCTGCTGCTCGCGCGTTCGACGGGACCTGGTTCGCGCGGCATCACCAGCCGCCGTTCAGTGTGTCGAGATACGGCGACCAGGACGGTTCGCGCACATCGCCAGCCGATGACGGCAGGCGATACCGCACGCGACCATCAAGAGAGACTACGCCAAGTATACCGCGCCCTCGATCCTGCGTCGCATAGATGAGCATGGTGCCGTTGGGCGCCACCGACGGAGACTCGTCGAGCGTTGTCTGTGTCAGCACCCGCACGTCGCCGCGCGCAAGGTCCTGCCAGGCTATGTGGTCGAGCGACTCGCGCCGATGCACGAATACCATATGTTTGCCACCCGGGAGCAGCCGCGCGCGCGCGTTGTAGTTACCCACGAACGTGAGGCGCTCGATCATGTTGGTCGTGATATCCAGCTGATAGATCTGCGGCCGCCCGCCGCGGTCAGAGGTGAAGATGACGAAACGCCCGTCTTCCGACCAGCTCGGCTCGGTATCGATTCCCGGATGCTGCGTAAGTCGGCGCAGCCGCCGATCGGCGAGGCTCATGAGATAAATCTCGGGGTTACCATCTTTCGACAGCACGAGCGTCAGATTGCGGCCATCCGGCGAGAACACCGGGGAGCTGTTAATACCAGTGAAGTTGGTGATGAGGTCGCGCTGCCCCGTGAAGATATCTTGCAGCACGATCGCCTGGCGCCCGGTTTCGAACGATACGTAGGCAACCCGGCGTCCGTCGGGCGACCATGCCGGCGACATGACCGGCTGCGGCGAAGTGAAAAGACTGCGCGAACGTTCGCCGTCGGAATCCGCTATTTCGATACTGTAACTCGCTCCCGGTGTCCCGATGTTGCGCGCCAGCACGTAGAGAATCTTGGTCGAGAACGCGCCGCGAATACCGGTAATCGACTCGTAGAGACGATCGGACACGCGGTGTGCCACGTCGCGCCAGTGGCGCCGCGATCCGGTAACGGTCTCGCTCAGCATCTGCCGCTCGTTGACCACGTCGAACAGGTGATAGCTCGCGGTGATCGAGCCGCTGGCGTCTGCAGCCACGGTGCCGATAGCCACGTACTCCACTCCGAGTACGCGCCAGTCGCGCAGGAACACGTCCTTTGGCTGATTCGGGTAGGACAGCATGTTCTGCTTCGGCAGCGGCGCGAACTGGCCACTGCGCGACAGGTCGAATCCGATGATGTCTGCCATCGGCTGCAGATTCGCGAACTCCGGGCCCTGACCGAACGGCACGATAGCAATGCGGGTCTGTCGGTCCGCACCCGCGTCGATGATGATCGTGTCCAGGCTCTCGGCGGCACGAACGCTCGCAGCCACCAACACCGCCAGCACCAGAAAGACTCCAGTCAGAATTCTCACCGCAACAGATCCTCCGGTCGGAACAATAGGGTAAAGCGTCGGAAGTAGCGTTCGAAGAGCGCGGAATCCGGGGGCACCTGGAATCGTCGCGCGGTCCGCACCGCGGTCTCCGCCGAGCGATCAAATGCCGCGTCCCCGCTCGAGCGCACGATGGACACATTGACTACGTCGCCGGTGGGCACGAGCTCCACCAAGAGCGTGGCCTCCATGCCGTTCCGCGCTGAGGGCGGGCGGGACCAGTTGTTCCGCACCGCCTGGTAGATACCGTCACGAAACGAAAGCGTGGCGGGCCCGTCTGCCGCTGCACCGGGATTCGCGCTGGTCTCGGGCTGGCTGAGCGCCACCGCCTCGTTCTCGAGCGCGTTCATGAACGAGGAGTCCGCAAGCGTCTTGAGCCGTTCCTGCCGCGCGCGCTCGGCGGCATCGATCTCAGGCTTAGGCTCGGGCTTAGGCTCCGGTTTTGGCTCCGGCTTTGGTTTAGGCTCGGGCTTTGGTTTTGGCTCGGGCTTGGGCTACGGCTACGGCGGCGGCTAGGGCTACGGCTACGGCTAAGGCTAAGGGTAAAGGTACGGGTACGGCTACGGGTACCGGCAAGGGCACGGGGAAGGGTA
>DMUF01000178.1:1578-4193 GCA_003476445.1 Gammaproteobacteria bacterium | reverse complement strand
GACTGAAGATCATAAATTTCTGTAATAAAACGATATTTTTTGTGTGCGTCTTCACGCGAGTTTGCAAATCTGGACCGTGCCACAATGGAAGGACAACAATGTTAATAACCTTTCGTCTAGACGAAGCCGCTAATTTTCTCTATGTTGTTGTAAAATCCGGCACTCGCGCCCCACCGCCCGCCGTTGAGTTGGACTAGTGAACCGACCGAATCTTGGCTAGGGAACCCAGCACGCGACCTACCTGATGAGTGAACCTCCGATGACCGCTCCGCTCCGCAAACCAGCCTCCGCAATGACGATCCTCATTGCCGACGACCACTGGGTTGTGCGCGAGTCACTGAAGCAGGTGGCACGTGGCATCGATGCCGGCGTCGACATCAAGGAGGCCGCTTCGCTCGAGGAGGCAATTGCCATTCTTGAACGCAGCGGACCGATCAGCCTGATTCTGATCGACCTCGTCATGCCGGGCATGAAGGATTTCGAGGGGCTGGAACTGCTGCGGCGGCGGTTTCCATCGATCCCGGTAGCGGTCATCTCCATCCACGAGGATCCCGACTATGTGCGCCAGGCGATTCAAAACGGGGTGATCGGATATATCCCGAAGTCTGCCAATGCCGAGGAGATCAGGCGAGCACTGACGCGCATCTTCGACGGCGAGGTTTATTTCCCACGCGACCTGCTCACCCGTTCCTGGCCGGGCGCGGCAGAATCCGCAACGAACGATGCGAACGACCCCAACGCTCCGCGTCTCAGCGAACGTGAGGACGAGGTCATGAAGCTGCTCGGCGGCGGCCATGCGGTCTCCGAGATCGCCGAGCTCCTCGGCATCACCGCGCAGACCGCACGCGTGCACCTCGGCAACGCCATGCGCAAGCTGGGCCTGCGCAACCGAGAGTCCGCGATCCTCTACGCATCGCGTCGCTACGACAACTCCGGCGGGCGCTGATGACGACTGCGGTGGCGGACCTCGAGGCCAGCGCGCTCGGCCAGCTTCGGCAGGGCGTCTGCCTGTGGTCGGCCGCCGGGCGCATTACCTCCTGCAACAGCGCTTTTGCGCAGGCGCTCGGCCTCGACGCCGCCGCCATGCGGGGGCTCGACGTCGCCACGCTACTCGACAAGGCACAGCGCCACGGCACGCTGATCAGCTGGGAAACGCCAGCGGCCGGCGGTGCCAAAGCAGCCAACAGCCTCGGTACTTTTCATCTCGTATGCTCAGACGGTCGCGTGCTGGCCGCAACCGACTCAGCCATGGCTGAGGGCGGTACGGCCTCATTGCTCACCGACACCACCGACTTTCGCCGCGCCCTGCAGGCGCTCACCCAAGCACGCGACAAGGCCGCCGCCGCCGACCAGAGCAAATCGCGCTTCCTGCGCGCTGCGAACCACGACCTGCGCCAGCCCCTCGCCTCGCTCAAAATCCTCGTCTATTCTTGCCTTGTCGCGGATAGCGAGGAGGAGCGCAAACATGCGCTCCATGCGATGGAGGTGTCGGTCGCCATCATGGAAGACCTGCTCGGCTCGCTCCTGAACATCGGGCAGCTCGATGCCGGAAAAATCGAGCCGGCAATAAGCACCTTCCAGATCTCCTCGATCCTCTCGCGCCTCGCGATCCAGTTTGGGGCCAGGGCAGGCGAGAAGGGGCTGGATCTACGCATCGTCCCGTCCAAGCTCGCCGTGGTAAGCGACCGCGTGCTGCTCGAACGCATACTCTCCAACCTGGTGGGCAACGCCATCCGCTACACCGACGTAGGGCGCGTGCTGGTGGGCTGCCGGCGCTCCGGCCAGCACCTCCGGATCATCGTAGCCGATACCGGGATCGGCATCGCGGCCCAGCACCACGAAGCAATCTTCGAGGAGTTTTACCGGGTCAACGACAGCCAGTCGAATGCCAGCCACAGCCTGGGCCTCGGCCTCAACATCGCACGGCGGCTTTCCGACATACTGGGCCATCCACTTAGCCTCGAGAGCACGCTCGGGAAGGGAACCTCCTTCCATGTGGACGTGCCGATCGGCAACGTATGGCACAGCGGGACGGGCGAGCCTGAGATCAGCGAGCGCATCGGCGGGGAGTTCGCCGGGCTCTGCTGCCTTGTCCTCGAGGACGACAAAATGTTGCGCGAGGCGCTGATGGCGATGCTCGAACGCTGGGGGCTGAGCGTCATCACGATCGACAACTTCGACAATGCCGGCAACGCCGTGAAGGCGCTTCCGGAACTGCCCGACATCATCCTCACCGATTACCGCCTGCGCGGCCGTATCCAGGGTACCGACCTGGTGGCCGAGATAAACGATATTCTCGAAAAACCCTGTCCGGCCCTCGTCATGACGGCAGAGACGGCGCCGGAGGTGGTGCAGAGCATCAAGGCCCAGGGCTTCCCGCTGCTCATCAAGCCAGTGAGCCCGCCAGCGCTGCGCGTTGTGATGCACAACCTGCTGTTTGAGCCGGAACTAATTGGCGAGGTTCGCTGAGACATGACCGCGGTTGGGCCGATCGCCATCGGAAGCATGGTTCCGCTGACGGGCTCCTCCGCCAGCGACGGGAACGAGTTCCGAAACGGCCTCAGCATGGCGATCGATGAGGTGAACGCGCGCGGCGGCATCCTCGGGCGGCCGCT
>DMUF01000178.1:0-1227 GCA_003476445.1 Gammaproteobacteria bacterium | reverse complement strand
GCGGCGCGCCATCTCATCTCGCAGCATCGCGTCTCGGCGATCATCAATGGCTACAACATCGGCCCGCAGAATGCCGAGTACGAGCCAATCGCCGACGCGGGCATAATCTACATGCACCACAATACGCTGGTGCAGCACCACGACACGGTGGCCAGCGACCCGCGGCGCTATTTCGGCTGCTTCATGAGCGACCCAGCCGAATACTGGTATGGACAAGGCTTCATCAAGTTCCTGTCATGGCTGCGCGACAGCGGGCGCTGGCGGCCGCGCAACCGGCGCATCGCCATACTGTCGGGGCCCAAGCCTTACAGCATCGTAATTGCCAATGCGATGGCGGGCTCGGCCACCAAATTCGGCTGGGAGCTGACCGGCCCGCCGCAGATACACCCCGTCAACAGCGACTGGTGCAGCGTGCTGGATCAGGTACGCGCACATGACCCTGCAGTACTAGCGATGACGCACTTCCACGCCGGCGACCTAGCGCGGTTTCACCTCCAATTCATGGAACGGCCGCTCAACGCGCTGCTCTACCTGCAATATGGGGCACTGCACCGGGTATTTTCTGAGATCACAGGCGAAAGGGCGCGCGGCGTTATCACCTGCACGGTGATTGGCTTGCCGCGCGACGAGCTCGGCCGCAATTTCGCGGCGGGCTACCGCGCCCGGTTCGGCGCGCAGTCGACCCCAGAGATCGGCTGCCAGCCCTATTGCTCGCTGCACCACTATGCGATCGCGGCGGCGGTGGCGGGAGGGGTCGGCGCACCGGGCGACGTCGATATCAACCGCCGGATCGCCAAGGCGCTTCTCGAGATTCCCTATCGCAGCGTGGCCGGAATGATCCGCTATCATCCTGCTTGGCAGGCTGCGGTGCCCTACCCCGACGCCACGCAGGACCCCTCACTCGGCCTGCCCCATCTTTTCTATCAGCTTCGCGGGCCGGAAGAACCTGCCGCACTCATAGCGCCCGAACCCTTTATCGAAAAGCCCTTCGAACAGCCACCGTGGATCTGGTGAATGCGACCACCGCCTGCGCCATGCTCTAGTCTGCAGATACTGGCACAGGTGAAAAGCCTCCAATGGGTGGTCCGCTCCACATGTTAGTGCGTGATTGTCTTGGGCTGATTGCGGAACCAAGACTGTCCAGCGACCGCGATCGTGAGACAAACCGGCTGACTTGAGGGGTGAGGATTTCTGGCTCGTCGCAGATCTGTCGTCGACCTCGTTGTG
>DMUF01000111.1 GCA_003476445.1 Gammaproteobacteria bacterium | reverse complement strand
TCAAAAGCGGCTCCAGATCGGCGCGATCCTGCGGCTCGAGCCGTGCGTAGTTCACGCGCAGCGCGGCTAAACACCGGGCCTGATAAGGGAACGGGGTTTGGGTCCACGGTGCACCGCTGACCACCGCTTCGACCTGAGAAGCCCCCTGATCGATGGCGCGCGCGTTCGCCATCATCACCGGCACGTAGGTTCGCCCGATCTCTGTGAGCAGCGGTGTCAGCACCCGAGCGAGGTCATTTCGCGCAAGCCATCCTTCCGATTGAACGTCGAGCCCGGACAGATCATCCATTACGTCAACCCAGGCGAAGACGCGCGGCGCTTCTGCCAGAGTCAGGGATCGTGGCGTGGGATCAAAGTGTGCAAGCTGAGTCAGCTGCCCGTAGGTAGCGAGATCTGCACTCCCCGGACGCGCGCCAAGGATGAACGGCTGCTCGGACAGAATCTGATTGAGACACCCGAGGAACCGACGATAGCTCTCTTCGATGACGGGGGCGGTGATTGCATTCGAGCCAACGACGCCAAGACGGTCGATCTGGCGCCGCGAAAATCGGGCGCGAAGTTGTGCTATCTCTTCCTCTGACGCCGTGATCGCGCGCCAGCGCGGCAGAATGTTGCCCGCGTGATCGATGTCGGCCGATCCGTGCCAGCGGTAATGGAACATGGCCTTGGTCAGCCATTCGTCCGCGTAGTCTTCGATCAGTTCATCGACAAAGCGCACCACGGGATCCGGTGGTAGCACGCTTCTTGGTCCGGGCCAGGTTGCGTCGAGTCGACGGATCAGCGGCGTTGAATCGACGACCGCCTCGATCTCGCCCCGCTCATCGCGCAGGTACAGGGTTGGCAGCAGCGCGACTTTCGGCCGTGGTAGCCCCAGATCATTCTCATGCGAGCCGATCAAGAACCGATACGGCAGCTGCTGGTAGCGCAGCAGCGCGACCATCTTGCGCGTATAGGGTGAACCAGGCGCGCCTTTGACCAGGATGGGTTCCATCATGCGGCTGCTCCTTTGAAGCTGCTGCTATCCAGGCTGCGAAAATACTCGCGAAGCGTTGCGGCGTCGCCCCGAATCACGACGCGACGCATCTTGTTTTCGATCTGGTGGTCATACATCGGATCGTAGTAGTCCCGCAGCAACAAATCGACCCACACTGTGTGAGGCGCCGTGTCGAATGCGCCGAAGGTGTCGATGCCAGTAATGAATGCAGTATCCAGAGCAGACTGAACTGCGCGGCGGCGCAGGCCGCCCAGACGGCGCTCGATGCGCGTGAGCGCAGCCGTATAGCGCGCATGGAGCGCTTCGGGCGCCACTCCCGCGCGCAATGGTAGCTCGACATACTCACGCACGATGTGGGCTCTGCGCTGGTCGGCATCGACCTCGAGCAGCGCGACGGGAGCGCTTTGCATACGCAGGTGCCAGTCCTCCGGCAGCGCCAGCCGGCCGATGGTCCGGCTTTCGTCCTCAAGCAGCAGATAAGGACCGGCGTGCTTCAGCCAGGCTGTCGCCAGCGCATTCTCGAAGGTGACCGGCGCCGGTTGCTCTGTGGCCGTGGCACCAAACGCAGAGCCGCGATGCGCTGCAAGTCCTTCGAGATCGATGGCGTGTGGAACACCGCAGAGGAAGTCGGTTTTCCCGCTCCCGGTGCGACCGGCCAGGATGATCCAGGGGCGTGAGTCACGGCAGGCCGCGCTCAGCGCCTCCCCGAGTGCGTTGCGCAGCGCCTTGAACCCGCCGGGTACCCGCGGGAGTGTGTGTCCCGCTGCGGCAAGCCATTCGGCTGCGATGGCTGAGCGCTGTCCCCCGCGCCAACAGAAGATCCAGGCGTCGGGGTGCTGGGCGGCAAAGGCTGCCCATGTGGCGACGCGCTCTTCGCGCACGGCTCCGCTCACGAGTCGATGGCCGACGCGGATGGCGGCGTCCTGCCCTTGCTGCTTATAGGTGGTACCTACCCGCGTACGCTCGGCGTCGTCGAGGATCGGCATATTGCGGGCGCCGGGCACCGTACCGCGCTCAGCTTCACCCGGGGCGCGCACGTCGATGAAGGGGGTGCCGCGGCGCAGCAGTGCGAGCAGCTGATCGCTCACGGCACGTCTTCGGAGAGCGTCTCGCCGCGCCGAAAAAGTTCCAGATGCTCGGAGAGAATATCGCGCACGTCGTCGAATTCCTCGCCGGTCGCGATATCGACCGCCTGCTGCTGCACGCGCAGGGCTTCCTCGAAGTTCCCCGTCGCGGCGTATGTTGCGGCCCAGGTATCGAGGTATTCCGGGCGCTCGCGGGCGTCCGCATTGCCTTCCATGAGCGTGGTCATGATGCGTACGGCGTAATCCGGGCGCCGCAGCTCGAGATCCGTGCTCACCGTCAGCGTCCAGGCGACCTCGTTCACGATGGCCGCATCGAGCGGGGCCGCATTCGCTGCAGCCCGGTACCAGCGCTGGGCGGCCCGGCGATTGACGGGGCCGCTTAGCCCGCGCGCGGCAAGGTTGCCAAGCAGCAGCATCGCTTCGGTGTCGGTTGGTTGCGCTTCGTCCGCATCCGTTCGTCGCTCTGCCGTGAGTGCTTCGAGCCATTCGGCGATGCGCGGGTCGGCGGACTGGCTGGTCGTGCGATCGAGCAGAAAGCGGGCATAGGTTTTCTGCGCGAGCGGATTGCCGAGGGCGCTTGCCCGTGCAAAGTAGTCCCGGGCGGTAGCGAAGTTTTTTTCCACCTGCTCTCCCTGATAGTTCAGGTGCCCCAGGTAGAGCAGTGCATCATCGTTATCGAGCGCCGCAGACTGCTCGAGAAGCGGCAGTCCGGACGCCTTGTCATCCTCGCCGTAGTGCCCATTCAGGTACAGCACGCCGAGTCCGTACATGGCATCGGATGAGCCCAGGGTAATCGCGTGCAGGTAGTGATCGAGCGTTTCGGTCAGGAATGCCTCGCGTTCCTCGGCGTCCTCGGTCTCACGCGCGCGCTCAAAGAAAATGCGGGCGAGCAGCGTGTTCGCGATCAGGTTGCCCGTGCGCGACGCTGCCCGCAGCCAATTGATGGCGTCATCGATGCGATTCTGGCTGGCGAGAAAGGCGCCCACCGCCGCCTGCGCGGCGGGATCGTTTTCCTTTGCAAGGTAACCCACCACGCTGAACGGATTGAACTTGGGATCTTCCGCCACAGCGCCGAAACTCTCGCGCATCGCTTGGTAGACGCCTCCCAGGTCGAAGTAGAGCACGCGGATCGGCCCTGTCTCCGGCTTGCCCTGCACGAGCAACGCGAACGGCACTTCATCGGTGGTCTGGTAGATCGACCCCACGGGCGTCAGCCCTTCGCTCATCGCGAACACCTGTGCCTCGATGGCGGTGGTGGCTGGCAGATAGGCATGACGGGTTGCGCTGATCGCATCGGGGGCCGGAGTGATGGCGGACGCCAGGCGGTCTGCCCTGATGCGCTCGATCCAGGATCGGTGAAACGCGGTCGCTGCATCGTTCTCGAGATGCTCGTAAAAACGTGCAAGCACGAAGTGCCCGGTCAGGCTGCCGTAATAGGCGTCGAGCATCGCCGTGCCAAGCGAGCCGAGCTTGAGCGGCTCGTCCTCGATGATCTGGTAGGCCTGGAGCTCAAGCTCCGTGAGCCGGCTGAGCCGCTCGTTGTGATCCGGTACTGCATAGAAGCTTTCGCGCAGAGTCTTCGCGTCGATCTCCGCACCGGCGTTTACCTCGACCATGAGTTCGTCGTAGGGACGCGGCACCGTCTGGCATCCGGTGAGCGCGAGCGCGACCAGAACGGGCAGTGCCCAACGCCGGGTCAGGTTTGTCTGTCGACGGTCTCGGCGTATGATCGCGATGCTTCTCAACGTCTCACCCTAGCGAGGTGGTGGATATGGCCTGGGGCCAGAAACTTCGTCTTCCGACCGCGGCGGAGGCCCTGCCAGGGCGCTCGGCCAGCATGCCGGTTCCGCAGACCCATTTCGTCAACGGCGCGCCGCTCAAACCACCGTTCCCGGCGGATTTTGAACTGGCCCAGTTCGGGCTTGGCTGCTTCTGGGGTGCGGAACGCCGATTCTGGCAGGTCGACGGGGTTTTTTCGACGGCGGTGGGTTACGCCGGCGGAACCACGCCCAATCCCACGTATGAAGAGGTGTGCTCCGGGCTGACGGGCCACACCGAGGTCGTGCTGGTGGTCTTCGATCCGGCGCGCGTTGATTATGCGACCCTGCTGCGCGTTTTCTGGGAGTCGCACGACCCGACCCAGGGCATGCGCCAGGGTAATGACGTGGGCACACAATACCGCTCCGCGATCTATACCTACGGCCCAGTGCAGAGCGCGCTTGCGGAAGCGTCACGCGCAGCGTTTGAGCCCGCGCTGCGGGCAGCGGGATATGGTTCGATCACGACGGAGATCGCTGCGGCGCCCGAGTTCTTCTACGCCGAGCACTACCACCAGCAATATCTGGCGAAAGTCCCCAATGGCTATTGTGGGCTGGGTGGTACGGGCGTCTCTTGCCCGCTGCCGACCGGCATTGCCGTGCCGGCTTGAATCAGTCGAGTCGGGTCTTCGTGGCTGTGCAACGCGTGCAGCGCAGGACGGTCACGAGCCGACCCGAGCGCACATCGAACTGCTTCTTCTGATCGATGGCCCACTGGTGAAAGCCGCTGCGGCACAGCGTGATGCCCCGCGCCCGCTCTTGCAGATCCGCGCGTTTGCGTGCATCGCGTTTGCGCGCCGCGTCGGCGATGGAGATCGGATCACTCATGAACGCGCCCGGTATGGCAGAGTCAGTCGGAATTATCCACGGCGTATCCGCGGGCGACCAGCCTGCGCGCGCGGCTGGGTTTCGAGCCGAGGATCCACGGCGGGGCCTGTGTGCGCGTGGATCTGCTCGTGACTGACGTGCTGGGAATAGGTATCGACTTTGGCACCACTCATTCTGTAGCCGCGGTCTATGACGGTTCCAAGGTGCGCCTGGTGGCGCTCGAGGAAAACGCGCCGCTCCTGCCATCCGCGACCTATATCGACCGGCGGCTGCAGACGCTCACCGGGCAGGCCGCGATCGACCGCTACATTGCCGACAACACAGGACGCACAGTCGAACTGATTCCCGAGGTGATCTCGGAGACAAGCCAGTTCGTTGAGCACAATGATCCGGAGAACCCTACCGCGGTCGAGACGGTAACGCAGCGCCATTACGGTCGTCCGATCATCGACAGTGGTCTGAAGGGCCGCCTGTTCCGGGGCACCAAGCGCCTGCTGGGCGATCCGGGTATCCGGCGGCTCATGGTGTTCGAGCACCCGTTCCGTCTGGTCGCGCTTATCACGCCGGTGCTGCTGCGCATTCGGCAGGCAGTCGAAGCGCACGCAGGCAATGTCGCCTCTGCCCATCTCGGGCGACCGGTCAATTTCGAAGGGCGTGACCGCTTTCGCAACGAAACGGCGCTCGCTCGGCTTGGCGAGGCTTATCGTCACGCGGGGGTTCGCGGACAGCGCTTCTATCCTGAGCCGGTGGCAGCCGCGGCGAGCTTTCTGGAGGCTCACCCTGACGCGCCGGGCGAGCATCTGCTGACGCTCGATTTCGGTGGCGGCACGCTCGACCTGTGCGTGCTACGCCGGCATCGAGAGGGTTTCGATGTGCTCGGAACGCACGGCGTTGCGTTGGGCGGCGATCACATCGACCAGCAGCTCTTTCGGGTGCTGCTGTGTCCTGAACTCGGGCGCGGTGAACTCTGGCGTCGGCGCGGATTTGACCGAGAAATCGAAACGCGATTTCCGTTCGAGGATTACGAAGAACTGCTGGTCAACTGGGCGGTCACTTATACCCTCAACCAGAACCGGTACAGCGCACCGGTACACGATTGCATCGCGGCGGGCGGCTCCGCCGCGCGGAAATTTCGCCGCCTGAACGAGCTCATTCAGCGCAACCTGAGCTACAGCGTGTTCCAGTCGATCAAGGACCTGAAGGCGCGGCTTTCGTCGGAAGAAACCGCCCGGCTCGATATCCCCGAGCTCGACCTCGATCTCACCGTCACGCGCGCGCAATTCGAAAGCATCATTGCTGCGCAGCTGGGCGAGGTCGAAGTCGCGCTCGATACGGTACTGGCCCTCTCACGACTGCGCGCCGACGCGATCGATATCGTCATCGGCACCGGAGGCTCGAGCCTTATTCCTGCCGTTCGGCGACTGCTCGTCGATCGATTCCCGCGGCAGGTGGTCGAACACGACCCCTTCACGAGCGTTGCGGCGGGGCTTGCGATCGCCGATTACCAGCACCGGCTGCGCACGCGCTGACGGGCGGCGCAACCGCGCGGGTCAGGGCATCAGCGAGCGCAGCTTGTCGAGCTTGCGGGCGAGCCCGTCCAGGTCCCGGGCAAAGGCGGGCGCAATGACCTGGTCTGCCCCCGCCTCCGCGTAGGCGGCGAGGGTCTCGGCGGTAATCGGGTGGCGATTGGGCCCGACGTGTATCTGGATGTCGGCGCGCGTGCGACCTGCCGCCGCCAGATGGTTATCGAGCGTGTGCAGTTTCGCGCGCAGGCCGTCGGGCGTGAGGTCGAAGCCGTACCAGCCGTCCCCGAAAGCGGCAACGCGCGCGAGCGCCGCCGCGCTTTCGCCGCCGACGATGACGGGCGGATGGGGTTTCTGCACCGGCTTCGGATTGAACCAGGCGCGACCGATCTGTACGAACTTGCCCGCGTATTCGGCGACGTCCTGCGTCCACAGGGCTTTCATGGCGCCCACATAGTCCTCGCAGCGCGCGGCGCGCTCACTGAACGGCACGCCAAGCGCAGCGAACTCTTCGGCCAACCAGCCGATGCCGATGCCGAAGTCCACGCGCCCGCCGGAGAGGTAATCGAGGTCCGCGACCATCTTTGCGGTGTACACCGGCTGGCGCTGCGGAACGAGACAGATACCGGTGCCGAGACGGATCGTCTGCGTGCGCGCGGCAATGAACGTGAGCGCGCTGAACGGATCGAGCAGCCCCTGCGGGTCGCCCGCGAGACGGCCGTCATCCGAGTAGGGGTAACGCGACGCGTAGTCGGGAAAGAAGAGCACATGTTCCGGTACCCAGAGGGAGTGGAACCCGGCGGCCTCCACGCGCTCCGCCGCGCCGATGATGAACGGAACGGGTGTCGTCTGGCTGAACGCCAGGGTGATGCCGAGTTTCATGCGAGGCTCCTCGTGGTGTGACGATGCACTGTTCAGCGCTCGGGCGGTGGCCGCCAGTTCGGGTCCAGAACCCCGAACAGCGTCTTCAGCATCCGGTAGGTGAGTCCCCACACGAAATGACCACCCGAAAGGCGGTAGCCGTTGAACCAGCTCGGCGTGCCGCCGATCGCGAATTGCTCCGCGGTGTGCAGGCTTCCGCTCGCGAGGGGCGCGAGCGGTGCCCACACGACTTCAGCGACCTCGTGGTTCGGCTGTGGCGCCACCGGCGTTTCCAGCTCGAAGATATGCGGCGCGATGATCATGCGGAGATTGCGCCCGCGTGGCGCGGCCGCCTGGTGGTCGAGATGGCCGAGATAGCGCGCGCCCGATAGATCGACGCCGACCTCTTCCTGCGTTTCGCGCACGGCGGCGGCACGCAGGTCAAGATCGGCCGCATCCCGATGGCCGCCGGGAAAAGCCATCTGTCCGGACCACGGGTCGCCCGCCTTTTCGGCGCGGCGAATAAACAACACCTCAGGGCCCGCGTGCGCATGCTCGCGCAGGACGATGGCGACCGCTGCCTGGCGCACATCGGGCCCCGGATCGTTCAGGGTGGGGCGATGGGTATTCAGTCGGGTGCGAATGAGTTCGAGCGGGTACACGGGGTGTCCGACAGGCGTTTGTCCCGGAATCTGCACGCTCCGCGGGCGGATGTCGAGCCCTGGGCCTTTCGCGCTGCGAATCGCCTTGGCGTCCGTTTGGGCCGTGCCGCAGTGCGGGCGAGATCGGGGTGGGAGCGGATCCGTTATCATGGTCTCCGGGATAGGGGGCGGCGCCCCGAGAGGAGAATCGAGTTGAGCACCGATCAGCGTGGAAATGGCTGCTTTGTCTGTGGTCCGTCGAATCCTGCGGGGCTGCATGTGCGGTTCTCGCTCGAAGACGATGTCTGCGTTGGCCGGTTTGTGCCGCAGGAGCAGCACGCCGGTTATGCCGGGCTTACTCACGGGGGTATCATGTTCGCGCTGCTCGATGACGTGATGGCGAACTGGCTCTGGCTTAAGGGCGTGCAATGTTTTACCGCCCGTGCGGACATTCGTTATCGCGCGCATCTGCCGCTCGGCACGCCCGTGCGCCTCGAGGGGCGCTGTGAGCGCCGCAAGGGGCGACTCGCTCTCATGGAGGGCAGAATCGTCCGCGAGGATGATGGCAGCGTGGTCGCCGAGAGCAGCGGTTCGTTCATGACCGCGGCGGAGTCAGCGTAAGAGATTCAATCGGAACACAAACGGGGAGAGGACTATGGCTTTCACGACCATCATCGCGATGCTGGCGCTGGTGCAATACCTGGCTTTCGGGCTTTTTGTCGGTCGCGCCCGCGGCAAATTCGGGGTGGATGCCCCGGCGACCACCGGTCATCCGGAGTTCGAGCGCTATTTCCGCGCGCACTACAACACGCTGGAACAGCTCATCGTCTTTCTGCCGGCGCTCTTTGCAACGGCGCATTTCACAAGTGAAGTGCTGGCAGTCTCTGCGGGCGCGGTCTATCTGATCGGTCGCTCGCTCTACTTCCGCACTTATGTGCAGGACGCCACCAAGCGTGGACCGGGGATGATGCTCACGTTTGTTGCAAACCTGGTGCTGCTCATCTCCGCGCTGGTGGGCGCCGTACTCGCCGCGTTCTGACGTTCCGCAACGTTTCGGTCGGGCTACCCCAGCAGATCCTGATGCTCGGGGTGGCGCCGCAGATAGGCAGCCGCCCACGAGCAGACCGGAACAATGGTTTCGCCCCGGCTGCGCAAGAGCGCAAGCACACCTTCCATGAGCTCAGCGGACGCCCCTGTGCCGCGCAGAGCAACAGGCGCCTCCACGTGGGGCACGATCACGACGGTGCCGCGGCGCTGGTAGTCCGCAAACGCGATTTGCCCATCAATCTCGAGTTCGAAGCGCTCACGCGCTGCGTTGTCGATGACGCGCGTCTTTGGTTCAGCCATCGGCCCGGTCATCGGCGTGTCAGCCAGTCGAGCAGCAGCCGGTTGGTGGCTTCGGGTTCCTCCTGCTGGATCCAGTGCCCGCAGTCGAGCGTGTGAACCTCGGAGTTTGGCGCGTAATCGCGCAGGTTCGGATTGGCGGGAACGATGTCATAGCGACCATGAATCATCAGCACTGGCTGCGGCACATGCTGCGGCACGTCGGCGAGCAGATGCCAGTTGCGGGTGAAGTTGCGGTACCAGTTGATCGGGCCGGTGAAGCCCGAGTGGTTGAATCCGTCCACGAACACCGCGAGTTCAGCCTCGCTCATGAGCGGATCGCCCGCCGGTGAGTCGGATAGCGCGAGATTGATCATCGCCATGCCCGGCTGCGGCGTGCGTGGCGGTGCAAGCCACTGCCGTGTGCGATAGAGATTGTTGAGCAGGCGCTGCGTGTTCGCTTCGAAGGCGCGATCTGCGACGCCGGGCTGCCGATTGAAGTGCACGATGTAGAAGTCGCCGCCCAGAGCCTCCTCCCAGAAACCAACCCACTCACGGGTACCGCGGGCCATGAAGGGCACGCTCAGGTTGGCAAGCGCGCTCACGCGGGCGGGGTGCAGCAGCGCCATGTTCCAGACCACGATCGCACCCCAGTCGTGACCGACGAAAATCGCGTCCTTGTAGCCATAGTGATCAAGCAGGGCGGCCAGATCGCCGCAAAGGTGCTCGATGTCGTAGTCGGTGACCGGTGCCGGCCGCGAAGAGCGGCCGTAGCCGCGCTGATTCGGTGCGATCACGTGGTAACCCGCAGCCACGAGCGGGGCAATCTGATGGCGCCAGGAGTAGGCGAGCTCCGGAAAGCCGTGGCAGAGCACGATGGGGCGGCCGCGCTGACCGGCTTCGAACACCTCGAGGGTGACGCCATTGACATCGATGAACCGGGCGTCGGGAAAGTCGGTCATGGGAGCTCCTGTGGAATGTTCGAATGTAGGGTGAGCGGATGTCAGCCGGTGGACTGTTGCTCGCGCCAGCTTGTCCAGCGCGTATAGGCGTCCGCAATTTGTGTGGCTCGGGCCGCGCTTGCTGCCCCGAGTTCCGGATGCGTAAAGATGTAGCATTCGTCGGTCTGAATGGCGTGCACGACCATCTCCCCGACGAGCGCGGGATCAAGTCCCCCGTCGAGCAGCGACTGAATGCGTGCCGTGCGGTCTGCGCCTTCCACGTCATGTGCGAGCACCGCGCCTGCGGTGTCCGTCTCCGCGGCCAGGGTTGCTGGCCGGTTGCGTCCGGAGCTGAAGATATTCGTCCGCACGACACCGGGACACAGTACCGAGACACCGATGCCGCGAGGCGCGAGATCCTGGCGCATGGACTCGGAGAGTCCGACCACGGCGAACTTGGATGTGTTGTAAACGGAGAGACCCGGCGCCCCGACATGGCCCGCCATCGAGGCGGTGTTGACGATGTGACCGCCTTCGCCGTGCGCCAGCATGCGCGGCAGGAACGTTTGCACGCCGTTTACCACGCCGTCCAGATTCACCTTGAGCACCCAGTCCCAGTCGGCGTAACTCATGGTCTCGATGCTTCCGCCTACGCCGACGCCCGCGTTGTTACACAGCACGTGCACGCGCCCGAAGGCGGCTTCAGCCTGGTCCGCCGCGGCGGCCATGGCCGCGCGGTCGGTGACATCCACGCGCACGGCGAGAAGGTCCGCGTTGCTGGGCGCGAATTCCGCGATGACCGCATCGAGCGCGGCCTGCTCGACATCGGCGACCACGACCTTCATGCCGGCTGCTGCGAATGCGCGCACCATGGCGAGACCCAAACCGCTCGCACCGCCGGTGACGAACGCGACCTTGCCGGCCAGTTCCTGCATGTTGTGTGCTCGTGTCAGATTGCGGGCAGTGTCGGAGAAACCGGTCACGCAGACAACGGGGCGCCGCAAGGTCCGGGCGTGCGTTGCGAGCCGGCAGGGTTATGATGAGTCGCACCACGGGAGGAGGATCGGAACGATGCTGGCCATGACGATTGCGGGTCTGCTCTTTCTGCTGACGCATCTTGGGGTCAGCAGCACGCCGCTGCGGGCGGTCCTGGTGCGACGCTTGGGCGAGGGGGGGTACCTCGGCGCTTACTCTCTCGTCGCGGCCGTCACCCTCGGGCTCATGATCTGGATGTACGCGAATCTGCCGCGGCTTCCGTACCTGTGGCTGCCGTCACCGACGCTGTATCTGGTGCCCAAGGTGATCATGGGGCTCGCGTTCGTGCTGATCGGGGGCAGTTTTCTCGCGCGCAATCCGTCGGCGGTGGGTATGGCCGGAACACTCGACGCGCCCGACGCCCCGACGCGCCTGGCGTACGGTGTGAATCGCATCACGCGGCATCCGCTGCAGTGGGGGATTGCCCTGTGGGCCGGCTCGCACCTGGTGGCGAATGGCGATGCCGTATCGGTCGTGTTCTTCGCAGCCTTCCTGCTGCTGGCGCTCCTGGGCAGCGCGCTGATCGACAGCAAGAAGGCCGCGCGGCTCGGCGCGCCCTGGCAGGCGTTTGCGGCGGTGACGTCGAACGTGCCGTTTGCGGCGATTGTCCGCGGGCGCAACCGTCTCGTGCTGCGTGAGCTGGTCGGCCCGCTCGTGGCGGGGGCGCTGCTGTACGCCGCGGCGTTCTATGGTCACGCCTACATTGCGGGAGTGCCCCTCGCCTAGGCAGCGGTCAACCGGTTATCAGGCGCGTCAGGGTCTGTGCCAGGGTTCGCGAGTCGGCGGAAAAAAAGTGATCCGCGCCGCTCAGAATATGCCGGGTGACTGCCGTCAATCCGGTGAGCGCTTCAGTATCGACGAAGTGATCGGCGCTCCCGGCGACGGCGTCGACCGGGCAGCCGGGATCGCCCGGGGCGAATGACATCGCGCCGTTGGGGGGCGCAATCAGCAGCGCCCGTTCGATACCTTCGGATGGTGAGTCCTGCGCAACCAGATAGTCCCAGACCACGCTTGCCCCGAACGAGTAACCCGCAAGCCATACGGCCTGCGGCGCGAGTTCCGCGCGAACCCATGCGATGGCCGCACCGAGGTCCTCACGCTCGCCCGGGCCGCCCGAGTGACTGCCAGTGCTCGCGCCGGTACCGCGAAAGTTGAAGCGCAGACAGCTGATGCCTGCGCTGAGAAGGGTCTGTGCAACAACGTCGAGCACGCCGTCGTGCATGGTGCCGCCGTAGAGCGGGTGCGGATGACAGAGCACCGCCGCTCGGGAAAGCCCCGGGGACGGGGTCGTCGGTCGCTCAAGCCAGGCTTCCAGGGAACCCGCGGGTCCGGGAATGTTCAAAGCGTTGCTCCTGCAGACGGTGACGCCGGGACGGTAGCAGGAAACCTGCCCCTCGGCATTGGACCCGTGATGTCAGCGAGCAGGAGCCCTTGAAATTTTGTCCGCCGCACCCAAGCTGCGTGCGGCGTAGGCGGTTAGTGAAAGCAGCTGTAATCCAGATGCCAGCGAACGCTGAGATAGTCCGAAAATCGCGCGAAGATGCTGCGCAGACAGCGAGGATGGAGATCCAGAGATGATCGAAGCAGATCGGCTCACACGCCGCTACGGGGAATTCGTGGCCGTGGACAGCGTGTCCTTCGCCATTGCGCCGGGGGAGGTGGTCGGCCTGCTCGGGCACAACGGTGCGGGCAAGACCACCATCATGAAGATGCTCACCGGGTATCTCGAGCCGAGCGCCGGCGAGGTGCGCGTGAACGGGCGGGTGGTGGAAGCGGATCGGCGCGCGGTGCAGCGTGATATGGGCTATCTGCCCGAGAATCTGCCGCTCTACCCGGAACTGTCGGTGCTCGACTATCTCGCCTGGGCGGCGGAGCTGCGCGGCGTCGATCCGGCGCTCGCGGTGCCGCGCGCGATTGCTGCAACGGAGCTTGAGAGCAAGGCGTTCGCGCCGATCGCGACCCTTTCACGGGGGTTCAAGCAGCGCGTCGGCGTGGCCCAGGCCATTCTGCATGAGCCGCGCATTCTCATTCTGGACGAGCCGACCAACGGTCTCGATCCGGCTCAGACGCAGCAGATGCGCACGCTGCTCCGACGTCTTTCCGAGAACGCCACCGTGATCCTCTCCACCCACATCATGCAGGAAGTCAGCGCCATCTGTGACCGCGCGCTGATCCTGCGCGGGGGTCATCTCGTGCTTGACGAGCGACTCGACGCGCTGCGGCGGGCGGATCGGTTGCAGGTGCGCACCAGCGAAGATGCCGACCTGACCGCGCTGCTCAACGGGGTACCGGGGCTCGGCGCTTTAGTCGCCGAGGGTGCGGGCGCCTGGGAGGCAGCGGTCAGCGATGCCATCGAGTCGGTGGCCGCCGCGGTGGCGGCCCGCCTTGTGGCGGCTGGCAAGCCGATTTATCAGCTCGCGCCGGTGCAGCGTGATCTCGAGACCGTGTTCCGGGAAGTCAGCGAGGCGACTGCGGAGGTGCCCCATGCAGCTTGATGCCATTCGCCATGTGGCGCGCAAGGAGCTGCGGCTCTTCTTTGCAGCCCCCGTTGGCTACCTGTTTCTGGCGGCATTTCTCGCGAGCACGCTGTTTGTCTTCTTCTGGGGTGAAGCCTGGTTTGCGCGCAACATTGCCGACGTGCGGCCGATGTTCGAATGGATGCCGATCCTGCTCATCTTTCTCTCGGCGGCGCTGACCATGCGCCTCTGGAGCGAGGAGCGACGCACGGGCACGCTCGAGTTCGTCGCTACCCTGCCGGTCGACAGCTGGTCGTTCGTGCTCGGGAAATTTGTCGCCTGTTGGGTGCTTCTCGCGATCGCCCTCCTGCTGACCCTGCCGCTGCCAGTGTCCGCGGCGTTCATCGCCGACCTGGACTGGGGACCCATCGTCGCGGGCTACGTCGCCGCGCTGCTGCTGGGTGGTGCCTATCTGGCGATCGGTCTCTGGGTCAGCGCCCGGACGGATAGTCAGATTGTCAGCCTCATCGTGTCTGCTTTCGTGTGTGGGCTGGTCTATCTCGTCGGCAGCCCGCTGTTCACTAATCTGTTTGGCGGCGCCATTGCGGAGTTCCTGCGCGGGCTGGGAAGCGGCTCGCGCTTTGAATCGATCACCCGCGGTGTCCTGGATCTGCGCGATCTGTATTACTACGCCTCGGTGCTCTTCGTGTTTCTGGCGCTCAACGTTTTTGCGCTCGAGACGGAACGCTGGGCGGCTGACGGAGATCGCGCTCGGCATCGTCGCGCGCGCGTGACCACGGGGCTTGTGATCGTGAATCTGCTGGCTGCGAACGTCTGGCTGGCACAGCTGCCGGTGCTGCGCGTCGATGTCACCGAAGGGCGCCTGTATTCGATTTCCGATGCTACGCGTAACTATCTCGGCCAACTGCAGGAGCCGCTCCTCATCCGCGGCTACTTTTCCGAGCGCACCCATCCGCTGCTCGCGCCCCATGTGCCGCGCATGCGTGATCTGCTGAAAGAATTCGAAGTGGCTGGCAACGGTCGCGTTCGCGTCGAAATCATCGATCCCGCTTCGGACCCGGCGAAGGAAGAGGAAGCGAACGGCAAATACGGTATCCGTCCCGTTCCGTTCCAGGTGGCGGATCGCCACGAAGCAAGTCTGGTGAACGCCTACTTTGACATTCTTGTCAGCTATGGCGATCAGTGGGAGGTGCTCGGGTTCCGCGATCTTATCGAGGTGAAGGTGTCCGGTGAGTCTGATCTCGAGGTCGCTCTGCGGAACCCGGAATATGACCTGACACGCACCATTCGCAAGGCGTTGTATGGCTTCAAGGGGGGCGGCAGCCTGTTCGACAGCGTCGTATCGCCGATTCGGTTCGTTGGGTACCTCTCCGCCGATGCGACCCTGCCGCCTGCTTTGGCGGAGTACCGAACGACCGTACAGAGCGTGCTCGAAGCCCTGGCGCAGGACGGCGGTGACAAGTTCTCCGCCGAAATACTGGATCCAGAGGCAGGCGACGGCGCGCTCGCGCGCGAGATTCAGGACCGTTACGGTTTCCAGCCCATGGCTGCGAGTCTCTTTGACACCGAAGAGTTCTATTTCTATCTCACGCTCACCGACGGCAACACCGTGATGCAGGTGCCCTTGCCGGAGACGCTGAGTGCCGACGCAACCCGCAGAGCGTTTGATGAAGCGCTGAAGCGCTTTGCGAGCGGTTTGCTGAAGTCGGTGGCGCTGGTCGCGGACGAGTCTGCCCCTGGCATGATGGGTATGCCGCAGCCTGGGGTCTCGCGCGTTGAGGAGTTGAAGGCTGCGCTCGCGCAGGATTTCAACGTGGTCGACGCGGACCTGAAGACCGGTGTCGTTCCCGAGGGCGTCGAGCTGCTCATGCTGGTGGCGCCCACCAACCTGACTGAAAACGCCGTGTTTGCCGTCGACCAGTTCCTGATGCAGGGCGGCACGGTGGTCGTGGCGACCGGCGGTTTTACGGCGAGCCTCGAGCAGCAGTCGCTGACGGCAAGCCCCTCGGTATCCGGGCTTGAGGCATGGCTGACCCATCAGGGAATCACGCTGGGCGCAGGTCTGGTGATGGACCCGCAGAACGCTGCGTTTCCGGCGCCGGTGACGCGCGAGGTTGGCGGGTTCAGTTTCCAGGAACTCGTGATGCTGGATTACCCGTATTTCGCCGATGTGCGCGCGCCCGGGCTCAACGCGGACAGCGGCATTACGGCCCGTTTGCCGCAGGTAACCATTCCTTGGGCTTCGCCGCTCGAAATTGCGGCGGATCGCACCGGGGAACGCGCGGTGACTCGTCTGCTCGAGAGCTCGGCGGGCAGCTGGATCAGCGCAGATCCCGACGTCATGCCGCGCATCGACGAATCGGGCGCCTCGGGGTTTCGTCCCGACGGCGAGCAGGCGGCGCGAACCTTAGCCGTGCTTCAGGAAGGGCGTTTCGATTCGTTCTTTGCCGGGAAGCCTTCGCCGCTCCTGGCGGCTGCAGACGCAGCTCCTTCTTCGGACGCCGAGACCGATATCGAAGCGGCAACGCTCGACGGCGCGGATCCCACATCGCGTAAGGCTCAGCTCGGTGTGGTGTCGAGCGTGATTCAGCGCTCACCGGAATCGGCGCGGCTTTTCGTGATCGGATCCAACGGGCTGGTGGACGACCAGATCCTGCGCGTGCTCGGCTCGGCGGAGGGCACGGTCTACGGCAACAGCATCCAGTTCATGACCAATCTGGTGGATTGGTCGCTTGAGGACCGCAGCCTGCTCGAGATTCGCTCGCGCGGTCAGTTCAACCGCACCCTGCCGCCGCTCGATGAGTCGCGCCAGTTCATGATCGAGGGCGTGAACTACGGGCTCGCGTTCCTCGGCGTCGGGCTCGTCTGGCTTTGGCACCGCAGAGGCCTGCGCCGTGATGCCGCGCGTTACGCGGGCTGGCTTGAAGCAGCGCGTCCCGCGGGTGGTTCTGCTGGCAAACAAGGAGGTCCGGCATGAGCAGTGACGTACGTGTTGAGCTGAGCACCAGACTGTGGGTGATCCTCGCGCTGCAGGTCGCCGTCATCGCCCTGCTCTACGGTCTCGACCGACGCGCGGATGCGCCCGAAACGGGGTCGCTTCTTGATTTCGATACCGCCGCAGTCGATGGGCTGGTGATCGAAGAGTCGGGTGCGACGTCGCTTCGACTCGAACGCAATGACGCGGGCTGGCGCCTGGATCCAGCGAGTGAGACCGATCCGGCGCTTGCGGCCGATGCCGACAAGATCATTGAGACGCTCGACAAGCTCGCGGGCGTGTCCGCGCCCTGGCCCGTGGCAACTTCTGCGAGCGCCCGGACGCGGTTCGAAGTGGCGGACGACAAGTATCAGCGCGCAGTGCATCTGGAGGTCGAAGGCAAGCCGGTCGCTTCACTGCTGCTTGGTACTTCGCCCGGGTTTCGTCGGCTGCATGTGCGAAAGCCCGGCGACGATCGCATTTTCGAGGTCGATCTCGCCCACTTCGACTTTTCTGTCAACGCAGACGACTGGATTGACCGGGCGGTTCTGGCGGCGTCGGGCGACGTCCGCGGGCTGGAACGCATCGATGCCTGGCAGATGACGCTCAACGAAGGCGCGTGGTCGCTCGCGAGCGAGACCCTTGCCGACGCGGCGACGCCCGCGGCGTCGGATTCAGCTCCCGATTCAGCGGCGGATTCGACAATGGCGCAGTCGACGCCCCCCGCAATCGATGCAACCAAAGTGTCGGATTTGGTGACGCGCTTTGCCAATCTCCGCATTCTGGGCGCTGCCAGCGCGACCCCGCCCGGTGAACCGCAAGCGGTCTTTGCCGTGACGGACGCAAAGGGAACACAGCGTCTCAGTTTTTTCCGGGTTGAGGGCGCGCCCGAAGTTACTGTGACATCGGACCGGCATCCCGGTGCCTTCCGGGTGGCGACCTTTGTCGCAGAGCAGCTTCTGGTCGATCGCGCGGGGCTGCTCGCAGCGCCCGAGGCCGCGCCGGCTGCCGCCGACGCAGGTGGACCCTCTGAATGAGCCACGGGTAGAATCCGGGCATTCAAGAGCCAGTTAGTCGAGGGAGAGTCAACATGCGCGAAGCCTGGATCATTGACGCCGTTCGTTCGCCGCGTGGTCGCGGCAAGCCCGGCGTGGGCAGCCTGAGCCATATCCATCCGCAGCGCTGTATGGCGCAGGTCCTGAACGGGTTGCGTGCCAAGGTCGGCTTCGACCCGGCAGACATCGAAGACGTCGTGGCGGGTTGCGGCACGGGCAGCGGCGATCATGCGCACGACATCGCGCGCATGTCCGTGCTGGATGCGGGCTGGCCGATTTCGGTCACGGGCGTCACCCTGCATCGCTTCTGCGGCAGCGGTCAGCAGGCGGTCAACTTCGCGGCAACGGGCGTCATGTCCGGGCAGCAGGAAGCGGTGATCGGCGGTGGCGTCGAATTCATGTCTCGCTACGCGCCGGTCCACGCCAATGGTTTTCACGCGAACAACGAGCACCTGCTCGGGCTGCACCCGCAGATCCCGCAGGGCATTTCTGCGGACCTGATTGCCACTATCGAAGGCTTCACCCGCGAAGACTGCGATCGCTACTCGGTGGAAAGTCAGCGTCGGGCGCTGCACTCGATCGAACAGGGCTATTTCCGCAATGCGCTGGTGCCGGTCTATAACCTGGACGGTACGCTCGCGCTGGATCGCGACGAATATCCCCGGCCGGGCACGGATATGGCGGCGCTCGCCGGGCTAAAGCCGTCGTTTCTGGGGCTGGGCGCGGTGCACGCCGAAGGCTACCCGGCGACGTTTGACGCGCTCGCGCGCGCCAAGTACCCGCAGGTGAAGGAAATCAATTACATGCACCACGCGGGGAACAGCTCGGGCGTGGTGGATGGCGCCAGTGCAGTACTGGTCACAAGTCCCGAGTACGCGCGGAAGCACGGGCTCAAGCCGCGGGCGCGCATTCGTGCGATCGCAACGGCGGGCACCGAGCCCCTGATCATGCTCACGGCGCCGGGGCCGGCGGCTCAGCGCTGCCTCGACAAGGCCGGCATGAGCAAGAACGACATCGATATCTTCGAGATCAACGAAGCGTTTGCGTCCGTCGTCCTCAAGTTCATGAAGGATCTCGACGTACCCCACGACAAGGTCAATATCGATGGCGGCGCGATCGCCCTGGGTCATCCCATCGGCGCAACCGGTGGCATGCTCATTGGTACCGCTGTGGATACGCTGGAGCGCACGGGCAAGGGCACCGCGCTCATCGCCATGTGCACGGGTGGCGGCATGGGCACCGCAACCATCATCGAACGCATGTAAGCCTTCCGCCCCCCGTCCCGGACGGGGGGCGTTGCTTCAGTGCGTGCCGGGGGGAACATGCTGAACAAGCTCGACGACTATCCGATCCACCAGACGCCGGAGCCGATTGCCTACCCGGCGACGAGCGATCGCAATGTCTATGATCGCACCTGGTTCAACGGCTATGCGCCGGACGGTTCCTACTATTTCGGCATCGGCATGGCGATCTATCCCTCTCGCGGCATTCTCGATTGCGCATTCAGCGTCGTGCAGCCGGGCCAGCGCCAGCACTGTTTCTACGGCTCGCGGCGGGCTCCGCTGGAGCGCACCGACATGCGTGTGGGGCCGTTTCGTATTGAGGTTCTCGAACCCATGCGACGAACGCGGGTGATCCTCGACGACAATGCGAGCGGTGTCTCCTGCGATCTCACCTTTTCCGCTCGGACCGGCGCTATTCAGGAAGCACGGCAGACGCTTTGGAGCGGCACGCGGCGCTCCATGGACGCAACTCGGTTCGACCAGTTCGGTCGCTGGAGCGGCGTGGTTCGACATCCCGAAGGCGAGATTCGGGTAGATCCCACCGTTTGTCTCGGCACCAAGGATCGGTCCTGGGGTGTACGCGGCGTGGGCGAGCCGGAAACGGGCGGTGCACCGCCGCAGCGCCTGCCGGGGTTCTTTTTCCTGTGGGCGCCCCTGTTCTGGGACGACCATGTGACGCACGCGATTTTCTTCGATGGTCCGCGCGGCGAGGCGCTGATCCGCGAAGGCATCGTCGCCCCGCTCTATGCAGCGGAAGACGAAATTCCGGGCGTGCAGGACGGGCTTGATGAGCGCATGGCCACGGCGCGTCACCGGGTGCAGTACCACCCGGGTTCGCGCCTCGCACGCTCTGCAGAGCTCGATCTCGTTCCACTCGAGGGTGATATCCGAACCATCTCCATGGAGCCGATCCTCAAGTTCCAGATGAAGGGGCTTGGGTATGGGCATCCGGAATGGGGGCAAGGCATGTGGAAGGGCGAGGAAGCGCTGGGCGGCGAGAGTTTTGATCCGCGTCAGCTTGATCTGCTGGCTCGGGAGAACATCCACGTGCAGCAGGTGGTGAAGACCAGCGACGGCACGCGCACCGGCGTGGGTGTGCTGGAGCAGGTCTGTATCGGGCCTTATCGCCCTTCAGGTTTTGAGAGCTTTCTCGACGGCGCCCGCTAGGGATGGTGCGCCGCGCGTGCTCGCTGGAATCCGGTCTCCCCTCTCTTTAGCCAATCAGAAGCGAACTTCAAACCCGCCCTGCACCAGACGCGGGGGCGCGGTGAGAATGCCCCGCGTGCGGTCCACGATGTAGTCCTCGTCGGCGACGTTCTTCACCGTAGCAAAGACGGTCAGCGGCATGCCCGGCACGTGCCAGTTCACCGCCACGTTCCAGATGTGGTAGCTCGAGATCTCGCCCAGCTGGCCATTGCCGTTCTGCGGCGCGGACTCGGTATTGGCGAAGTCGGCATACTGATCGTCAACCAGCACGAGCTCGACATGCACATCGATGCCTGACTGCGAGCGCGCGCCTGCGCGGGCGGTGAGCAGATGCTCGGGGGCGTAGGGGAGCCGATTGCCCGATTCGGCGCCCGGGATGAGTGCGCCGGTGTCTACCCGGCGGAAGTTGCTCTCGATATCCGCGGTCGGTAGCCAGGTGTACGCCATCTGGGCGTAGGGGACCCAACGCAGATCGGCGATGGCATCAGCCCCTACATAGGCGGTGACTTCGACGCCCTGATACAGGGCTTCACCTTCGGCAAGCGGCGTGCTGCCGCCCGCGATGGAGCCCACCGAAATCTGATTGTCGAAGTCATTGCGAAACAGGGTGATATCGATGCTCGTGCCCGCACTCGGCTGTGCGCGTACCCCGAGCTCCAGATTCAGGCTTTCCTCTGCATCCACGTCGGTGGACAGACCTGAGTTGTCGATCAGGTCCTCATTGCGCGGCGGAGCAAAGCCCCGGTGTACACCGGCGAACAGCTGTACTTGCTCGGAGAAGGAATAGCTCATGCCGAGACTGGGAAGCCATTCGGACAGATCGGCATCGCCTTCCGCGCCGGTGAGCGCGTTGCGGCGGTCGTTTTCGATGTGCTCAAGGCGAAGCCCCGGCGTGAAGGACAGATTGCCAATCTCGAACCGGTTCTCCAGATAGCCTGCATAGGCCCGTGTATCGCGCTCGTTGTCCTCGACCCGAGTGCCGTTCTTCGCCGTCGGTGTGCTGCCGTTGAACTGGCGTCGCTCCTGAACTTCGCGGTGCGCTCGCGCGCCCGCGGTCAATGCGCCGTCGATTCCAAGGAACGCGTGGCGCCAGGTAACGGTTGGCTCGATGCCATAGCTTTCATATTCCCGCAGCCGGCCCTGACGCGAATTGCAGTCGTCCGGATCCACCCCGTATCCGAGCGCGCGTGCCGCCTGGAAGTTGCGTACGGTGCCGTCGACAAGATAGGTCACGCCGTTGCATTGACTGTCTGTTGTGGTGCTCGCCTGACGCCACCAGTCGCGCGAGAAGCGGCTGAAATACGCATTGGTGGTGAGCGTGGTGCGATCGTTTGCCTGCCAGCGATGGGTGAAGGATGTGCCCAGGCGCTCCGTGTCGAACGTATCGTTGTCGAACGGGTTGTAACGATGTCCGAAACGGGCGAGCTCTGCGTCCGTGATCCCCGAATAGGTGATGTCGGAGCTCTCCTGATAGCGATTAAAACGCGCGATCAGTGTCTGTCCTGGCGCAATCTCGGTCAGGTATTTCAGGTTCAGATCCTGTAGCGTGCTGTCGATGTTGTCGCGGGCACCGTCGCCACGCTTGTCGACGACATCGAGCTGCAGCCCGTAGCCGCCGAAACGCCCGTGCAGATTGGTGTAGTCCCGGTTGCCTGCGGTTGCGCGCAGCATGGCGCTGGGCTCCTCTGCCGGCGTGGGCGTGATGTAGTTGATGACGCCGCCCACCGTCTGCGGACCATACTGATTCACGGCGGCGCCCTTCAGAATCTCGATGCGATCAAAACGATCGATGGGCGGATGGTAGTAGCTCGCGTTGTCGCC
>DMUF01000257.1 GCA_003476445.1 Gammaproteobacteria bacterium | reverse complement strand
GCGCTGACCGATGCCTGATCCAATTCAAAGCGCTCCACCAGCGTTTGCCGCATCTGCCTCATTTCGTCGGCGGACGCGGACTGATCGGCCCAGCCCACCTCCATCAGCAATGCAGCAGCGGCAAGCGCCACCGGGTCTTTAGTGTCGGGTTGGGGCGCGGGGCTGCGCAGTCGTTCAAGCAGGCTTTTTAGCATGGTGCGGGTTCTGCGGTTATGGGGTCGCGCGTTCAGGCTGCCATGGGCTCGATCATCTCGAGCGCCTCATCGATGAGCCCGATGTCGTTGGCACGCAGCCGTGCGGCATCGCTCATGAGACGCCGCCAGCGGCGCGCGCCCGGGGAGCCGGCAAAGAGCCCGAGCGCATGCCGCGTCATGTCGGCGAGGCGCGTGCCCGCGGCTAGTTCGCGCTCGATGTGCGCGCGGTAGCCGGAGAGCAGCGCGTGACTGTCCGCCGGTTCACCGCCGAAGATCAGCGCATGCATACCTGCCAGGCGCAGCGGGTTGTGATACGCGGCTCGGCCGACCATCACGCCGTCCTGCCGCGTGAGGTGCTCGCGCACCTGCTCGTTGGTCTCAATGCCGCCGTTGATGATGAAGCAAAGGTCGGGAAAGCGTTCGCGCAGCCGATAGGCGCGCCCGTATTGAAGCGGCGGCACGCTGCGGTTCTGGGCGGGGGAGAGGCCCTTCAAGAGGGCCTTGCGCGCATGGATGTAATAAACGTCGCAGCCGCCCGCGCGCGTGATCTCGATAAAGCGGTCGAGCAGGTCATCCGAATCGGCGTCGTCCACGCCGAGCCGGCATTTGATCGTAATGGGAAGGGAAACGGCGGCGTGCATAGCCGCCACACAGTCGCGCACCAGTTCCGGCTCCTGCATCAGGCACGCACCGAACCGACCTTTGCTGACCCGCGGTGAGGGGCAGCCGACGTTCAGATTGATCTCATCGTATCCCGCATCTGCGGCCTGGCGCGCCGCGTCTGCCAGCAGCGCCGGATCTGACCCACCGAGCTGAATGGCGATCGGATGCTCGCTCGGGTCGTAGCGCAGCAGTCGCTCCGCGGGCCCGTGCTGCAGAGCGTTGGCGGTGATCATTTCGGTGAAGAGCAGGGCACGAGGAGCCGCGAGCCGGTGCAGGTAGCGGCAGTGCCGATCGGTCCACGCCATCATCGGCGCAACGCAGAGCCTGCGCTCAAACCCTTCGCTGATCGGCACAGATGCCATCAGCGATCCCGCTAGCGCTTGCCGTGCAGGGCGGGCAGCTGGTCGTTTGCCCAGATCTTGCGGATGAAGCGCGGGTTCTTCGACGACATATCGATCTGATAGAGCGTGCTGCTGTCGGCTACCGGCAAGCCGACGATCTCGCGCAGCCGGCGTGCGAGCCAGCTTTCGATCTTGAGCACGACCATCTTGCGCCGCAGGCGGCCCTGTTCATCGCGGTTGAGAATCGTTGGCAGCGTGTTCAGCGTGAGTATTTCGTCGAGCGCCGAGTTCGCCATTTTCTCGCGGCCTTCTTCGCTCGCGTAGAAGTGCGTGACGACAAAGACGATGCGACCGGGCTGGATACGCTTCAGAAACTGGCAGGTGTTCACCACGGTTGAGCCCGTGCGCACCATGTCGTCCATCAGCACGATGTCGTGACCGCGAATCTCCTCGAAGGTGGATTCGCTATCCTCATGCAGTGTGATCTCAACCTGGCGTTCGCCGGAACGTTCCTTGTCGAGCTGAATGAACCGCGCCTTGGGCAGTGCAAGCTGTCGGTGCATTTCGGCGACGAAAGCCCGCGCGCCCTGGTCCGGTGCGCAGAGTGCCAGACCTTCGCCGTCCGGGCCGTACTTCACCAGGTTCGAATTGCGCAGGTAGTCGATGTAGATGTCGTACGGCATCAGGTTATGGAATTGACCGGCGAACACCTCCCGGAACCGGGTCTGCACAGCGTGGGAGTGATTGTGCACGGTGAGCACGCAGTCCACGCCGGCGAGTTTCAGCAGCTCCGCGTAGAGCTTGGCGGTGAAGGGTTGACCGTCGAATTTTTTCAGGTCGCGCACATCACGCTCGAACAGCGTGTCTCCGAGCTCTTTGCGCGGCCCGCGATCCTGTGCGCTGTAGTACAGGTCGGGCTCCACCAGGATCACGCGGCTCGCGCCATTTTCCTTCGCCGCGCGCGCAATGAGCAGCGTGCGCATGGCGAGGGTCTGTCGGCTGACCACGCGGCTTGAGGTGCTGACGATCACCACGGTTTTGCCCGCGAGTCCGGAGCCAATCCGCGTGAAATCCTGCTCGTCCGAGATGAACCGTGGGCAGAACTCGGAGTTGGCAAAGGTCTTCATGCTGATCAGATCCGCTACGTCCTCCGTCTGCCCCATGGCAAAAGCCACGTCGATGGCAAACGGGTCGTCGGATGAGTTGCCCACCACCAGAATATCGGCGGGGGGGATGGGCTGATTGGCTCCGGTCACGTGCGTAACTCCTCGGCAGCGGGCTCAGGACAGCTTGGCGGGGCCGTACAGCTGCGTGAACTCGTTCTTGCGCGGACCGGCATAGCCGAAGAGGTATGCGCCCACTTTGCGCATCTGGATTTCCTCGGAGCCTTCCGTGATCCGGTAGCGGCGGTGGTGCCGATAGATGTGCTCGAAGGGCTTGTGCCGGGAGTAGCCCATGCCGCCGTGGGTCTGCATCGCCTGGTCAGCCGCGTCGCAGCACAGGCGGTTGCCGATGTAGTTGCACATCGAGACCCGGTCAGAGATCTGACGCTCGACTTCCTTGTGCGGCAGGGTGTCCATGGCGACGGCGGTCTCTCGCACCAACAGGCGCAGCATTTGCGCTTGTGTGTGCAGCTCAATGAGCGGCCACTGAATCGCCTGGTTGTTCGAGAGCGGCTTGCCGAAAGGCTTGCGCTGGCGCGAGTACGCGACACTTTCGTTGATGCAGTACACGGCGGCGCCGAGCGAAGAAGCCGCCTGGCGAATGCGGTTCTGGTGCACGAAGCTCTGGCCAATCGCGAGCCCGCCGCCGATTTCACCCCAGTAGAAGTCTTCGGGGATCCACACGTCGGTGAGCGACACCCGCGGGTGGTCGGTGGGCATGTTGAACGTCCAGAGGTACTCCTCGATCTTGAGCCCGGGCGTCTTCGTGGGAACGATGAAACAGGTGATGCCCGAGGCATCGCCGTCTTTGCCGCTCGTGCGCGCGAACGTCATCATGTAGTTCGCGTGGTGCATGCCGGTGGTCCACATCTTCTCGCCGTTGATGAGCCAGCCGGCCTGGCCGTCGCGCACCTGCGGTACCGCGCGGGTTTCCATGAAGGTGGCGTCCGAGCCGTGGTTCGGCTCGGTGAGACCGAAGCCGGTGCGCAGGCGACCGTTCAGAATGTCGTCTGCGTACTTCGCGTACTGCGACGCCGTCGCGAATTCCTTGAACATCACGATGAACGGGTTGTTACCGACGACCGAGTGCTCGGTTTGCAGGTCGTTGAAGAGCCCAAGACCCTTGGCGGCGAGATGCTCGCGAATCACCGCCATCCACAGGTTTGAGCCGCCTTTGCCGCCGAACTCTTTCGGCCAGGCAAAGCGCAGGTGACCGGCCGCATCGGCGATTTGGCGCGCCTCTGCGAGCAGGGCTTCCCATTCGGCGCGGGGCAGACCGTCGTTGTCCCAGTCCGTGCGCGCGTGCTCGCGGCGATGGTCGAAGAAGCGGATGTTGTC
>DMUF01000109.1 GCA_003476445.1 Gammaproteobacteria bacterium | reverse complement strand
TCGTCACCAAGGTCATCGCGTAACGCGCGCATCACCAAACGCCCCGCGAGCCCGTTCGGGCCTCGCGGGTGCGGACAGCAGCCCCGTCGCACCGATCGATCTCGCGGTCATCTCGTGTCTTTGAAGGTTGCGGCTTTTGTGGGGCATCTGTATAGTTCGCGTCCCTTTTCCATACGCCTAGGGCTGGGAAGAGGGTAAGCCCGACCGCAGGGTCAGCTGCAGTCATTAACCGTCTAGCGCGTTGTTAGCCGGGTCGAATGATGACCAGCCAACGGGTCGTTCTTTTGGGTACAGGAGTAGCAGGCATCGTGCAAAACCAGCGCATTCGCATTCGGCTCAAGGCGTTCGATCATCGTCTGATCGACGTGTCCACGCAGGAAATTGTTGACACTGCGAAGCGCACCGGGGCGTTGGTTCGTGGTCCGATTCCGCTGCCTACCCGCATTGAGCGGTTCACGGTGCTGGTGTCTCCTCACGTCAACAAGGACGCCCGCGACCAGTACGAGATTCGGACGCATAAGCGCGTTCTCGACATCATCGAGCCCACGGAAAAGACCGTGGACGCGTTGATGAAACTGGATCTTGCAGCCGGCGTCGACGTGCAGATCAGTCTCAAGTAGTACGGTTCTCGAACTTTCCCGCTGCGCTTGACGCAGCGGTTCGCTCCGCGGGAGCGAACAGGTCGCCGGAGAAGGTGGCCACTAAAAAGTCCCGACAGGGGGCTGCTGAGAGGATCTCGCCGCAGGTCGGTAGAGAGCCGCAAGAGACCGTTTACCAGTGGCACGAATGTCCTACTGGCAAGCGGTTTCTGTGTCTGTTTCGCGAGCATCAAGGCTCGCAAAGCAGAAAAGTACGACAGAGGCGTCATCCGCGGGGTGGCGCAGTAGGTAGACAGGAAGCAAACCAATGTCCATTGGATTGGTGGGTCGAAAAGCCGGGATGACGCGAATCTTCACTGAAGATGGTGCGAGCATCCCTGTCACCGTTATCGAGGTAGAGCCTAATCGCGTCACCCTCGTGCGCACACCCGACCGCGATGGGTATGCGGCGATTCAGGTTACGACGGGAGCCGTGCGCCGAAACCGCATCTCGAAGCCGGAAGCAGGCCACTTCGCCAAGTCCGGCGTGCCTGCGGGTCGCGGTCTTTGGGAGTTTCGCGCCGAGGGTTCTGAAGAGACCTTCGAGGTGGGCTCAGAGCTGACCGTCGCGCGTTTCACCGCTGGTAATCGGGTGGACGTGCAGGGGGTGTCCAAGGGTAAGGGCTACGCCGGCACGATCAAGCGTTGGAATTTCCGTGGTCAGGATGCAACGCACGGCAACTCGATTTCGCACCGTGTGCCGGGCTCGATCGGTCAAAACCAGACCCCGGGCCGCGTCTTCAAGGGCAAAAAAATGTCAGGGCATCTCGGCAACGTGACCGTGACGACCCAGAGTCTCGAGGTGGTCCGGGTCGACGCGGATCGCAATCTGCTGTTGCTCAAGGGAGCGGTGCCAGGCCCCGCGGGCGCCGACGTCTATGTCCGTCCCTCGGTCAAGGGCTGAGCACGGGAGAGCGCTGAATGAATCTGAATCTAGCAATGGGTGGCGGCAGCGTCGAAGTCTCTGAGGCAGCTTTTGCCCGGGAGTACAACGAGGCGCTCGTGCACCAGGTGGTCGTAGCCCACATGGCTGCAGGTCGGCAGGGAACCCGCGGACAAAAGACGCGAGCGGAAGTCAGCGGCGGTGGCCGCAAGCCGTGGCGTCAGAAGGGTACGGGTCGTGCGCGCGCAGGCTCGATTCGCAGCCCGCTGTGGCGGGGCGGCGGCAAGGTGTTCGCGGCGCGAACCCAGGACCACAGCCAGAAGGTCAACCGCAAGATGTACCGTGGCGCAATGCGCTGCATCTTGTCGGAGCTCATTCGCCAGGAGCGCCTGGTGGTGTGTGATGCTTTTTCCGTCGAGGAGCCGCGCACGCGTCTCCTGCTTGGCAAGCTCGGGGCACTCGAGCTGCGTAACGTGCTTATCGTGGCGGAAGAGGTCGATCAGAACCTGTATCTCGCTGCGCGCAACCTGAACGGCGTGGACGTCAGCGATGTCAGTGCGCTTGATCCCGTGAGTCTGATCAGCCATGACAAAGTGCTGGTGACGGTGGGCGCGCTGAAGAAGCTCGAGGAGGCGCTGGCATGAATCAGGAACGACTGTACACCGTGCTGGTCGAGCCGCACTTCTCCGAAAAGGTGTCGTTGCTCAGCGAAAAGCGCAACCAGTACGGGTTCAAGGTGGCGCGGGATGCTACCAAGGCGGAGATCAAGACCGCAGTGGAAGAGCTGTTCAAGGTCACCGTGGAAGGCGTCAGCACCGTGAACGTAAAGGGTAAGACCAAGCGCACGGTGCGCGGCATGGCGCGCAAGAAGGATTGGAAGAAGGCCTATGTGCGGGTCGCGCAAGGTCAGGAAATCGACTTCATGGTAACGGAATAACAGGTCATGGCTGTCGTAAAAGCAAAACCGACTTCGGCCGGCCGCCGCTTCGTCATCAAGGTCGTCAACCCCGATTTGCACAAGGGTGAGCCGTACCGCCCGCTGCTCGAGTCGCAGCACCGTACCGGTGGTCGGAACAACACGGGCCGCATCACCACCCGGCATCAGGGTGGCGGTCACAAGCAGCACTATCGGGTGGTGGACTTCCGACGCGACAAGGACGGCATCCCGGCGGTAGTGGAGCGTCTTGAGTACGATCCGAACCGGACCTCGCACATCGCGCTGCTCAAGTACAGCGACGGGGAACGACGCTACATCATTGCCCCGCGCGGCGTGAGCGCAGGGGACACGTTGATGAGCGGGAGTTCTTCTCCCATTCGTGCCGGGAACGCGATGCCGCTGCGCAGCATCCCCCTCGGTAGCGTTGTGCATTGCGTGGAACTCAAGCCCGGGCGCGGCGCGCAGCTCGTTCGCAGCGCCGGCGGCTCAGCACAGCTGGTGGCCCGCGAAGGAGCTTACGCCACCCTGCGCCTGCGCTCCGGAGAGATGCGTCGTGTACTCACCGAGTGCAAGGCAACCTTGGGCGAAGTCGGTAACTCCGAGCACAACCTTCGGTCCCTCGGCAAGGCAGGGGCGAAGCGCTGGCGAGGCGTGCGTCCTACGGTTCGTGGCGTGGCGATGAACCCGGTGGATCACCCCCACGGCGGTGGTGAAGGTAAGACCTCCGGTGGTCGTCATCCGGTCACGCCCTGGGGTGTGCCGACCAAGGGTTACAAGACCCGCAAGAACAAGCGGACGGACAAGCTCATCGTTCGTCGTCGAGGAAGGAGATAAGCGGTGCCGAGATCGTTGCGCAAGGGTCCGTTCGTGGACCTGCACCTGATGAAGAAGGTCGAGACCGCAATGGGTGGTAGCGACCGCCGGCCGATCAAGACCTGGTCGCGCCGCTCCATGGTGCTTCCCGAGATGGTGGGCCTCACGATCGCGGTCTACAACGGCAAGCAGCATGTGCCGGTGTATATCAACGAAGACATGGTCGGGCACAAGCTCGGCGAGTTC
>DMUF01000247.1:7521-16108 GCA_003476445.1 Gammaproteobacteria bacterium | reverse complement strand
CAGACCGACTCCATGTACCACGGATCCATGGTCTTGTAGTCGTCGTCGAAATCCACCCAGCGCCCGAGGCGTGTGATGGTGGAACGCCACTCTGCAACATAGCGCTGCACGATGGCACGACACTGGTCGTTGTAACCCGCTACACCCAGCTGACGCACCGCTTCCTGTGCGGACATACCAAGCTGCTTATCGATCTCGTGCTCGATCGGGAGACCATGACAGTCCCAGCCAAAGCGCCGCAGGACGTGTCTGCCCTGCATGGTCCAGTAGCGCGGCACGATATCCTTGATCGTGCTCGCAACGATGTGGCCATGGTGCGGCAGCCCCGTCGCGAACGGAGGACCGTCGTAAAAGATGTAGGGACTCTCATCTCGGGTGCGGCGCAGGGATTCCTGGAACACATCCTCTGCCGCCCAGCGCTCGAGGATGCTGTGCTCCATCGCAACAAACGAGAACGAGGAGCCAGAGTGCGCGGGTTCAGCCATGGGCTCGCCTTCGGACCGGAAAGACGCGGATTATAACCCGGATGCCGCGGGATTCCGCCGGGCACAGGGCACAGGGCACAGGGCACAGGGGCGGAGTAGAATGCGCAGCCACGCGCATCACGCCGATGCGAACCGAGGGAGATTCACCAGATGCACTTCGGCGCTGTCCTGCCACACAACGAAATCGGCACCGATCCGGGCGCGATGCGCGCCTGGGCACAGGGCGTTGAAGCGCTGGGTGCCACCCATATCCTGATTTACGACCACGTGCTTGGGGCGGATCCAAACCGGCCCGGTGGCTGGAAGGGTGGCTACGACAAGGACACCGCCTTTCACGAACCGCTGACGACCTTCGCGTTCCTCGCGGCGGTCACCACGCGCGTGGATTTCATGTCCACCGTGCTGATCCTGCCGCAGCGCCAGACGGCGCTGGTCGCCAAACAGGCCGCCCAGATCGCGGTGCTGTCGGACAACCGCTTTCGCCTTGGCATCGGTACCGGCTGGAACACGATCGAATACGAGGCGCTCGGCATACCGTTTCGGGCACGGGGCCGCCGCCAGGAGGAACAGGTAAACCTGCTGCGCGCGCTATGGCGCGAGGATTCGCTCTCCTTCGACGGCGAGTTCCACCGCGTGGACGCGGCCAGCATTAATCCGCGCCCCTCACGAACAATACCGATCTGGTTCGGCGGATCAGCGCCGGCAATGCTCGAACGCTGCGCGCGCTTGGGCGACGGCTGGATACCGCTCATGGGCGCGAACGACGCCGCGCGGCAATGCATCGAGACCCTGCGCGCGCACCGTACGGCGGCCGGTCGCGACATGTCCGACTTCGGCATACAAGCCCAAGCCCAGTATCGCGGCGGCACGCCGGAACGCTGGCGTACACACGCCGAATCGTGGCGCGAACTCGGCGCCACGCATATTGCGCTAGCCACGCACAACGCCGGTGCAACTGGGGTCGACGGTCATCTGCGCCGTCTCGCCCAGTATCTGGATGCCGTGCGCTAATCGCGTGTCAGGCGACTGCTTCAGAGCGCGAGCGCTGCACGAATTCGTGCAGGGCAGCGCGCGCATCCCGGCCGTTGCCCAACTGCTCCAGCTTGTCGACCAGCAGCTCTGCTTCGACTTCAGCCTCGAATCGGCTGCGGAACGGACCGAGATCCACCCGCTCGCGCGTGCGGACATACCAGCCGCCGTCGCGCATGTTGACCCGAAGCGATCGGAAGTAAAGCCGCCGCCGCTCGTCGTTAACCCTGCATTCTCCTTTCAAGCGCCTCATCGCATGACCCTCGCTGTTGCTGGGAACACTGCATGGCTTTCGCGCAACTTACGCCGCTGCTTAGCCAGCGGTGCCCAATGTGCCGCGCCTCGCACGCTGCGGTCTGTACGCGGGATGTCAGTGAATCGTTCGATAAAGCCCGGACTTCGCTAGGGGATGCCCGGGACCAACCGAAATACCGCAGGTCCGAATGGCACGGGGTTCACCTGGTACCTCGCCGGATCAAGCCTGTGGATGGGCGGGATGAGTCTCCAAGGGTTTCTCTTTACCTGGATGCTTGTCGGCATCCTCGAGCGTCCGGCAGACGATGTCGGTCTCGCACGCGGCCTCGCCGAATTTCCCGCGCTGATCATCCTGCTGGTCGGCGGTCTCTTGGGAGATCGGCTTGATGGGCGGAAACTCCTGCTCTTCCTGCATGCCGCCATGGCGCTGCCACCGCTCCTGCTCGCCCTGCTGACCGTGCGGTCGGGACTCGACTACGTGGCGGTGGTCGCGTTTGGCATGACGCTCGCCGCGCTGCAGGCGCTTTCGGATCCCGCCCGCCAATCCATGCTGAGCACGCTTGCCGGGGTCGACACCCAGCGCGCAATCACGCTCACAAGCCTGATCACGACACTCGTTGGTATGGGTGCGTTTTACCTGGGCGGACAACTCGACCGACTCGGGTTGCCACTGCTGCTCACCTTGCAGGCAGGCTGTTTCCTCATCGGTATGGTTGCGATCCAGAGGCTGCCACCGCTCCCGCCCGAGATATCGGCCGCACCTTTGCGCACGGAATTTCGCGCGGGCCTGCGCGCCGTGATCGCGACCCCGATCGTGCGCTCGATGATCGGCCTCAACCTGGTGTCGAGCCTGTTCAACGCGGGGGCCTACATTGTGGTGCTGCCGGTCATGGTGAAGACCGTCTACGACGGCGATGCGGCGTTCTTCTCCACTGTGCTGCTCGTGTTCACCGCCGGCAGTATTGGCTCGAACCTGTTATTGCTGCGGCTGATGCCGCTGCGACGCCCGGGTCGGGTGTTTCTGTTCATGCAACCGGTGCGGGTGGTGATCCTGCTCGTGCTGCTGCTTGAGCCTGCGCGGGATATCTTTCTGGTCACACTCTTCGTGTGGGGCGTGAGCATGGGCGTTACCAGCACGCTGGTGCGAACAACCGTGCAGGAGTGCGCTCCTTCCGGCTATCGATCGCAGGTGCTTTCGTGGCTGCAACTCAGCTTCATGATCGCCGCCCCCGCGAGCGCCACTCTGCTCGGCGCGCTGGCCGCATGGACGAGTCCGCTCATCGCGCTATGGCCGGGTATCGTCGTATCGGTCCTGATTCTCGCCATCGGCGGCTTGGCCACCGGACTGCCGCGCTACGAGGCTCCGATCGCGCAGCGCTGAGCCGTATTCAGGGCGTGGCGTTCGCCTCGCGAATGAACCGCGCGACCAGCACCGGATCTTCCATCGGGATGAAGTGGGAATGCTCAGGCAGGAAGACATCGCGCCCGTTCGGAAACCGGGCGGCGAGGGCAGGCCAGGTGGGTGATTTCGAGAAGTCCATGACGTTCGTATCCTCCGGTTCGCGACCGGGTGCGCGCAGCACGGTGACGGGCACGGCAACGCGCCGGATATCCTCGTGAATCTCGGTGCGGGCACTGCCCATGTAGATGGTCGCTTCGACCTCGCCCGGACAGGCCAGCACCCAGTCGTCGCCCTGGGGCAACAGTCCAAAGCGGCAGTAATCCGCAAGCACCTCGGGCTGCCAGCGGGAAAACGGCGTGCGATCGCGAAAGCGCTCCCGCATCTCTTCCCACGAGGACCAGCGTGCCCGACGCCGGGCCACCGGGTGTTCGGCAGGAGAGGCGAAACTCTGGTGTCGCGCGGCAGCGTAGGCTTCGGGGCTCATGATCACCGGGTCTATCAGCAGCAGTCGAGCGAAGGCCTCCGGCACCCGCGCCGCCACGTGCGCTACACAATGCCCCCCCATGGAATGTCCGACACCAACGGCCTCGCGGAGCGCGAGAGAGCGCACGAAGGCTTCGAGATCGGCACCAAAGGCAGCCCAGTTGTAAGGCGGAGTCTTGTCGCTGCGTCCATGACCGCGCATGTCGATCGCAACGACGTGCTGCCCTGCCGGCAGCGCAGCCACGACCTGATCCCAGCAGCGCGCGTGGAACCCGGTGGCATGCACCAACAGCACGGTCTGACCCTTTCGTTCACCCCATTCGAACCAGTGAAGATCTACCCCGTCGTGAGTGAAAACGTGCTGCCTGGGATCGCTCTGCATCGGCGCTCGCTCCTTCGCGGCGGACGACGGAAACCGGCCGCATGGTATGCCCGACCGACGCCTTTCGCTACACTGCCGTCCGCTCACGCAACTACAGGAGAACGGGTGGCCGCGGCAGCACCCCAGACCAGCACCACGGTCGTTTCCAGCGAAGATGACCGTCTCATTCTGGTCGATGGCGACGATCGTCCCGTGGGGGAGCTCGACAAGGCAGCCTGCCATGACGGTGACGGCGTGCGTCACCGCGCGTTCTCCGTCTTCCTGATCGACCGCCAGGGCAGATTGCTGTTGCAGCGTCGCGCCGACAGCAAACGCCTGTGGCCGAACTTCTGGTCGAACAGCTGTTGCTCACACCCGCGCGCGGGAGAAACCCTGGAACGCGCGGTGAGCCGCCGGGTAAAAGAAGAGCTCGGCATCGTAGCCACTGCTGAGTTCATATACCGCTTCGAGTATCAGGCGCGCTTTGGTGACCTCGGCAGTGAGCATGAAGTGTGCTCGGTCTACCTCGGCCAGGCGTTCGCAGACCCCAGGGTGAACACCACCGAGATCAGCGAGTGGCGTTGGATCACCGCGGACGAGCTAGACACGGCGCTCACCACCGACCCGGCATCCTTCACGCCCTGGTTCCTCATGGAATGGTCAACCCTGCGCAAGCAACATGCCGACCGGCTGGCACACTACGGCGTGCCTTTGCCTCTCAGGACATCAGAGACATGAACCGAACGGGAATCGGCATCAGTGGTTTCTCCGTCTACCTGCCGCGCCACCGGGTACGCCTGGCGGACTGGTGCGGCTGGACCGGGGACAGCTGGGACAAGGTGAGAACGGTCATCGGCAGCGGCTTCCGCATGCGCGGGCCGGATGAAAACGCGTACACGATGGCCGCCACAGCGGTCCTGCGCCTGATCGACCGCTATGGCATTGACCCCGAGCGCGTGGGCTTTCTCGCGCTTGGCACGGAATCAAGTACCGACAACTCTGCCGGCGCCGTCATCGTCAAAGGCATGCTGAACGACGCCCTGCGTCAGCAGGGTCGAGCGCCCATCAGCCGCGCGTGCGAGGTGCCGGAGTTCAAGCACGCCTGTCTGGGCGGCGTCTATGCCCTGAAATCCGCAGCCCGCTACCTCGCCTGCGATGGTCGCGATCGTCTGGCCATCGTGGTCTCGGCGGACGTGGCCGAGTACGCACGGGGCACCTCCGGCGAGCCGACCCAGGGCGCTGGGGCCGTAGCCATGCTGATGAGCGCCAATCCAGCGCTGCTTGATCTCGAGCTTCCGATCGCCGGCAGCGCGTCCGACTATCGCGGCCCCGACTTTCGCAAGCCGTTCCTGCGCTTCATGGAGCAAGCCCCAGGCGCCTTCGCACAGCCGCGCGATTTTCCCGTGTTCAACGGCAAGTACTCGACCACCTGCTATGTCGACGAAGTGCTGGCGGCGATGCGCGGTCTGTTCGAGCGCGTACGCACACGCTGCGCCCCGGCGCCCCGACCTGCCGAATTCCTGCGCGAGATTGCGGCTACCTTTCTGCACCGCCCCTATCAGCGCATGGCGGAGACCGGGCTGATCATGAGCTATCTGCTCGCGCTCACGCTTGGCGATGAGGAGGATCGAGCGGAGCTCGCCCGCTACGCGAGCGCAGCAGGTGTCGACACGCAGGATCTGACAACGGAGCTCGGCGCCGCACCCGAGGTCTATCAGCTGGTGCGAGAGGGCACGCTCGGCACCGAACTCTATCCGCTTGCCACCGAGGTCACGCGCGCATTTCGCCAGACACCCATGTTCGAGCATCTAATGACGCCGCTCGGGCGCACAGCGGTGCAGGACATCGGTAATCTGTACTCGGCGTCGTTGCCCGCGTGGCTCGCTGCCGGCATGGAAGACGCCGCCGCGCAAGGCATGTCCCTCGATGGTCGTCGCGTGCTTGCGCTGGGTTATGGCAGCGGCGACGCTGCAGAAGCGATTCCCATGCGCGTCGTTCCAGGTTGGGAAGCCGCCGCCCGCAACATCGGTTTTGTCGAGGCGCTCAGAGACCCGGTCGATCTCGATGAATCAGGCTATGCACGGTTGCATGACGGCATGACCGCCGGCACCGCCGGTCCGCGTCCGCCGGGGGTCTTTTATATCGATCGCGTGGGTACCCGTGATCGCCCGTTCGACGATCACGGTATCGAGTACTACCGCTTCGAAGCCTGATCAGCGACCCGCGAACGCGAGCACGCGTTCGTCCCGGCGCATGAGCCAGACAAGCCGAGAGAGCAGCACCACCGCGGCGCACAGCAGCGCTGCGCAGTAACCGATCCAGAAACCGCGCACGCCCGTAAATCCTTCCGTCGGGATCCAGCCAAATCCGAACGCGGTGCCCACCGGCATGCCAACCCCCCAGTAGGACAAGAGCGCGATGAGCATGGGCACGCGCGTGTCCTTGAAACCACGCAACGCGCCGATCGCAGCCGCCTGAGTCGCATCCACCAGCTGCCAGATCGCGACGAAGAGCATTAGCTCCGCGGCGAGCACAAGAACGCCCACATCGCTTGTGTAAAGCGCCGCGATTCCTCCGCGAAACAGCGTAACCAGAACGGCGCCCACGCAGGCGAACGCCGCGACCACACCAACCGCGATGACAGCACTGCGCCGCGCCGCGGGCAGCTGACGACCGCCGACGTGGAAACCAATCCGAATCGATGCAGCTATCCCGATAGCCATGGGCACCATGAAGGTGATGCCGCCCAGATTCATCGCAATCTGATGCGCTGCGACCGACTCGACGCCGAATCGACCAACCAGCAAAGCCACCACAGAGAACATGCCGAACTCGAGAAACCCGGTCAGACCGATGGGTACGCCAAGCTTGATCAGCCGAGCTATGGCGGGGAGATCAGGCCAGGACCAGCGGGCGAAGACACCCGTCACGCGCATGCGCGATTGCACGACGACAAGCACCATGGCGACCAGCTCGACCCACATGATGAGCGCGCTTGCCCAGCCGCAACCCGGCCCCCCCAGCGCCGGCACCTTCACCACGCCGGCATCGAAACCATGGATGAACAGGTAATTCAGCGGAATCTTGAGGACGAGTCCGCCGAACGCGATCGCCATTGCAGGGATGGTCCACGACATGCCCTCGCAGAGGTAACGCAGGATCGAGTAGCCAAGCAGCGGAATCACGCCCCAGGAAATGGCATCAAGGTAGGCGAGCGCGACCGGCACCGCTTCCGCATCGACACCCAAAAGCGCATAGACCGGCGCTGCCTGCTGAAAACCCACCGTGAGCAGCACCCCGAACACGACCGCGAGCCAGGCAGCCTGTCGTGCAACCTCGCCGGCGCTTCCCTGCGCCCGGGCGCCGTGCAGATGCGCGACGGTGGGCGTCAGCGCCATGAGCACACCGGTGCAGAGGAAGGTGATCGGCCAGTAGAGGTTCGCGCCGAGCGCAACTCCGGCGAGATCGCCCGCGCTCACGTGGCCTGCCATTACGGTATCGGCGACACCCATGCCCATCATCGAGAGCTGGGTGAGGATGATGGGCGCGGCCAGTCGCGACAGCTGCGCCATTTCGTTGCGGATGGTCACGCGGAGCCTCTTGAGCAGCGGCGCACCATTGTACACCTCGGATGAGAATCATTTTCATATACGCCGTCTTTGAGATTCGCCGACCCGATAGGGACTCGCTATCACGGCGATAGCAATTTTTGACTGGTGCACGACGTCTGCGCCCCTATACTGCCGTTCGTCGCTGGGGCGACAGCCACGATTACACCTGGCGCTGAGCCAGCGAATGCGGGCTCTGACCCATCGAAATGCAGTCCGAATCATCCACAGCACGAGGCAAGCCGTCATGCACCTGAAAGACAGCAAGACCATGCAGAACCTGAAGGACGCCTTCGCCGGCGAATCTCAGGCCAACCGCCGCTACCTGTACTTCGCCGCAAAAGCCGATGTCGAAGGCGAGAACGATGTAGCCGCCGTATTCCGTTCCACCGCTGAAGGTGAGACGGGCCACGCTCACGGTCACCTCGAGTATCTCGAGGCGGTGGGTGATCCGGCGACCGGGCTGCCGATCGGCTCGACGCGCGACAACCTGCGCGCCGCGATTGCCGGTGAAACTCATGAGTACACCGACATGTACCCCGGTATGGCAAAGACCGCCCGAGACGAAGGTTTCGACGAAATCGCTGACTGGTTCGAAACGCTTGCGAAGGCGGAGCGTTCACACGCTAACCGCTTCCAGAAGGCGCTGGACGCGCTGGCCTAAGCGGCCCCCGCGACCAGGAGAAGGGGTCCCGTACGGACCCCTTCATCTCTCTGCATTGAACTTTTGCTGCGATCTGCAGCCAGAGCGCGCGCTGCGCGCCGATGACACCCTACCGCGCACGATGATGGAGGTCCTCCATGAGCACCCGTGAAGGCAGCCTTGAAGCACCCGACCGCCAGCCCCTCGACTGGCGCAACCCCGACTTCTACGATCATGACAAGCTCAATCACGAGCTCGAGCGCGTTTTCGACATCTGCCACGGGTGCCGGCGCTGCGTCAGCCTGTGCGACGCCTTCCCGA
>DMUF01000247.1:0-7123 GCA_003476445.1 Gammaproteobacteria bacterium | reverse complement strand
AAATGCCCCTATCTGCCACCGCATGCGTGGGCCGTTGATTTTCCCCATCTCATGCTGCGTGCCAAGGCGGTCCGCTTCCAGGACAAGGACACGCGCTGGCGCGATCGACTGATCACCAGCACCGACCCCATCTTCGATGCGCTGGGCACACCCGGCATCGCTCAGCTGGCTAACGCCGCCGCGGGCAACAGCATGCTTCGCAAACTGGGTGACCGCATGGTCGGTATCCACCCCGATGCCCCCCTGCCGCAGTTCCACCCGCGCCCCCTGACACGCCGCGTGGGCGAGCATGTCGGCCGAGAGCTGCCGGCCACCGCGACCGACCGCACCACCGGCAAGGTTGCGATCTACGTGACCTGCTATGGCGATCACAACGAGCCCCAGGTGGTTGAGGATCTCATCGCCGTGCTCAATCACAACAACATCCCCGTGCGCGTGCTGAAGGATGCAAAGTGCTGCGGGATGCCGAAGCTCGAGCTGGGTGATTTAAAAAAGGTCGAGCGCTTGAAGGATGCCAACCTTCCGGTCTTCCTCGATGCGATTGACGCCGGCTACGACATCATCGCGCCCATTCCTTCTTGCGTGCTCATGTACAAGCAGGAGCTGCCGCTCATGTTCCCGGAGGACGCCGCCGTCGCGCGCGTGCAGTCGCGCTTCTTCGACCCGTTTGAATATCTCATGCTGCGGCACAAGGCCGGGCTCGCAAGAACCGATTTCTCCTCGACGCTCGGTAAGGTTGCCTACCACGTCGCCTGCCATCAACGGGTGCAGAACTTCGGCATGAAGACGCGCGATTTCCTGCAGCTCATCCCTGGCACCGAGGTGACGTCCATCGAACGCTGCTCCGGGCATGACGGCACCTATGCGGTGAAGAGTGAGACCTATGACAAGGCGATGAAGATTGCGAAGCCAGTGGTCAACCGCGTGCGCCAGGCCGAAGCCGATACTTTCGGATCGGACTGCCCGATGGCAGGACGACTCATCGCACACGGCCTCGACAACGGCAGTGCTGCAGAACATCCGGTTTCGATGGTACGCAAGGCCTACGGTATCTAACGATGAAAAAGCTCACGCGCGCGGATCTTTCAGGCCTCGAGCAGTACGCCACGGAGCGCAGCAAGCTGCGAGAGGCGGTGATCGCACACAAGCGACCACGGCGCATCGCCTTGTCGCCCAACGCGACGCTCTACTTTGAAGATGCCCTGACCATTCGCTACCAGATCCAGGAGATGCTGCGCGCGGAACGCATCTTTGAGGCAGCCGAGATCCAGAGCGAACTCGATGCCTACAATCCGCTCATTCCAGACGGCAGCAACTGGAAGGCGACCTTCATGTTCGAGTACGCAGACGTCGACGAGCGTCGCCAGGCACTCGCGCGGATGGCGGGTATTGAACACGCAATCTGGGTTCAGGTCGGCGCAGGAACTCGCATAACGGCAATCGCCAACGAAGATCTTGATCGCTCCACCGATGAGAAGACGTCAGCCGTGCACTTTATGCGCTTCGAACTCGATGCGGCGAGCCTTGCGGCAGTACGGGCGGGTGCAACAATCCGCATGGGGATCGATCACCCCGCCATGCCCTGCGCAGTGGAACTCAACGCGGCGTCACGCGCCTCACTCGCCGCCGATATCGACTGACTAGCGGACGAACACGCCACGCAGCGTCAACGCGAGCAGCTCGCCGAGTTCACGCAGCAGCGCGTCGCGGGTGGAACTCGTGCGCCAGCACAAACCGATCTCGCGGTGAGGATCCGGATCCGAGAACGGCAGATAGCGCACGGGGCCCGCATCCGCGGTCACCGCGAGTGCAGGCATGAGCGTAACACCTGCGTTCGCTGCCACCATCTGCCGCAACGTCTCGAGGCTTGTCGCTCGCACATTGAGATTTTCCGTCGCATGCGCGGTTTTGCAAATCGCAAGGGCCTGGTCACGCAGGCAATGACCATCTTCCAGCAGCAGGACCGCCTCATTCTCGAGCTCTTCGAGCCGCACCGATGCCGCGCCCGCTTTCGGATGCAGCTTCGACACCGCCAGAAAGAACGGCTCGGTGTAGATCGGCATTTGTTCGATGTGCTCCTCGTCGAGCGGCAGCGCGAGTACGACCGCATCAAGCTCACCATCGCGCAACATGCGGACAATGACGTGAGTCTGCGCTTCGGTCAGCTGCACGCGAAGGCTTGGAAACCGTCGTTGCACGGGCCCGAGAATCCGCGGCAGCAGATAAGGTGCAACTGTCGGGATGATGCCGAGACGAAACTCGCCTCCGTACGGGTCTTTGAACGATTGCGCGATATCGACGAGCTGATGCACTTCGCGCAGCACGCGCTGCGCCTGATCCACCACGCGCTCGCCCACTGGGGTCAGCATGACCTGCCGGCTGTTGCGTTCGATCAGGACAACGCCGAGCTCGTCCTCGAGTTTGCGCACCTGGGTCGAGAGCGTTGGCTGGCTGACGAAACACGCTTCCGCCGCACGGCCGAAATGCCGGTGCTCGGCCACCGCAACGAGATAGCGTAAATCGCGAAGGTTCATGCAGCGCGCATCCAGGCACCGGTGCGATGATGTTACTGCAGCAACGGCGGATGAACGAGAAATGAGCGCAACGCGGTCAGTCCAGCAAGAGCCCGAAATACCGCGACTGATACATCGTGACGCGGATATTGTCGTTCTTGACAAGCCATCGGGACTTGCAACGCTTGCGGACCGCTCGGGAGCGCCAAATCTCTGGGATGCGCTGCCGGACCTGCTCGGGTGCAAACCCTATCTGGTGCATCGCCTGGACAAAGGGACGAGCGGGGTTATGGTCGTGGCGTTGAACCCAGCCACACAGGCGACACTGACGCGGGCTTTCAACGCGCGCCAGGTGCGTAAGTTCTACCTGGCCCGGGTGGTCGGTCTGCCCTCGCCCCCCGGTCGCAGCCTGCTGATCGACCTGCCTCTGCGCCCGGGTCGCAAGTCGCGCTTTCGTGTGGCGGGACAGCGCGCCGACATTCTGCGCCTGGCGGCAGGCTGGCATCTGTCACAGTACGATGGCAGCGGTCACGAGAGCCGCACCCGGCTGCGCACACTTGCGACTACGCCCGATGAACGGACATCACTCGTGCTGCTCGAACCGATCAGCGGACGCACACACCAGCTGCGCGTACACCTGTCCTGGATCGGTCACCCGATCCTCGGCGACATGCTGTACGGTCAGCCGGGTTCTCCGTTGCAGTCAGCCTCGCGACTGGAGCTCCACTGCCACCGGCTCGTCGTGCCGCGCTTCGGATCCTTCAGCGCACAGCTGCCGGGTCATTGGCCGTCTTGCTCATAGCGCTCTGATCGAACGCTTCCATGAGCCGCCGCCCGAGGGCAAACGCGGCGCTGGAAGCACCCGCGTGACGGGTAAGCGCAAACGTGATCGCCGCCATCCCGATGCCCACCGCCCAGCTGCGCAGCTGCGGGCTTTGGGCCCGACCCTGCACGACCCGGCTGGCCGTATGCTCACAGTTGTGGGTGAAGAGGTTGTAGCTGCGCCCCGCACGCGGACGCGCAGAAGAAGCCCGCGCGTGACTTTGCCCGCAGGCCGGCCGTACCAGACGAACCCGCCTGCCTGCGGCAAACTCGTCGAGCGACGACACGTGCTCACCGCGTTCCGGGGTGTTGTGCAGCACCTCACCGGGCGCAAGGACCACGCCAATATGCAGCACGACGCCTTTGCGTCGCGCGATCACGTCTCCAGTTCTGAAGATCATGCCGTGTACCCTCCGTCGTTCAGGATCGCCCGGATGACTCACTCACGCGGCTTGGTCATGTAATCGATGGCATTGGTAAGCTCTTCATCCGAGCATTGATTACACAAACCACGTGCCGGCATGCCGGGCGCAATACCGGCGATCGTGCTCGCGAGGAGCGCCTCTGGCCCCTTGGCAAGACGCGGCGCCCACTGCTCCGCATCGCCCGCCCTGGGCGCACCTGCGATGCCCGCAGCATGGCAGGAGAAGCAGTAGCGTGTATAGGTCGTCTCGCCCGGGTGCGCCGCCGCGTTGCTGGCCGACTCCTCGGTCGAAGATCCGCACCCCGCCACGGCGACGAGGAGCACGGCCGCTCCCAGTCCGCGCCAGCGCTGCGCCCAGGCGCGCAGGGTCTTCGAGAGGAACGACGAGAGGCGTTCCAAGCGCGTGCCCATGACGGCTGGTTGAGCGTATCCAGATCTCGCAAATGCCTTCACCACCATTCCTCCGCAGAGCTGTCTTCAGTCGTGCCGCACCCGCTGCCCGATGCAGCCGCCGGCGAGTATAGGACAGCGCGGTGAAGCGAAGGTTTCCAGGAAAATGCGCGAAAGGTTCTCTACAGAGCGCAAAGAATTTCGGCGGCGCGCGCGAGCGTAGTGTCGTCCTTGGCAAAACACAGGCGCAGCACACGACGACCCGGGTCCACCGCATGGAAGACCGAAACTGGAATGGTGGCGAGACCCGCAGAGCGCGTCAGCCACTCCGCGAATTCGACATCGTGCAGGTCTCCGACCGCGGCATAGTCGATCAGCTGGAAGTATGTTCCCGCGCTCGGCTCCACGCCGAGACGTGAACCCGCAAGAGCAGCACAAAGTGTGTCGCGCTTGCGCTGATAAAAGGCTCCGAGAGCGCGATGATGTTCGGGGTGCGCACGCAGAAAATCAGCTAGCCCGAGCTGGACCGGCGTGTTCGCCGCGAAATTCACAAACTGATGCACGCGCCTGAATTCGGTGGTGAGCGCCGCAGGCGCCACACAATAGCCGATCTTCCAGCCGGTCACATGGTAGGTCTTGCCAAACGAAGAGACGACAAAGCTGCGGCCAAAGAGCTCCGGATCTGCGCACAGACTATGGTGCGCATGCCCGTCGAACACGATGTGCTCATAGACTTCGTCACCGAGCAGATAGATTTCCCGATCGCGCACCAGATCCCGAAGCGCAGCGAAATCCGCCGCGGACCACACGCTTCCCGTGGGGTTGTGCGGCGTGTTCACGATAATGAGACGCGTGCGCGGCGACAGCGCGTCGGCGACGCGATTCCAGTCGACGGTGTAGTGCGGCGGCGTTAGCGGGATGCGGACCGTGCGCCCGCCCTGCAGCCTGACCACAGGGTCGTAGCTGTCATAAGCGGGATCGAAAAGGATCACCTCATCATCGGGTCGGACTACGGCGGCAATAGCGCAGAACAGCGCTTCCGTCGCGCCCGCGGTCACCGTCACCGTCTCGAGCGGGTCGGTGTGGCAGCCGTACAGGTCCGCCACCTTCTCCGCAATTGCCTCGCGCAGGGGCATCACACCCGCCATGGGCGCGTACTGGTTCTGTCCATGGGTGAGGTGAAACTGCACCCGCTCGAGCAGATAGCGCGGACCGTCGAAATCCGGAAATCCCTGGGAGAGGTTCAGGGCCCCGGTCTGGCGGGCAAGCTCACTCATGCGCGTGAAGATCGTTGTCTTCACGTCGGGGAGTTTGCTTGCGGGGATGAGAACCCCTGAGGACGGCAGGCTCATGCGATGGTCTCGGCTTAGACGCGCTGGTGCACACTGACAAACAGTTCGCAAAATCATATCAAACTACGTTGATAGATGTATCTTCGGTGCTAACATTCGGTTTTCCCCAACCGATTGCCCGCCGCCCGTGACCGCACCTACCGAACATCTTGTCAGCGAAGCGCCTGATCCCGGAGCGGAAGACGACTTTGAGCGCCTGCTGGGCGAGGCGCGCGCGCTCGGCGAGCGGGTGCGGCTGCAGGTTTTGCGTGCGCTGCGCAACGACTCCTACGGCGTGCTCGAGCTCTGCACGATCCTGGACATCGCACAGCCCGCCCTCAGCCATCATCTGCGCATCCTGTTCGAGGCGGGCCTGGTCGCAAAACGGCGCGAGGGCAGCACCATCTTTTATCGGCGCGCGGCCGCTACCACGGCGGTACGCAAGGCGTTTTTCGCCGCAATCGACGCCACCCACCTGTCGCCCGAGCAGCAGGCTCGGGTTCAGGATGTCTATGCAGCAAGGGCTCGGCGCAGCCTGGAATTCTTCGCTCTGAACGCGGCGGATTTTGCGGCCCGCCAAGGGCGCGTCGCGCAAGCCGCGGTGTACGTCCCCGGCGTACTCGAGGTTCTCGACCGCGCGCTCGCCGGCGCAACCGTGGTGCCGGACCAGAGCACTGCGCTTGAGATTGGACCGGGTGACGGTGAACTGCTGCGCGCGCTTGCGGATCGGTTCGATGTCGTCACGGGCATCGACAACGAGCCTGCGATGCTCGAGCGCTGCGCTCCGGTGGCACAGAACTGTCCGAATGTGCGGCTGCTGCAACGCGACTTCATGGCGCTGCCAAGCATCGCCCGCTATCGGCTCGTGGTCGCCGCCATGGTCATTCACCACCTGGCTGCCCCCGCGCGCGTCTTTCAGTACGCCCGGCGTCTGGTGGTTGATCACGGTCATTTTCTGGTGGTCGAGCTCTGTCGCCACGAGCACACCTGGGTGCACGACGCGTGCGGCGACCAATGGCTCGGTTTTGAACCCCAGGAACTCACCGAGTGGGCAGAGGCTGCCGGCTTCACCCGCGAAGAATCGCAGTTTCTCGCCCAGCGCAACGGTTTCCAGATCCAGATTCACGCCTTTCGTAAGGTCGCCCCGACCACCCAATAAGGAGCAATGCCATGAGTGATTATCGAGTTGCCGACATCGGCCTCGCAGAGTTTGGCCGCAAGGAAATTCGCATGGCGGAGGCCGAAATGCCCGCCCTGATGGCGATCCGTCGCAAATACGCCCCCACACAGCCGCTCGCGGGTGCGCGCATCATCGGCTGCATCCACATGACTGTGCAGACCGCGGTGCTGATCGAAACACTCTGTGCGCTTGGCGCCGAGGTGCGCTGGTCCTCGTGCAACATCTTCTCGACCCAGGACCACGCCGCCGCTGCTATCGCTGCAAACGGACTGCCGGTATTCGCCTGGAAGGGTGAAACCGAGGAGGAGTACTGGTGGTGCATCGAGCAGACCATCCTGAAAGATGGCAAGCCGTGGGATGCCAACCTGCTGCTCGACGACGGCGGCGACCTGACCGAGCTGATACACAACAAGTATCCGCACATGCTGGAGCGCATCCACGGTATCAGCGAAGAAACCACCAC
>DMUF01000105.1:2153-5039 GCA_003476445.1 Gammaproteobacteria bacterium | reverse complement strand
GGCGACCTGGACGGCGGCAGCCGCGGCTTCACCGTCTTCAACCGCAACGGCGTGGTCGTCTACGAGGCTGGCAACCAGCTCGATCAAATCGCCGCACGGGTCGGGAACTACCCGGATCGTCGCTCGGATGCCAAGGGCAACGAGCCCGAAAACGTGACCGCAGCCACCTTTGGCGCCGACGACTACCTGTTCATCAACTCAGAGCGGGCGAGCGTCGTTTATGTCTACGACATCAACGATCCGGTTCAACCGATGTTCCGTCAGGTGCTCCCGGCGGCGCTGAGCCCGGAAGGGATCATCGCCATTCCCTCACGACGTCTGCTCGTGACCGCAAGCGAAGTTGACACCCGCTCCGGTATCGCCCGCGCGGGCCTCGGCATCTACGGTTATCGCACCACGCTGCCGACCTATCCGTCGATCAGCGCCGCCGATCGCACGGATGGCACTCCGATCGCGTGGGGCGCCATGTCGGGTCTGGCGAGCGATCCCACGGACGCTGATATCCTCTACGCCATCGACGACAGCTTCTTCCGTGCCAACCGCATCTTCACGCTCGATCTCACCACGCGGCCTGTGACGCTTGCCTCGGAACTGGCCATCAAGGACAGCGGCGACGTGCTCGCGAACACGCCAGTTGTGACCGTCCCCGATCCGACCGTCAGCAGCTCCAACGCGGCGCGCTCTGGGGTCTTCGATCAGGCTGACCGTGCGCTGCTGATCAATGCTGACAAAACGGTCAACCTGGACCCGGAAGGCATCGCACGCGCGAGCGACGGCGGATTCTGGCTTGCCTCTGAGGGAAATGGCTCAGTGGTGGGTGCCGAAGCTGGCCGCCCGATCCTCAGCCTGAATTTCCTGCTCAAGACCAACGCAGAGGGTGTCATCCAGAACGTGATTCGGCTCCCGGACGCGGTCAACGCGGCGCAGTTCCGTTTTGGTTTCGAGGGGGTCGCCGAATACAACGGATCGGTCTATGTCGCTTTCCAGCGTCCGTGGGCTCTTCTGAACGACGGTGCCGACCGCGTTCGCATCGGCGTCTACAACATTGCGGCGGGCACCTGGTCGTTCCTCCTTTACCCCATCGAGCCGGTCGCGTCGCCTAATGGCGGCTGGGTCGGGCTGTCCGACCTCACTTCCTTGGGCGGCGGCAAGTTCCTGATGGTGGAGCGGGACAACCAGGGCGGTCCGGACGCACGCATCAAGCGGCTCTACTCCTTCGACGTCACCGGCGTTGCTGCCGGCGGTACGGTCACGAAGACGCTGGTCCGTGATCTGCTGGCACAGGGCGATCTGACCCGCACCGGCGGTCTCGCGCCCGAGAAGATCGAAGGATCCGCGGTTACGCTCGATGGCGATGTGTGGATCGTCAATGACAACGACGGCGTCGACGGTAACAGCGGCGAAACTCAGCTGACCCGACTGGGAACGCTGGACGAACTGCAGGACGCTGCTCCGCTGTGATGTTTGGCGGTCCCGCTCGATCCGGGCGGGACCGCGCTTTTGCACGTACGTTCTAGAGAGATCCGGCCGCTTCCGACCGGATCGATTGCGGTCCACCTGCTTCGAGCCAGCGGGCGTTGAGACAGCCTATCTTTTGGCGCCGCTCGCGCCTTCCTCCGCCGAATCCTCTTCGATGAGCCGCGGCACGGTGAATGCGCCGGGGTTGCGGCCCTGCTTGTCGCGATAGAACGCACGAACAATGTCCATGTCAGCGCGGATATCGCCTGAGGGGACCAGCGCGGGGCCCAGACCGCCGCGCCGGCGCGCGTAGTCGAGATAGCCAAGGACGATGGGCACGTTCGCCAGCCGGGCGATGTGGTAGAAGCCTGAGCGCCAATGACATCCCGCACTGCGCGTGCCTTCTGCCGGAATGGTCACCACCAGATCCCGCTGCTGGGCAAACGCCGCGACGGTGGCGCCAACGATTCCGGAACGGGTGTCACGCTGAATGGCAATGCCGCCGAGCGCGCGCATGAACGGACCAAAGGGTCCGCGAAACAGACTCGCCTTGCCCATCCACTTGAGATCCACGCCGGCGGACCAGGCACACGCCAACAGCCAGACAAAGTCCCAGTTGGAGGTATGCGGCGCGGCCAGTAGAACATAGCGTCCGACGGGCGGCACCGGCGTTTCCAGCGCCCAGCCACCCAGACGCAGGACCGCGCGGGACAACATTGTCTTGAACATCTGACCGGATACCCCCGAGAGCAGCGCCGCACTCTAGCGCACCGCGCCTGATGCGTCCCGCCGGACCGCTGCTGCCAACCGGTGTCCCGAGCGTCTGGACGATGCTAGCCTGCTCACGACCATCAGGCAGCCCACCATGAGCAACAACATCGATGTGACCGCCGGCACGACGCGAATCCAGGGACTCTGCGCGCCGCAATTCGAACAGGTGCTCGACGCATTCAGCAAAAACTTCCACACCTTGAACGAAGTTGGCGCGTCGCTCTGCCTCTATTACCAGGGCGAACTCGTGGTGGACCTGTGGGGCGGACAGCGCGATACGGGGACAGACGCCGCGCCCTGGGAGAGCGATACGCTCTGCGTCGTGTTCTCTTGCACCAAAGCGGCGACCGCGCTCTGCGCGCACGTTCTCGTCGATCAAGGGCGGCTTGATCTGCACGCTCCGGTCACCGCGTACTGGCCTGAGTTTGGCGCCGCGGGCAAAGAAGACGTGACGGTTGCGATGATGCTCAACCACAGCGCCGGTGTGCCCGCCTTGCGCGATCCCGTGCGCAAGGGCGGATTTCTGGACTGGAACTACATGACGGAGCGCCTGGCGGCAGAAGCGCCCTTCTGGACGCCCGGCACCCGCAATGGCTACCACATGTCGACCTTTGGCTGGACCGTCGGCGAACTCGTTCGACGCGTGTCCGGGCAATC
>DMUF01000105.1:0-1798 GCA_003476445.1 Gammaproteobacteria bacterium | reverse complement strand
GGTCTGCCGGATTCGGAACATCACCGCGTCGCGCGCATGGTCCCGTGGCAACCCGACCGCAAGGCACCGCTCGCCGCCTTCACCGCCGCCCTGCAGAGAGGGCTCAAGGCCGGTGAGCCGTCGCTGCAGTATCTTGCGCTCATGAATACCGGAGGCCATCGGTCCGACTTGCCGGAGGCCTGGCGCGCCGAGTTTGGTGGCGGCGGCGGCATGGCCAACGCCCGCGCGCTTGCCGGCATGTATGCGCCGCTCGCCCAGGGTGGAACACATCGCGGGGTTCGGCTGCTACGTCCCGAGACCATCGAGCGCATGAGCGCCGTTTCAGTCGCCACCGAAATCGATGCAACGCTGCTGATGCCCACGCGCTTCGGGCTTGGCTTCATGCGCTCGATGGATAACCGGCATCGTCCTGCCGGCTTCATGGAGAGCATGGTGCTCGGTCGGGACGCCTTCGGGCACGCGGGCGCGGGCGGCAGTGTCGGATTTGCCGATCCCGAGGCGGGCATCGCCTTTGGTTATGCAATGAATCGCATGGGCGCTGGGATTCTCTTGAACGAGCGCGGTCAGGGCGTGGTCGACGCGGCTTATCGCGCGATGGGCTACCAAACGAGCGCACCCGGTGCCTGGATACGTCGCACCTGATGCCAGAAGCGCTGACCCTTGCGGAGTTCGTCCGCCTCACCGGCGACCCGGAACGGGTAGAGGCGCTATCGGCAGTTGCGGGCAATCTGTCAGGCGCGGTGTTAGTTGACTGCCGCGGAGCGGGCACGAACTGCCCGCCCCGGCTCAACCTGCCCCACTGCGTCATCATCGGCATTCACGCCGAGCCAGGGCTACCCGTTCCAACCTGCATTGACGTCATTGCCGAAAGCGACGCGGCCTGCGCACATCTGCTGCAACGCATCGGCGCGAACCCGCTCGCCGCGGCTACGTTGGTCGACCTGCTGCGACACGAGGCCTGGTCGCAAGTGGATACCGGGCTGACGCTGGAATCCCTCGCCTACTCGACGCTGCAGCACGGGCGAGAATTCGAGCGCTGGTTATCGACCCGACCGCGTCGGGAGATAGCTGATGCAATTGACCCGGTGCTCATCGAGCGCAACGGCGATGCGCTCACCATCACGCTCAATCAACCCGCGCGACGCAACGCCTTTTCTGCCGCGATGCGCGACGCGCTGTGCGAATCCCTAAAACTTGTCCTGCTTGATGCGAGTATCCGCAACCTGACACTGTGCGGCGCAGGACCGTCATTCTGTGCGGGCGGCGACCTGGATGAGTTCGGCAGCCAGCGCGACGCCGCCATCGCCCACGCTGGCAGGCTCTCGCGCAGCGCCGGTCGGCTCTTGCATCAGCTCGCGGATCGAACGACATGCAAGCTGCAGGGCGCCTGCATTGGTGCGGGCATCGAACTGCCCGCCTTTGCCGGGCGCATCGAGGCGCGCGCCGATGCATTCTTCGAACTGCCTGAGGTGGGAATGGGTTTAATTCCTGGTGCAGGCGGTACCGTGAGCATTCCCCGGCGAATCGGGCGGTTGCGCACGGCGCGGATGGCGCTTGGCGGGGAGCGCCTTTCGGCGGACATCGCACTTAAATGGGGGCTCATCGACGCTATCGCCAGGTAATGCCCTCGTCGCCCGGAAAATTCCCTCGAACACACGGCTACGGGCGCTGTGAAACGTCCTGTTGCATCCTGAAACTAGCGGAAATGATAGTTTTCGCGGGGTAACACAACAGTCACCCTTGCGGCGCTATCAAGCAATGAGGGGGTATCATCATGCGCGGTAGAACTACCACCACC